>DATFDT010000048.1:0-3914 GCA_035251975.1 Pyrinomonadaceae bacterium | reverse complement strand
CGCAACATCATTGGGTGTGGCGGATGAGCAACAACTGTAGGGGCGGCCCTCCGTGGCCGCCCGTCGTTGATGCCCTACTTTCGCCGCGCAATGCAGACCGCGGACACGCCAAACGGAAGTCTTCCACGCTTAAAAACAAATCGCTCAGCAGCAAACAACGAACTGAATGGACCATTCATCAAGGAAATGTTGATCCCGTATTCCGTATCCGCGCGCAAACCAAGCCAGCGCATCACGGAACGCACGACCAGCACGGGTAGAAAAAAGCTGATGTTTGCGTAGCTGGACCACTCGACGGAGAAGCCTGCCTCTTCTACTGCCTTCAACAAGCGCGGCAACGTGTAGCGCCGCCGGTGATTGCTTACATCATCCTGAACACCCCAAAGAAACATGAACGCTGGAACAAAGACGAGGATGCGTCCGTCGCGACGCACGACTCGCCTCATCTCGCGCAGTCCGGCAATGTCGTCGTCAAGGTGCTCGATTACGTCGAGTGCGGTGACCAGTTCAAAAGAATCGTTTTCGTAAGGTAACTGCTCGATGGCTCCGAGCTTGACGGAGCTCAAACCGCGCTCGTGGCAGAAGTCGACGGCTTGCGGAGAGATATCGACACCTTCGGCTTTCCCGTACGCAGCGAGCATCTTGAGATTCGCTCCGGTGCCGCATCCGACGTCAAGAATTCTCTCAGTCTTCAGCGTTGTGGAAATTTTCTCTACGAGAGATTGGATGATCCGGCGTCGACCGACATACCACCAGTGAGTGTCCTCAACCTGGTAGAGGATCGGGTAGTGATGCGACTGCATCTCTTTCGGCAGATTAGCGGCGACGCTGTTACTCATCACTTCTCACTCTATTGGAGCACCAGAAAAAGTCAAGGCTTCAACTCTGCGTGATCTCTGCGACCTCTGCGCCTCTGCGGTAAAAACGCATGTAAACCGCCGAGGCGCAGAGGACACAGAGATTACGCAGAGTTAAATCCAATACCTCACTCTCATCCGTAAATCACGATATGACAAACAAAGCGCTCGCAGTCCTGGGGTCGTTGATACTTCTCTTTGTTCTGATCGCAAGCCGCAAAACGATTCTTCACGCGGAAAAAAGTCCACCGGAGACTGCGGCCTGCCGTTTTGTTTTGGCTTCGTTGAATGGGACTGAACCCATCGACGAAGAAATTGCGCGACAACAAACACTCGTCCGCAATGGATCGACGTCCCTTTTGGAGCGTCTCGGATGGACCTTCGTGAAAAAAGCCCGACTCACCTTCGACGCAAGCTACTACAACCTCGCAGAACAATGCGCTCAGTGCATGGAAGCAAACGGCGCGAGAGGTCCGGACGCGCTGCTATTGCGCGCTCACGCACTGCAAAGTCTGCATCGCTTCAATGAGGCCGAAACTACCGCGCGCGAGCTCGTGAGCACACGTGAACGGCCATTTGATTACGGTGTTCTCGGAGACGTGCTAATCGATCAGGGCAAGGTTCGTGAAGGCGCCGCGGCTTACCAGAAGATGATCGATCTCCGCCCTGATCTGCAATCGTACGCGCGTGCCGCTCACGTACGCTGGCTGACTGGTGATCTGAACGGCGCGATCGAATTGATGAGGCTGGCCGTCAGCGGTAGCAGTCCTCACGATCCTGAAGCAGCAGCCTGGGCTTACACGCGATTATCACTTTATCGATTGCAGCAAGGCGCAACGAAACAAGCGCTCGAATCAAGCAGTGCGGGGCTCGCCCTGCAACCCGACTACGCGCCCGCACTGCTGGCCCGCGGTCGAATACTTCTCGCTCTGCATCGCCTGGCCGATGCAGTTGTCGAGTTGCAGCGCGCGGCAAAGTTAAACCCGCTGCCGGAATATCAATGGGCGTTGGCAGACGCTTTCGCGCTAACAGGCGATCGCGATCGCGCGAAACAAATCGAATCACAGATCATCGCGCGTGGCGCTACTGAAGATCCGCGCGCCATGTCGCTCTTTCTCGCAACTCGTGGTGAGAACGTTGAACAAGCTGTCCGGATGGCCCAGCAGGAATTAACCAATCGCGGAGACGTCTTCACACACGATGCTTTCGCGTGGTCGCTCGCTAGGGCCGGGCGCTCCGCGGAAGCACAACTACATGCGACGCAAGTTTTATCAGAAGGAACAGTTGACGCCCGCCTGTTCCTGCACGCCGGCATCATCGCCGCACTCAACAACGACGTCACCCAAGCAAAGCGACGACTGCAACAAGCTTCCGCGATACAGCAGATGCTGTTGCCGAGTGAGCGTGCGCAGCTCGAGGCGTGGCGCAAAAAGGTCGGTATCAAATAAAAGGAGTAACCCTAAAATGTCTAAACAGGTCTGGAAACAGGTAGTCGCGATACTTATGCTCGCGTTAATTCTACCGGCAAACACGCTCGCTTCGAGTCACATGGACGCGCCACCGATCACACTCGATCCGGCCGCCAATACCACGGACGTTTACGCCTTCGTCGATCAGGATGGACCGCAAAAGTCCCTCGTGCTTGCGCTTGGTGTGTACCCGCATCAGGAGCCCGGAATCGGTCCCAACGAGTACAACTTCGATGACAATGTTTTGTATGAGATTCATGTGGCGCTTGGTCCTGACGTCGCAGCCGGACGCGCCACATTGAGTTATCAGTTTCGTTTCAGCACACGCTTCAAAAACCAAAACACGATACTGCAATCGTACCTTGGCGTTGTGCAGCACGTGGACGATGCGAATCAAAATCTGACGCAAACGTACACAGTTACGAAGGTGGACCACCGCACGCATCGTGAAACGGTGCTGGGCACGGGAGTGGTTCCACCTAACAACCAGGGCAACGCGACGCCGTTTTACAACGAGGGTAACGACGGCGAGAACCGTGCGCGAGATGGGGTCGCGACGGAGACCGAGCTCGATCGATATACACGCGAGTCGATCGCGGAATTGTCGAATGGCTACATTGCGTTTGCCGGCCAGCGTGATGACGGGTTTTACGCGGATATTCAGTCGATATTCGATCTGCTCAAACTCAGCAATCCCGGCAAGGACTCGCAGGGTGGCTTCAATCTCCACTTGATGGCGCTTGATGTTCCGATTGCAGAACTCGGCGGCGACCAGCAGATGGCAGGTGTTTATGCAACCACGAGCAGGCAATCGGTAAGAGTGTTGAATGAGAAGCACTCGACGAAGAACAATGGGCCATTCGTCCAGGTTGCACGCCAGGGAAATCCGCTGTTCAACGAAGGCCTCGTCGCGATTGCTGATAAGGATCTGTACAGCCGCACGAGTCCCAGTGACGATAGTGAGCTTTTCAGGAAGTATGCTGAAACACCGGAGCTCGCGCGGTTGATCAATCTGCTGGTCTTCAAGTCGCCGGTTGCGCCGGAGACTAACCGCACGGACATTGCCGGCATTTACATTCCGGATCTGATCAAAGTTGATCTCTCGACGACTAGAGCGCGTCTTGCCGGCGGCAGCACAGCCAATCCTGACGATGTCGGTTTCTCGCGATTGAGTATCTTCGGCGGGGACGTGTTGAAAAGCAACATTCAGGATCCGTTCAAGAACGGTGGATTTATTCCAGGAGGGTGGCCCAACGGTCGTCGCTTTGGAGACGATGTTGTGGATATCGCTGTCACTGCGCTGATCAGCGATCTCCGAGATCCGAATAACCTAATCATTCGTGGTCCTGCAGGCGATGGTGTCGATCGTAACGACATGTCATTCAACAAGGTCTTTCCCTACGAATCAACTCCTCAAAACGGCCGCAACCATCAACACCCGTAGCAACCGACAGGAACGGGTGGAGGCGAACAAGTCAGGAAGAGGGGCTTGCCCCCGCCCGTCCAATCCAAGCAAAGGCGGGGGCAAGCCCCTCTTCCTGACTTGTTCTGTTTATCGGCTGACATTGATCGTTACCGTCTGTCCACC
>DATFDT010000047.1:0-8314 GCA_035251975.1 Pyrinomonadaceae bacterium | reverse complement strand
GTCAGGAAGAGGGGCTTGCCCCCGCTTTGGATGGTTTCATTGTAAGGAGGTTACTTCGGTGGCTGGGTCGGGAAGAGTGCGGCCCACGCGGTGGGTCGACTTCATACGGTACATCTCGTTATCGGCAGCGACTACGAGTTGGTCTAACGTGTCGCCATCGACCCCGAATGTCGCCGTACCAATACTAATCCCGACATGCGCAGAACGGTTTCGTCCGAGCGGCAGCGAGAACTTCGACACCGCACTCTCGATACGCATGCACAAATCCTCAACCTGCGCTCCGACAACCTCCTGTACGAGCGCGACAAACTCATCGCCACCGGAACGCGCCAGAAAGTCATATTCACGCAACTGGCCCGCGATCAGATGCGCCACTTCGCGCAACATCTTGTCGCCTGCTTTGTGC
Organism: Pyrinomonadaceae bacterium; assembly: GCA_035251975.1. GTDB lineage: Bacteria > Acidobacteriota > Blastocatellia > Pyrinomonadales > Pyrinomonadaceae > PSRF01. Next base: position 7,908 of record DATFDT010000047.1, on the reverse strand, counting down.
CCGTAAGTATCGTTGACGTTCTTAAACTCATCTAGATCGAGCATCACAACCTGGAACGTGCGATCAGTGCGGCGCGCGCGCGCGGCCTCTTCTTCAAAACGTAGAGACAGGTAACGCCCGTTTGGCAACCCCGTGAGCGGATCGGTCAGCGCATTCGACTCCGCTTCAGCGTGCTGCATAGCATTTCCCAGCGCGTCTGAAGCAAGCCGCGTCACAGTTTCCAGCAAACGCATGTGATCGTCAGTGTATTGCTCGAGCTCCGCTGAGTAGACAGAGAGCGCGCCGAGCAACACGTCGTCTTTGAACAACGGCAACGACGCCATCGATCGATACTTAACGCCCGCATCAGGATTTATGTCGGTGAAATCAAGACTCGGATGTAGCTGGTTAACAGCGCTTCGATTCGCGAGCGCAAAACCCGTGACGCCTTCACCGAGCGCGATGCAACGTCCGGCCAGCTTCTGAATGTGCTTGCCGGCGACGTGTCGTGCGGTAGCGTAACCTTTCTGATCGTCGTAGAAGTAAACGATGCACGTATCGAACGGGACCACGTGGCCCACCTTGTCGACGAGTATCTCGAGCGTGTGCTCGACGTTCAGCGAAGTGCCAAACGTGCGGGCAATCTCGTACAACGCATAAACTTCACGATGCGCCTTCTTGATCTGATCATAAGCGATGTAAGAGCCGCGCTCACGCGTCTGACTCATATCAACTTCGCTGAGTTGAATCGGCGGCTCGGATGAATAGTTTGCGCATTGATGTTGCAGACCGAGACGTTCAATCTCGGCGTCAAGACGCGGCAAGTGTTTGATGAACTGCTCGACGACGACCGGGTCGAAATGAATCCCGGAACCGCGCAGCAGCAGTGCAGTCGCTTCGTCGAGCGTCATGCCGCGGCGAAACGGTCGATCTTCGCGAATCGAGTCGAAACAATCGACAACGGAGATAATGCGCGCGGTGATGGGGATCTGTTCACCGCGCAGACGGTCAGGATAACCACGGCCGTCCCATTGTTCGTGGTGATGCCTGACGATCGGAATCACTGGATAAGGAAAGTCCACACGACCGAGGATCTGGGCGCCAACGACCGTATGGATCTTCATCTTCTCAAACTCAGCATGAGTCAGAGGTCCGGGTTTATTCAAAATGTGCGGCGGAACGGCGAGTTTGCCGATGTCATGTAGCAACGCACCGGCTTTGAGCGCTGCGATCTCTTCAGGCGAAAGACCAAACACTTCGCCCATGCCGGCGGCGTAGATCTGCACGCGACGTACGTGACAATGAGTTGTTTGATCCTTGGCGTCGATCGCGGTCGCGAGTGCTTCTGCAGTTGCAAGATGAAGTTCACTGAGCGCTTCGATCTCGCTGGTCTTCGATTGCAGACGCGCACGCGCGCTGCGGTAGATCAAATAAGTTGCAAGTATTGAGATTGGGGTCAGGATGAGATAGGGCAAGAGAAACGTGCCGTAGATTAATTCGAGCACGAGCGGCACACCGAGCAGTATCCACGCAATCCACAACTGGTTTGTGTGCCACCAGTGACCCAGCGATGCGCGCACCGACGCGACCGGAGACAGAGCTGGGAGCAACTCAGCGCTCTCTCCGGTGAATTGGGCAAGTGGCAACCCGATACGGTCGGGTTGCCGTGCTGGGTGAGATGTTTGACGACTCGTTATTGTCATAGAACTCTGCGGCTACGGGCCCCGTGCGGAGGACCCGCGAAGCCAATGGCTTCTGCGCCGCGCCGTCCATATTTCAACTGTCGTGCCGTTAAGATTTCCGCGAATTCGCGATTGTTGATTGTGAGTCATTCCATTTTGACAGGTCAGATTGAGAATTTCAGTCAGGCTGGTTACTCTGGGCCGCTAGAGTATGGAGAACTTGCCCACTCACGTCGGATACATTGATCTGCTGCGAAGGAACCGCAGCTTCAGACAACTGTGGCTCGGGCAGGTTGTCAGCCAGATGGGCGACTGGTTTGACACCATCGCGCTCTACACGATCATTCTTAAACTCACGGGCTCGGGTCGTGACGTCGGTCTGCTTCTCGTCGCGCGCTTCGTTCCCAGCTTTTTCTTCGGACCTATCTCGGGCGTGATTGCTGACCGGTTCAGCCGCCAGCGAATCATGATCGTGTCAGACATCCTGCGCGCGTTCGTGGTACTCGGGTTTTTGTTTGTGCGCCGTCCGGATCAGTTGTGGATCATCTACGTGCTGACCGTGTTTCAACTCGGACTCTCGACGTTCTTCGAGCCTGCGAAGACGGCGGCGATACCATCGATTGTTGAAGATCGCGAGCTGGTGGCCGCGAACGCGATCTCGTCGGTGACGTGGTCGGCGATGCTCACTATCGGCGCGGCGATCGGGGGCTTCATCACCAGTTTGTTTGGAACTGATGCCGCATTCATTCTCGATGCCGTGACCTATTTGCTGTCGGCGGCGTTGATTGCAAGTATTCGCCTTCCGAAACGTAAAAAACGGGAACGACAAAAAGTGTCGCTGAGCCGGCTTTTAGGGATCGGCGAGACGATTGAAGGTATCAAGTATGTTAAGGATCGACCACGCGTCCTGGCAGCGTTGCTCGTGAAACCAGCGTGGGGAATCGGCGGTGGCATACTGACGCTGCTGGCGGTGTTTGGCGAACGCATCTTCCCGGTTGGCAAGGACGCGGCGGGTGGAATCGGAGTTCTGTTTGCTGCGCGGGGGATTGGGACAGCAGTGGGTCCGATCGTCGCGCGGCGGATTGCAGGTGAAGGAAACCGGCGCATGCAGGCGTCGATCGGGATCGCGTTCCTGATTGGCGGCATCTTTTACATAATGTTTGGCAGTGCGACGAGTTTTATTTTTGCGCTCGTCGTGCTGGGAATCGCGCACTGTGGCGGCAGTATTCTCTGGGTTTTTTCCACAGTGATATTGCAACGTGAGGTTGTTGATAATTTTCGCGGGCGCGTGTTTGCGGCGGAGTTGGCGTTAGTGACTTTAACTATGGCAGCATCTAACTACGTCACTGGCGAGCTGTTGGACCGGTTTAAGATCTCGCCGCGAATCGTGACGGTTGGGGTTGGCACTTTCTTTCTGCTGCCGGGTATTGTGTGGTTCATCACACAGCGTTGGTGGGATCGTGAAGAACGTGTGGCGCGTGTAAGAGTTGACGAGCAACAGGTTGTTCACCAGTCGACAGAATAATTATGAAGACTAAAGTCGGAGTGATGGGTTCGGCCGCTGCTGAGAGCGCGCGGCTCGAGACCGGCAACACGCTTGTCGACAAGGCCGAGCGGCTCGCGCACGTGATTGCCGGCAAGGATGTGTTACTGCTTACGGGCGGGACGACGGGCCTTGTTTACGTCGTTGGTAAGACGGCGCACGAAGCGGGGAGCTTCCATATCGGCATCTCGCCCGCGAGCAATAAACGCGAGCACAGCGAGTTGTACAAGTTGCCGGTCGATGCGTGCGATGCGTTGATCTACACGGGTTTTGGGTTGAAAGGGCGAAATGTCGTGCTCGTGAGGTCGAGCGATATCGTGCTATTTGTGTCGGGAGCGATGGGATCGTTGAACGAGTTCACGATTGCGTACGATGAAGGGAAGATTATCGGGTGTTTGACGGGGACGGGTGGTGTTGCTGACGAGTCGGAGTACTTGATGCAGAAGTTTGGCAAGCGGACGAGCACGGCGCGTGTGTTTACGAGTGAAGATCCGGTGAAGTTGTTGGACGACTGTATGAACGCGTTGAAATCGAGATGAGTTCCTTAATCGCGCACCACATCGATCGACCCATCTGCCCATCCGACTTTGATAACTCAATCTGGCAGCAGTGTCAGCCCGTACAGATCGAGCATTACTGGTCTGGTGAGCCGGCTATACCGTCGCGGCATGCTGAAGCAAGAGTTTGCTGGTCTGATGAAGCGCTGCACGTGCGGTTTGTTGGAAAACAGCAGGAGCCGCTGATCGTCTCTGAAAATCCAATCATAAACACAAAGACACTGGGACTGTGGGATCGCGACGTTTGCGAGATCTTCCTCGCGCCCGATCCCACGCAGCCTTGGCGGTATTTCGAGTTTGAAGCAGCTCCGACAGGCGAATGGATCGATCTCGGAATCGTGGTGCGACCGGAAGGCAGAGAAACGGATTGGGATTTTGCTTCAGGTTTCACGACCGCTGCGAAGCTCGAAGATGAACGGTTACTCGTCGGGATGAGAATTCCGTGGAGCGAGGCGCTCCCTAAACCGTCGGCTGGCGATGTCTGGCGAGCAAATGTGTTTCGCTGTATCGGCCCGGAAGCGCCCGAGCGTTACCTCGCCTGGCTACCAACAAGTACACCAGAACCTAACTTTCACGTACCCGATGTATTCGGCGTGCTGCACTTCGACTAGAAAGAACAAGTCAGGAAGAGGGGCTTGCCCCCGCTGTAGCTTGGATTGGACGAGCGGAGGCAAGCCCCTCTTCCTGACTTGTTCTATTCTTCAGGCTTGCTGCTGATCCATCACCTTCGCCACGTAGCTTTCAAAACTCGTCCGATCCGCATCGCTGATCTCCAGAATCCGAGCGCCGATCAGGTATCCACTCCCGTCTTCCAGATTCTCATACCTGACCGTGACCACCCTCATCTCGAGTGGTCCACTCGGCAACTCGAGCTTCACGTGCAGCTTACGATCGGCTCCAGCAAGGTAATGTTCACCGATCCGGATTGCCGGAACAATCAGCGCCAAACCCGTGCTACTGACGTCCAATGTGTGCCCGTTGAGACTTGGTAAGCGCCGGGAACCGTTCATGCTCACACGCGGATCTGACAAGCTCAGGGTGAAGGCCAGACGCGTCCGCACACGCTTAGAATGTCGCCGGTTTCCGATAAAACGGCGCAATTGCGACACGATTCTACGTGGTAGCTCCGACATCCTTCGAAACCGCTAGAGAGATTCTCGGACCAATTGAGGAAGGGCACGATCGGGGGCAGTTCGCCGCACGAGCATTCTAGAAAACCTGCTCGCAGTAGCGCAATACTTTAATTCTTTACCACTAAAGGTTTGCCGGCTTCGTCGCCGCTTCGCACTCCCGAAGCGTCGAGGTAGAACGAAAGACGGCCCGAGCGGCCGTACTGCGCGGGTTCGGCGGTCGCATACCACGACTTTCCATCCGTGGCGCGGAACACCTGAAAGCGGTAGCCGGTAGTTTCGGGGCCTTCGATGTCTTTCGGGACGAGGCCGCCGGTGATTAGCTCAGCCATGTTGCCAAACTGGCCGTTGTGGCCCTGTGCGTAGACCACCTGGGCAAGCGAGATGCGCGTCAACATGTCCTGGACGTCGCTGTGGTGGGCATTAATGCGGGCCTCGAAGAAAAACTTCTTGCCTTCCTTGCGGACCAGCTCGAGGTTCTCGCGATCGCCTACGATCCAGGCGTTGTCGATCTTGATCAGCGACGCGGGCTCGATCTTTTCCTTGCCGTCGGCGTCGACTACTTTCACGAAGACGGTCGCAGCGTCGCCGCTGATCTGTTCCCCCGTGATGTCGACCTTCTCGGGGATCTTCTCGCTGACCGCGATGGCCATCTTGTCGAAATCGGGTTTGAGATCGTCGAACTCCTGCGTCGAAAGGCCCTCGATCGCCGCGCGATAGATGGTGATATCGAACGCTTCGCGAAACTTCTTCTCGCGCATCATGCGGTAAAACTCGCGCATTGTTTCAGTCGGCGTACGCGGAGCCTGTGCGAATGAGGTGAAACATAAAAGAAAGGTCAGGAGAAAAGCGGTAATAAATCTAGTGCGCATATAATTTGGCTGTTAACAAACAACTGTAGGGGCGGCCCTCTGTGGCCACCCGCTCTTAATTTATCGCACGGGCGGCCACGGAGGGCCACCCCTACAGTTGTCGTTTACGTGTTCATTCTTCGCGACGAGCGATTGGCGTCGGTTTGAGTACCAACTCCCGTCCCACAAGATACAGCAGAATCGTGAGTATCAGGAACGGAATCATTCCCAGCATGTCCGAATTCGGACCTTCGAAGAACGGATTGTGGTGCGTCGCCCATTCTTCGAAAACCTTCAACTGCGCCACGATGCCTTCCCTCAAATTCAGGAACGCGAAGATCACGCCCGCGAGCGTCGCACCAGCGATGTAACCCGACGCGAGCAGCACACCAGGACTCTTGTCAGTCTCAGCCGCCATCTGTTCTTCGCTGAGATTCATATTCTCCGGCTTCTTCCGCAGGTACTTGTCGACTAACCAACGCACCGCGCCGCCAACAAAGATCGGCGCCGACGTCGAGATTGGCAAGTAAACACCGACCGCGAAAGCAAGTGAAGGCACACCGCTCAACTCGAGCACAATCGTGATCATCACTCCGAGCAACACAAGCCCCCACGGAAGCTCGCGACTCAGAATTCCCTTGATGATGTAAGACATCAACGTTGCCTTCGGCGCGGTGAACTTCGCGACGGTGTTGTTCGTGCCCGGAACCTTATCGTAGATACCGTTAATACCGGGATCCGCGAGATAAACCGGCACGCCCTGGTCGTTCACGAAGTAACGTCCGGCCGGACCGTAATCGGTAGTCGTCTTGTGTACGACGTTGTATTCATTCGTATCAGCGCTCGCTTGTCCGCCTTGCAGCCGCTCTTTCTTGGGCTGGTCGCCGCTCTTGACGTACTGATCGGGCGTAAACTTGAAATCCGCGGGGAAACTGAAATCCTTGTTCTGAGCCACGGGCACGTAAACACTGCCCGATTGATTCATCGCCAGCAGGATTGGTCCAAGCGCGAGTGCGGAAACAAGAGCGCCGACGAGAATCGCGATCTGCTGAGACTTGGGTGTAGCACCGACGAGAAAGCCGGTCTTTAAGTCCTGAGACGTCGTTCCACCATTCGAAGCCGCGATACAAACGATGCCGCCGATCGAAAGCGCGGTTACGAAGTACGGCGGTGCGGTCCAACCAATAACTAAAAACACGAGACACGTCAGCAGCAGCGTTGCGACCGTCATTCCCGAAATCGGATTTGACGAAGATCCGACTTCACCCGTCAGTCGCGACGAAACCGTTACGAACAGAAATCCAAACGCGATGATCAGAATCGCGCCGAGAATGTTGAAGCGCAAATTAAGCTGCGGAACGACCATGATGACGACCATCAACGCGATGATTCCGGCGAGCACAAACTTCATCGAAAGGTCCTGGTCCGTGCGCGGTGCGTTGTCATTTGAGCCCGTACCAGATCGTCGCAAGTCGGCGAGGCCGCCTTTCAAACCGCTCCAAATCACCGGCAGCGATCGGAACAGACTGATAATTCCACCCGCTGCAACAGCGCCCGCGCCGATGTAAAGGATGTAGCCCTTTTGAATCTGCGAGACGCTCATGTCTTTGATCAGGTGAGTAGTTTCGGGGGCGAGCGGCGTCATCCAGCCGCCGCCGAAGTATTTGATCGCCGGAATCAAAACGAGGTATGCGAGCACGCCGCCAGCGACCATGATCGACGCGATGCGCGGTCCAATAATGTAACCGACACCGAGCAGCGCGGGATTGTTTTCGATCGAGATTGAGCCACCCTCGAACGGTTTGCCGAAGACCTTGCTCGGATATTCTTTCCAGGTCTTAAAGATCTGTTCGATACCGTAGTAAAGAAAACCGATACCGAAACCACTGATGATCGTCTTGCCCCCGGTCGCAGCTTGATCGACGACCGTGGTATCTCTCGATCCTTCGCGTGCGGCGGCGCGAGATTCATCAGAAGCGCCTGCCTTCAACACTTCGGCGCAAGCAGTGCCTTCGGGATATTTTAGAAATCCGTGTTGAGCGACGATGAGCGCGCGTCGCAAGGGAATCATCATCAGGATGCCGAGCAGTCCGCCGAGCACCGAAACCAACATCACACGCGATAACTCGAGATCAAATCCGAGAATCAAAATCGCCGGCATCGTGA
>DATFDT010000046.1:0-11039 GCA_035251975.1 Pyrinomonadaceae bacterium | reverse complement strand
GCCAACGATTCCACGCCAAACTTTCACTATCGCAATAACGGCGACGGCACGTTCAAAGAGATCGGATTTACCGCCGGCACAGCCGTCAACGAAAACGGCAGCGAGCAGGGCTGCATGGGCGTGACCGCGGGCGATTACGATCACGACGGCAGGCTCGACATCTTCATCACAAACTTCGCTGACGAATACAACACGCTCTATCATAACGACGGTAAGAATTCGTTTACCGATCTTTCATATGCGGCGAAGGTCGCAGCGGTGAGCCTCCCGCACGTCGGTTGGGGCACGAAGTTTTTTGATTACGACAACGACGGTTGGGTAGATCTGTTTGTCGCGAACGGCCACGTCTACCCGCAACTGCCCGCTTATAAACAGCAGCGACTGCTGCACCGGAACGATCGCGATTCGACGTTCAGCGAGATCTCGGCGGACTTTGGTGCAGTGCTTACTGAGACTCGTGCCAGTCGCGGGGTCGCGTTTGGTGACATCGACAACGACGGCGACGTGGATCTCTTGATCGCGGATCTCGATGGACCACCACAACTCTTGCGCAACGACGGCGCAAACACTAACAATTCGATTCTGATCAAGACGATAGGTGTGAAGAGTAATCGCGATGGCATCGGTGCGCGCGTGACGGTCGTGTCAGGTGATTTAACGCAAACCGATCAGGTGCGCAGTGGCGACAGTTACATCTCGCAGAGCGATCTCCGGCTGCACTTCGGTCTCGAAAAACGCACTAAAGTTGATTCGATCCAGGTGCGTTGGCCCAGCGGCACTGTCGACAAGATCGCAAACGTGGGCGTGAATAGGATCATCACGATCAAAGAAGGTCAAGGCAAGGTCGATGAAAAGGAATTCATCAAACAGCTACAAAAAGGCACATAAAGCACATAAGGGAGAAGCACTTCTTCTTTTGTGCCTCTTGTTTCTTGTGTGCCTTTTTGTAATCCCGGCTCGCGCGCAAAGCACAGACGTCGTGCAGGCGTTTGAGCAAGTGGCGGCGCTGATCCGGGACGATCGACTTGCCGAAGCGGATAAGGAACTCAGCAAAGTATTGAGACTCCAGCCTGACCTTCCAGTGGCGCTCAACCTGATGGGAAGTGTGCGCGCGAAGCAGGGACGCCTCGCCGAAGCTGAGTCGTTGTTTCTGCGTGCGGTGCAAAACGACAAGAAATTCACCGGCGCGCGGATGAATCTGGTCTATCTCTACCTGCTCAAGCGCGTTCCTGACAAAGCCATCCCGCAACTGAACGAAATTCTCACGCTCGAGCCCGACAATCTCGAAGCTAAAGTGCTCTTGGGCGATGCGTACCTGGCGAAGAACGATCTGCAAAAAGCCGAAGAGAATTATCTCGTGGCGCTCGATAACAAGCTCGACAACGCCGGTGCGTTATTCGGTCTCGCGCAAATCTCGCGTGTGAAAGGCGAGCAACGCGAAGTGGCCATCTACCTGAATCGCGTCGGAACGCTTATCGCTGATTCCACGTCGACAGACTTTCTTTATAAGTTTGCACTCGAAGCGATGCGTGTTGGACTGTTCGACGAAGCGAAGTCGGCTCTGGAACGAGCGGTCTCGCTCAAACCGAAAGAGCCATCGTATCTGCTTGCGCTCGGCATCGCGTGGTTGCGGAAGACCGATCTCTTCGAAGCGGAAAAACTTTTCCGTCGTGTGCTCGGGCTGGAGCCAACCAACGCGCAGGCCCAACTACACCTCGGCTACGTTTTGCTCAATCAAAAGAAATACGCCGAAGCGCGCACGTGGCTGGAGAAAAGCGCGCGAACCAGCGCGCCGATACCCGAAGTCTTTTACTATCTAGGCCTCGTCGCGCAGGAGCAGAACAACGACGCGGGCGCGATCGTGTTGTTTGAAAAAGCGGTGCGACAGCTTCCTTCGTACGCGCACGCGCGCATCGCCCTCGGCTCGAGTTACATGAAGCTCAAGAACTACGTGCGCGCCCGACAAGAACTCGAGACAGCGGTGAAGCTCGATCCGAATGAGCCCACGGCGCACTACAATCTCGCGTTGCTGTACGCGCGCATCAAAGAGCCCGAGCGCGCCAAGGAAGAGCTACGCATCATCGATCAACTCAAAGCCAAAGGCGCCAGCAACAACGGCGTCGTCGTGCTACCCCCAAAGTCCAATCCGTAACCAATCCGTGTTCATCCGCGCTACAAATTGTCTATGGCTTCTGACGCTTCTATTGGTTTACGCTCCTCAAAAACCAAAACCAATATTCGAAGAAGTCTCCCCAGCCACAAGCAAGATTGCCTGGAAGCACGACAACGCAATGTCTCCGGATCGCCAACTACCTGAGACAGTCGGCGCGGGCTGCGCCTTTCTCGACTACGACAACGACGGCTGGATGGATATCTATTTCGTCAACAGTGGTCCATCGGATTTCTTCACGCCTGCAGCGCCTCTGAAAAACGCGCTCTATCGCAACAACCACGACGGCACGTTCACTGACGTGACTGACAAGGCCGGCGTTGCAGGTGGAAAATTCGGTATGGGCGTCGCTGCTGCCGACTACGACGGCGACGGCAACATCGATCTCTACGTCACTAATTACGGTTCGAACATTCTCTATCGCAATAACGGCAACGGCACGTTTACTGACGTGACTGACAAAGCCGGCGTCACGGCGCCGGGCTGGTCCACCTGCGCCACGTGGTTCGATTATGATAACGACGCAAAGCTCGATCTCTTTGTCTCCAGCTTCGTCTTCTATGACAAATCGCAAAATCCGCTCTGTACCGATCCGACTCTGAAACAGCGTTATTACTGCGTTCCACGTCTCTTCAAACCACAGCCGTCGCGTCTCTTTCACAATAACGGCGACGGCACGTTTCAGGACGTGAGTCGCGAGTCGGGCATCGCGGGATCGCCCGGCAAATCATTCGGCGCGGTCGCCACCGATGTAAATAACGATGGCTTGATGGATCTCTTTGTCGCGAACGACACGATGCCCAACTTTCTCTTTCTCAACAAAGGTGGCGGCAAGTTTGAGGAGATCGGACTGGCAGCCGGCGTGGCGTATGGCGAAGCCGGACGGCCGCGCTCGGGCATGGGCGTTGATGCTGCTGACTTCGATGGCGACGGCTGGCAGGATCTTTTTGTCGCCAACATCGATCAGGAGTTCTTCAGTCTCTATCATAACGATAAGGAGTTGATCTTCACCGATCAGCCCGGCGAGATTGCTCCAGCGACACAACTGCTGAGCGGCTGGGGCTTGAAGTTTTTTGACTACGATAACGATGGCGATCCCGATCTGTTTCTCGTCAACGGCCATCCTGACGATATGATCGAAACACGGGTTCCGCGCGTGAGGCACAAAGAGCCATTGCTGTTGTTCGAAAACACGGGTCGCAACTTTAAAGATGTGAGCGCGAACTCGGGGCCGGTTTTTACGAAGATGTTTTCAGGTCGCGGTATGGCGCTCGGCGATTTTGACAACGACGGTGATGCAGACGTGCTCACTTCAAACAACGGCGAGGCGCCATTGTTGCTGCGTAACCAGGGCGGCAATCGCAACAACTGGATCGGGCTTCAGTTGATCGCGACGAAGAGCAATCCCGCGGCGGTTGGCGCAACGATCACGTGGCAGGCGGGAACGTTGAAGCGCAGTCGTCTGAAAACAGGCGGCGGCAGTTATCTTTCATCGCACGATCCGCGTGAGATTCTCGGTGTCGGGAGTGCAACGAAGATCGATTTTGTCGAGATACGCTGGCCCAGCGGTAAGGTTGATAAACTCCCAAGCCCACCCCTGAACACTTATATAAAAGTTGTCGAAGGTTCCGGAATCAAAAAGTGATTAAAAGAATCGTTCCGATCATCGGTGTAATCTGTGGCCTGGTTTTACTCGGCCGCGCGCAGACGGACACGTTTTTTTCAGAGTGGCGGCCCAACTCAGACCCGCGCGGCATCAAGTTTGTCGGCAACAAAGCATGCGTCCATTGTCACCCGAAGGAAGCGGCCCAGCTAAATACGCCGATGGCCCAGGCTTTGGAGGTTGCGCCCGATTGCAAGATCCTCACTGCACGCGGTCGCCTGACATTCAAGAACGGCAACTATACTTACGAGATCGCACGTCAGGGCCAGAACGTTACGTACAAAGTTTCCGACGGCACAAATAGTATCTCGAAGCCGATTCTCTATTGCTTTGGTCAGGGCCACATCGGCCAGACTTACGTCTTTCGTAACAACGACGTGTTTTACGAAACGCGCGTCAGCTATTTTGAAAAACTGCGCCAGCTTGATTTCACCATCGGTCACCGGACGAATATTCCAGCATCGCTTGAAGATGCGTTGGGACGCGCGATTGTCGGCGATGAGCCGCAACAGTGTTTTGGCTGTCACACGACCGGCGCGGTTAACGGTTTCGAGTTAAAGCTCGATCGCTTGCGGCCGGGTATTGAATGCGAAGCGTGTCATGGGCCCGGTGAGAAGCATCTCGTGGCGATGAAGGAAAAGAAGTTGGATGAGCCGCAGATCTTCAATCCCGGTGGTCTCGGTGCACACGAGCTCACGCAATCGTTCTGCGGCACGTGTCACACGAGTTTTGAGTCGGCGATGTTGTTGCCGGGCCAGTCAGGCATCAACAACATTCGCTTTCAACCGTACCGGATGTTCAATAGTCGTGGTCACAACACGAACGATCCGCGCGTGAGTTGTCTCGCGTGTCACAATCCGCACGAACACTTGAAGAAAGAAACGGCGTATTACGATGCGAAGTGTTTAGCGTGTCACTTAACCACAGCCAAGGAAGCGAAGACTGAGCGACGCAGCGCAGCGCCTTGTCCGGTCAGCAAGGATAAATGCGCGACGTGTCACATGCCGAAAGTCGAGTTGCCGGGCATGCACGCGTCGTTTACCGATCACTGGATCCGCATCGCAAAACCGAACGAACCTGTTCCGAGGTAAAGATGAGAGCCAAACAAACGACTACGATCGATGAATACATCGCAGACTGTCCAGAAAATGTGCAGCCGCATCTGGAGAAGCTGAGAGCCGCAATCCGGAAGGCGGCGCCTGATGCCGCGGAAGCGATAAAGTATGGGATGCCGACGTTCGTGCAGCAAGGTAATCTAATCCACTTCGCTGGTTGGACCAGCCACGTCGGGCTTTATCCTGGATCGAAACCGATCGAGATGTTCAAGGATGACCTCGCTAAGTATGAGATTTCGAAAGGCACCGTGCGGTTTCCGCTGGATAAGCCTATCCCGTTGGGATTGATCGGTAAGATCACGAAATACTGCGTCAAACGAAATGCGGAGAGAGCGGCAGCTAAGAGCAAGAAGAAGTAATTTCTCCCGCAGCGGCGCAACGGCGCAGCCAAGAAAACTGAGGACTTCCTTCTTCGTTGCGCCGTTGCGTCGCTGCGGGAGAAAACCTCTTAATAAATCTTTATCCAGTGATTCCTCACCTTAGGTCTAATGCGGACGCCGTCGTGAGTTGAGAAGATCACATTTGAGGTTTGATTTGGGAGGTGACAGTCGACGCACTTCCCAACGATTGCGCGGCCGCGCTTCGGAAATAAGCCACAGCTCTCGACTTTGTGACAGGCCATGCAGCGCTCTGAGAAGTCTGCGACGTCGCGTTGCCGCACGTGCACGTCGTGACACGTCGAGCAAGTCATCGCCGACGATTTGAAACACTTACTCCGCTCCAGCAATGCTACCTGATTTCCATGTACATCGAGCGCTTCGTTCTCTTTCGGAATTTCCAACTTCAAAAAATCTTCGAGGGCGTCGCCCGCTTTGAAAGAGAAGGGAGCTGCCTTCGCGACGCCGATTCCTCCGTGGCATAGCGAACACAACGCCAATTGTCGATCGCGTGGTAATTTCGCGGGATTTACGATTGCTTGATCGGCAGGCTTCGGTGCACCCGGTCGATTCAGCTCCGCGTGTCGCTGGCCTGGTCCATGACAACGCTCGCACGAAACGCCGAGCACATAATCAGTTCGACGATAGCGATTCGCGACGCCAGAGCTTGTTACCGCCTCGAATGACGACGCGTGGCATTCGAGACAACGCGCCGGGACCGGCCGGCTGAACTCGATCGATGTGTCGCCGTAGCCGGGACTGTTAACCCAACTCGCCACTTCGGTCCAGTAAGAAACTGGAAGTTGAAAGAGTTGATCGTTCTTGTCCCAGTAGAGATATGTTTGTCCTTTGCGGCCCGAGCCGATAACGAGATCGAAGCGTTCCTCGAGCGAGACGGTGTCGGGCGGTGTGCCGAGGATCCCGACCTGGAAGAAACTACCGTTGCGCGCTTCCATTCGATAATGTAGTTCGCGTTGCGTGGCTAGAACGTTTTTACCGGGCGCGAAGCTACCGAGAATCGAAGTCGCATTTGCTTCGCGTGAGGTTAAATGATGCGCGGTGTTGAGATATGTGCGTTGCTTTTCGTGACACGAGAGGCATTGCTCATCGCCGATGAAGGTCAACAGCAATAAGAGTACGAATAACATGCGACAGTTTTTGACAGGATATACAGGATGTTACAGGAATAACATGTAAATCCTGTAAACATCCTGTCAATCCTGTTAACGTTTGACTTCGGCAGCGGCGTTCACAAGCTGCTTCACGCCTGCAATCACCACAAACTCGAGCGCGCCATACGGCTTCGCGGCCTCATCAACCTTCGCCAAACTCTGCTCGCGCCAGTCTCTCGGTGGCGGGATGCCGAGTTTCAAGTAAGTTAGCGCCTCCATTCCCGTCGCGCCGAGTTGTGAAAGATTTTGCGCGAGCGGCTTGATCTCTTTCAATGCCGGCGAGCGATCGATCACGGGGTTCAGTGATGCACCCGCAGTTTGCCAGTCACCGAGCATCCGGCTCAACTCCGCGTGATAAAGCTGATAACGTGGACCATCATTCAGAAACTCCGACACCATCCACTGAAACTTCCGACCAGTTTCGCTGTCCGGCAATGCAGCGTCAATCACGCCCGTTAACGGACTGAGCATCGTCTGCGGACGTTGCTGGTAGCGCCGGTATTCCTTCACGGGTTCGATAATGGACACAAGCGTGCGCAGTGGTCCAATGTCATCGTCGCGCACCAGGCGCCGCAACATCATTTCCTGATTTCTCTTGTGTGTTAGACCGAGTTCTTCCAGTTGCAGACTGATCACTGCGAGGCGGCGATACATGTCTGGAACATCAGTCACAGTTCGCGGCGACCAGAGTCTTTCCGCGATCGCTGCGGTGCGCGGCCAGATGCGAGAATCGATCGTTTCGGGTGTGACCCACTCTGCCCACATCGTCGCTTCACCACCGAGAACGTGCTTTGCTTCTTCGGGCGTCAGAGTGCTGTCGGCGGGAAGTGGATCGGGAACGTAGTGCTGCGACGCGGGTTGAATCAGATCGATGTAATAGCCGTTCGAGAGAATACCGTCGTAACCTTTACGCGCGGCTTCCGCGAGCGCCGCAGTGCCGCGCCACGAGTGAATCACGACGTCATTCGGCAGCCCGGGTTGCAGGATCTCGTCCCAGCCGATCATCTTTTTCTTGTGTTTCTGAAGAATCTTCAACAGGCGCGTGTTGAAGTAAGCCTGCAACGCGTGGTTGTCTTTGATGCCGTTCTTTTTCATGTAGGCCTGGATCGCGGGATTGCGATCCCATTGCTTGCCTTCGTTCTCGTCGCCGCCGATGTGCAGGTAATCGTCGGGGAAGAGCGCGGCCATCTCGCCGAGAAACGTGTCGAGAAACTTGTAGACTTCTTCGCGCGTCGGGTCGAGCGCCGGCTCGAAGATTCCCGGGCGGCGCTCGATCGTGTATGGACCAGGCGCGCTGCCGAGCTCCGGATAACCAACTAGCCAGCTCGTGCTGTGGCCCGGTATGTCAAACTCCGGCACGACGCGAATGCCGCGGTCGCGTGCGTACGCGATGATCTCTTTCACCTGTTCCTGTGTGAAGTAGTTGCCGTCGGATCCGAGCTGGTGCAGCTTCGGAAATTTTTTACTCTCGACGCGGAAGCCCTGGTCCTCGCTGAGGTGCCAGTGAAAGACGTTCATCTTCATGGCAGCCATTCCGTCGAGATTGCGCTTGAGAACTTCCATTGTTTGGAAGTGACGCGCGACGTCGATCATTAATCCGCGCCATGGAAAGCGTGGTCGATCGTCAATCTGTACGCCGGGCAGGAAGTATCCGTTGCGATCGGCGTCGAGTAGTTGCAGCACAGTTTCGAGGCCGCGAATGGCGCCGATAACTGTTGGCGCGCTGAGAATGGCCTGACGTCTGGTGATATCGATGCGATAACTCTCGTCTTCGCCGAGGCCCGGAATATTTTTGCCGGGGCCTGCGGTCTGAACGATGAGGGGTGTGGTTTGATCGTCTGGTGCGAGTGTGGGTGAGAGTGTCAGCACGGTGCGTCCTTCGAGACGCTTCATGAAGCGCCAGATCGCTGCTTCCAAACGTGCGTCTGAATGGCCGCGCGTCGCGATGCGGAAGTTGCTGTCGACGGCCAATCGTTCGTTATGAAATGTGATTGATGCGGGGACCGGCATCAGGTTGGGCTTTTGCTGCGCTGATGTGACGACGGCGCACGTGATAATCAGGAAGATCGGGAGGTAGCGTTTAAGTTTCATTTGATTTTGTGTTGGCTACGTTAGTTTTAGACAGGATTTACAAGATAGAACAGGATTGACAAGATAAATCTTGTTCATCTTGGAAAATCTTGTAAATCCTGTCAGCTATTTGACTGTGAACTTTTGCGTCAGACCAGCAATCCGAACTTCAAACTCACCAGGCTCAACGACCGGTTTGTTATCAGTACCAATAAACGATAGATCTTCGCGGCGAAGTTTAAAGTTGAGCGTGCGACTCTCGCCCGGTTGAAGATTGACCTTCGCGAATCGTCGCAGACGTTTTCCCGGCGGCGATAAGGAAGCAACCAGATCGCTCACGTAAACGAGCACAGCTTCCTTGCCTGCGCGATTGCCCGCGTTCCTGACGACGACACTCACCGGCAACTCCTCATTCGCAGAGATCGTCTGCTTCCCTACACGCAGATCGCTGTAGGTGAAAGTCGTGTAGCTCAATCCGTCTCCAAAACTGAACTGAGGGTTGAATGCCAGGTTTCCAAAAGAGGTGTTTTCAGTCTCAAAAGGCTTGTGATCGTAATTGATGAGACCGTTGGGCGTGCGCGGGTAAGTGAACGGAAGCTTGCCACTCGGATTCACGTCTCCGAACAACACATCAGCGATCGCTGTTCCGCCTTCATGACTCGGGTTATACGCCATCACGATCGCATTCATGTTATCGGCAATCTGATTGATGATGCGTGGACGTCCTTCGACGAGCACGAGCACGATCGGCTTTCCGGTAGCTTTCAGTGCTTCGGCAAGTTTGAGCTGCGGCGCGCCGATCGTCAGGTCGGTGATGTTGCCCGGCGTTTCGCAGTACGAGCCTTCGCCAAGCGCCAGCACGATCACCTCGACATTACGAGCGGCTTGAACCGCTGCGGCGATGTCGACTTCCGCTTCCTGATCCGTTGGCGTGCTGTTTGACGGCCCGGCAGCACGAGTGATCTTCGTGCCTTGCACAAACGTGACGTTACCGGCGCCAAGCTTCGCTTCGAGCGCTCGTCGTATCGTGTGTCGATCTTTCGGATAAAGATTTTCCTCCGAACCCTGCCAAACGTAAGTCCAACCGTTATTCATCGAGACTAGCGAATCTGAGGTTGGACCAGTGACGAGAACTTTTGTCGTCTTCGCGAGTGGCAGGATGTTGTTGCTGTTCTTCAAGAGCGTGATCGATTCGCGCGCAGCTTCCAGACTGACCTGTCGATACTCAGGCAAAGCAAACTTCGGCTTCAACGACGCATCCGGCATCGGCTTCTCAAAAAGTCCGAGCTCAAACTTGACCCACAGAATGCGACGCACTGCTTCATCGATGCGCGACTGCGGCACTGCGCCTTCCTTTACGAGAGCGATCAGGTGATCGGCGAAACTCAGATCGTCCGGCACCATGCTCATATCGATGCCCGCCATCACTGCGAGGCGCGTCGCTTCTTTGTCATTCGCAGCGATGCGCCACACGTTGACGAGTTTCTTGATGTCTTGCCAGTCAGAGACGACGAGGCCTTTAAATCCAAGCTCAGTACGCAGGATATCGGTGAGAATGTGATGATTGATGTGTCCGGGAACGCCGTTGATCTCGCCCGAGTTGATCATGATCGTGCGCGCGCCGGCTTTGACCGCAGTCTCGAACGGTGGAAGAAAGTATTCGCGCAGGTAATTCTCCGGAATCCATGCGGGCGTGCGATCGCGTCCGGTGAGGGGGAAACTGTAGCCCATGTAATGCTTCAAACTCGAGGCAACCGCGCTCGACGATGAGACGTCCGTGCCTTCCAAACCACGCACAAACGCAACACCCATCACTTTCGCGAGATACGGATCCTCGCCAAACGTTTCCCAGAAACGCGGCCACAATGGATTACGACCGAGATCGAGAACGGGCGAGAAACTCCACGGTATACCGGCGACGCGCGTTTCGATCGCAGTGATCTCAGCGGCGCGCTTCATCAGCTCCGGATTGAATGTCGCGGCCATTCCGATCTCTTGTGGAAAGAGTGTCGCGCCCTGAACGTAGTTGGCGCCGTGAATCGAGTCGATGCCGTACATCATCGGAATGCCGAGACGTGTTTTCTTAGTCGCAGCTTCCTGAATCTGACCGATGATCTGGTGCCAGTGATCGACAGTGAGCGCCTGATCAGAGACGTTGAGAATAGAGCCGACGCCATATTTGACGATCGCATTTTCGAGTTTTGCCGGATCCACTTTGATCTGCTGATCTTGTCCGGAAGCGATCGCTGCGATGGCGAGTTGGGTCATTTGCCCGACTTTTTCTTCGAGCGTCATGCGCTTGAGCAGGTCTTCGATCTTTCGGGAGTGATCGCGTTCGGGACCGTTGCGGCTGGCGCGCGCGAAGAATTCGTCGCTATCGATAACTGGGGCGACAACTTGGGCTCTAGCTGTGATCAATGGCTGTAGAGCGAAGCACAGTGACAGACTGACTGCCCACAGGGCACGTATGGG
>DATFDT010000045.1:0-3224 GCA_035251975.1 Pyrinomonadaceae bacterium | reverse complement strand
TTCTTCTCTCCACCTGAGCGGGTGTGGCGCAACGGTAGCGCATCAGCTTCCCAAGCTGAGGGTTGCGGGTTCGAATCCCGTCGCCCGCTCCAGATCGCGTATAATTCCGACGCTCAGAGCTTACTCCCATCACTAAATCACTGTACTGATGTTATGAAGCAAGCGCCTCCCTCCGTGAGTGTTAAACTCACGGCTCAGTCGCTCATTGCACATGGGACTGAAAGGAGGCGCTATGACTCCAATATATATCGGCGTTGACTTTCATTCCAGGCAACAAACCATCTGTTATTTGAAAACTGAAACTGGCGAACTCGTCATTACTGAACTAAAGCACCAGGACAAAGCGCAAGTGCGTGCTTTCTACGAGCAGTTCCCAAGCCCAGTGGTGGTGGGCTTGGAAGCCAGTGGTTACAGCCCCTGGTTCGAAGCCCTGCTCGAGCAACTGGGCTGCGAGGTTTGGCTCGGTCATGCCACCGAGATCCGGCGTCGGGCACGGTGGCGCCAGAAGAACGACCGGCGCGATGCCGAACTCATTTGGGACTTAATGGTCCATGATGAGTTTCCGCGTCTGCACCGACCAGCGGCCACCAGTCGCGAAGTACTACGCATGCTGCGCTACCGGCAAAAGCTGATCAAGCTGCGCACGATGGCTAAAAACAGTCTGCAGGCGATCGCCCTGCAAGCCGGCTTAGCCAAGGGCAGTCAGTTGTTCAGTCGCGCGGGCCAGGAGGAGTTCAAAAGCGCCGCCATGTCTCCGGTGCTGCAATGGCAACGCGAGCACTGGTTCCAATTGCTGCAACCATTGAACACCCAAGTAATGGAAACCATGGTTTGGTTCAAGGCGCACAGCAAAGATGATGTGGGTATCAAGCGTTTGCGCACTCATCCTGGCATTGGCTTGCTGACTGCGCTCTGCCTCGAGCACACGCTGCAACCAGTGGCGCGCTTTCGCAATACCCGGAAAGTGGCTGCTTATGCGGGCTTTGATCCGGTGGAACGCTCTTCCGCAGAGCGACAACACTTTCTGGGGATCAGCAAAGCCGGTTCCCGGCTGCTACGCTATCTGCTGGTCGAAGCCGTGCAAACCGCAGTGCGCTATGACGAGGACTTAAAGCGTTTCTACAAACGACTGGCGGAGCGACGCGGCCGCCCCAAGGCCAAGGTAGCAGCCGCCAGAAAACTACTCATCCGCGCTTACATCATGATGCGGGATGAGATCGATTATGCGGAATTCCGACGTCGAGCTGTCGCAGCACGGCTTGCCCGCACGGGTCAAGGGCCAACCAATGTGCCCGTTGTACTGATTGGGCAGTCGGCCTCTCCTGGCGCTTAGCTAGCGCCGCTGCCCGCCGCGCCGAGCTCGTTAAGGCTCGCTCGGCGGGCAGCTCTGGAGAGAGCGAAGTAAACCTCATGGACGATGACCGCATAGATGATTGAGCGTGGCTTGACAGTCTTGCTCAGTTGAGGACCGCAAACGGCGGTTAACTAAAAACTAACAGTCTCATGTCAAAGAGCGAATCAAACAGAATCACATTATTAGGCGCTTCGGCGTCCCGGTCGAGGTCTATTCAAAAAGTTCTTGACATCCATCGACGCTTCATAGATGACCCGATCCAAGTGTGATTCCGTACTTTTGAAGCAAGACCTCTTAGCTCCCAGGGTTATCGCTGCGCTCTAACTCTGGGCTGAAATTTGCCAACGCCTTCGGCGTAGGCAAGGCCGGTTGACATTTCGTGAGTGCGCTCATATCTTTTCATGAGCGCACTCATGGATTGTTAGATGGCTACAAAATCAAAACCTTCCAAAACCAAGAAGCGGCCCGCCGCCGGTAAACGCGCCCAAAACAAGCAGGCGATCCGCCGTCGCATCGTTAAGTCAGCACTCACCCTCTTTCAAACAAAAGGCTTCGCCACCACCACTACCAAAGCAATCGCTCGTAAAGCCGGTATCGCCGAAGGCACCGTCTTCAATTACTTCCGCTCAAAGGAAGACATCGCTCTTTCCTTCTTCGAAGAAGAAGTCGATCACGCCATCGCAGCGGTTCGTGAGAATCCGCGACTGCGCAAAGCGCCACTTGAAGAAAAACTCTTCACCCTGGTCCAAAGTCAGCTCGAATATCTTGCGCCGTACGAACGCTTTATTGGCGCCGCACTCATTCACGCTCTGAATCCGGCGTCGCACCTCGGTGCATTCAGTCATCGTGCACAACAACTTCGCCATCGATATCTGGCGTTTGTGACTGAACTCGTCGAGGAGTCGACACCAAAACAACAGCACGACGCTCTCACGTGGCTCGTGCCGGAAGCTTTTTGGATCTACTACCTCGGCGTGTTGCTCTTCTGGCTCTACGATACGTCAGAAGATAAACAGCACACGCTCGCGTTCCTCGATCGTTCGCTTCACGTCGGTGTTTCGTTCCTGACTGATGGTCGACGCTAATGGCTGCTGAAAAGAACACACCTACACGTCGCGCGTTGCGAATGGCTTCGATGGGAGCCGGCGCCGCGGGCAGCTATCTCAGTTACATACTGCAACGAGCGTTTGTTGGAAAAGCCGAGGGCGAACGGAAACTTAAGAGCACACACACGCGCGTCGCACGCAGAATGCGCGACGAGATGCAATCGCTGCGTGGTCCGGCAATGAAGCTCGGGCAAACGCTGAGCTTGCAAGCCGGAATCCTTCCCGACGAAACAGTTGCTGAGCTCGCATCGTTGCAAATGGAAGCGCCGGGAATGCATCCGTCGCTCGTGCGCGTACAAGTTAAGCACGCGTTAGGCCGCGAGCCTGAAGAGATCTTCGAAAAGTTTACGCTGGAACCTTTTGCCGCGGCGTCGCTGGGCCAGGTTCATGAGGCCACGACACGCGAGCACAAACGAGTAGCAGTGAAGATTCAGTATCCGGGCATCAGGCAAACTGTTGAAAACGATTTCAAATGGTTTCGGGCGGTTACGAAACCTGCGCAAGCGTCCGGACACATTCCGAAAGAAGTTATCGACGAGCTGGAGCAGCAAATGCTCGCGGAGACAGATTATCGACGCGAGGCAGACAACATCGACTTCTTTCGCGAGAAACTTTCTCCACTGTCGTCTGTCGAAGTGCCGCTCGTATTTCGTGAGTATTCATCCGACAAAGTGTTGACGATGTCGTTTGTTCGCGGACGTCATCTCGAACAGTTCCTCGCACAGAAACCCAATCAGAAACTTCGAGATCAACTGGGCGCGAAC
>DATFDT010000044.1:0-21847 GCA_035251975.1 Pyrinomonadaceae bacterium | reverse complement strand
ATGATTTACCGGCTCGTGCACGGGAGTGAAGCGTCGCTGCCTGGCTATGTCTCGCGGACGACGGTGTTTTCGATCCCGGCGCGTCATGGACCAGTCGCTTTGTATCGCTATTTGACTGACCGCCATGCGTTCGGCGAGCGTGGCTTCGATGACATGCGCGCCGCGATGAAAGATGGGACCGCGGCGTTGGTTAAAGAGGAAGGTGAGAACCTGCCCACGATTAAAGGTGATATGGGACTGACGGCGGAGTTTTTGAGTCACGTGGCCCCGGCCCAGTCAATAATGACCGGCACGAGCTCGTTTCGGATCGACAAGCTCGGCCTGTATCTTTCGGCGTACGGCGCGCAGACATACTTCAACGACTGGCTTCGTGTCGATTTCACCAAAGCCGACGCGAAACAGTTTGCCGACACGCTGCTCGAGGAAGTGCTGGGTGTTTACGAACCACCTGACGTCACGCTTGTAGATTACGGCGGATACGTCGAGGCGGCGTTTGCAGTACCGGGGAACCGCGCGCGTGCTGATGAGATCTTTCTCGAGTTTGTGCGCGAGATTGCGACAGTTTGGGGAACGCTGCTGGGCGCGCGCGGTCATTCTCGTGGCGAGTCGTTCGTGGCGCGCAACGTTGGTCTACGAAGTGTGTGGGAACAAGGGCGATGGAAGGTCAAATTGATCTTCATGGACCACGACGCGCTCTCGCTGCCCGATCTCGAAATCGGTCACTTCTTCGCGCAGGGCGCCATGCCCGCAATGCTGCTAGACGAGCGTCACCTCTGGGGCCGTGCGAACCCGGCGCTGTTTCCGACGAGCATCGTCGGTTACCTGATGAGTATTTATCGAATCAGCAGTGAGCTCGAAACGCGTGCTCAGAAGTTGGCCGAAAAGGAATTGAAGGCTGCGTACGACAAGACCCAGCAGGCGATGTTGAACGACCGCCGGCTGCGCGCGTTCTTCAGCGATATTTTCATGAGCCGCTTGTTTGATTGGGATGAGTTTGTGCGCGGCTATCTCGGGGGGCAAGGGCAGGATGCGAAGTGGAAAAAGAAGATGAAGAAGTTGTTCGCTGAAAAAGGATACGAGAAGGACACCTACGATTATTACATGGAGGCTGCCGACAAGAGCCGGGGTTTTCTCGAGCGCAATGCATTTCTTTTCTTATCCACCTGATTTATGCAGTCACGTTACGAACAAGACGGGGTTGTATTTCCGATACCCGTGCTGTCCGCGGACGAAGTTTCTCGGTACCGGACGGCGCTCGATTCAATCGCAGCGCGTGAAGGAAGTCTGAAGCGCTTTGACAACTTGCATCTGTTTTTCCCGTGGGCCTACGGGCTGGCGACGCACAAGGTGCTGCTGGACGTAGTCGAGAATTTTTTAGGTCCTGACCTCGTGATCGACGGCACGCTCGTTTTTTACAAGCCGCCGCACGATAGTAGTTATGCATCGTGGCACCAGGACAGTGTTTACTCAGGCTGGCACCTGACGCCTTCGATCTCGGCGTGGATCGCCCTCTCGTCGAGTAACCGCAACAACGGTTGCATGCGAGTGGTTCCTGGTTCGCACAAGCTCGGCCTGATAGAACACGATAACGTTGAGAACGATCCGAACCTTCTGAACCGGCGTGGCGAGGTGATCCGGATGGATGTGAAAGATTCAGATGCGATCGACGTCGTGCTGCGACCCGGCGAGATGTCTTTGCACCATACGAACATCGTGCACGGCTCGAACCCAAACACGTCGGATGGACCACGCATCGGATTTATCGTGCGTTTCGTGACGAGCCGCACGCCCAATCGTGATCGCCTGGTCGTTCATGCGCGTGGCAATGCGGATTGCAGTCACCTGCAACTGGCCTCAGCACCGGTCAGCGACGATATGGAAGCAGCGATCGCCGAGTGGAGCTCAGTCGCGCGGAAGTCTTAGCGCGTGATTGGGCGATTGAAAGACGCGATCGGGGTTTGTGCCGCGTCTGAAGAAGTGAACGCTACTGTTCTTTGATACACGATTGTTTGTGATATCGATACCGCGCGTGATGCTCGTCTGGCGCAGTAATTCCGCTTGATCGTGAGTGAGATCGATGACGTGATCAAAGCCGGTGGCGGCGTCAAACGCTTCACACATGCGGAGATTGGCGCGGATGTCGAGAGCTTCGATATAAATGTCGCTCTCCGAGAGTATGACGAAATCACGTTTAGGCGTGGCCCCGTCAACATTGTCAACATTGACAACGATCTCAACGAGGGGCGCGAAGTATTCTTCGTAGTAGCGCTTGAGAAATGAGAGGTTCTTTGGATCGCCGCGATCGTTGATGGCGATCGTGGTCCGGCTCAAAAGCTGGTCCATCTGAGCGCCGAACAGGACGAGCGATTTCTCGAGGTACCAGTGGCGCTCGACGCGGTTTTGAACGTCGGAGTATTCGGCTTCAACCCACGCGAGATTGGGCATGAAGCAGTAGCAGTTGAATCGCTCCTGTAAGAGGTAACTGTTCATGTCGAGCACGTGCTCGGCCCGCGCGTTTAACTCGATGAAGGCATCGAACACCGTGTTCTTCAGCGCGCAGGCGTAAGTCGAGTTTGCCTTTGTGATTCGGCCCACGTGTTCGGAAATCTGCGCCGGCTCGTCTTTGTGAAGCGCGCCGAAATACAGCATGTCCCAGTCGTCAGGCACTTCCTTGCTGAAGCTGGCAAACTTGCTTTGAAACTCAGGATCGAGGACTGTGTCGTCTTCGAAGATCAGCACGCTGGCCGCGTTGGACCGTTGCGCTTCACTGACCACCTCGACGTGACTGCGCAGGCAGCCGTAAGCGCCGTCGCTGTGAGTCCAACCAGCAGGCTTCGTGATAGTCTCGCCGTCGCACGCAGCGAAGCGTTGGACCGGTCCAAGACCATGTCGTGCGAGTTCGTGCTGCATACGCTGCCAGCGCTCGGGCCGTCGATCGAGATTGACGCAAACGATTTTTGGAAACAGGATTGACACGATTTTTCAGGATGAACAAGAAATCCTGCTAATCCTGAAGAATCATGTGAATCATGTCAACGCTTACGGAGCAACAATTAAGTAGCTACGAGGAATTCGGCTTCCTCGATTCGATCCCGATTCTGTCGGCGGATGAAGTGCGCCATTTTCGCGCCGAAGTCGATCAGACTTGCGCGGCGCTCGGCGGTCGTATAACGCGTCTCGATCAACCACACTACTACTTTCGCTGGGCCTGGGAGCTCAGCACACACCCGCGCGTACTCGACTGCATGGAACAGCTCATTGGACCAAACATCATGCTCAAGTCCACGCGGCTGTTCTACAAGTTTGGCAGCAGCGATTCGTTCGTCGGCTGGCATCAGGATGGTCTTACTGAGCAACTTAAAGACGCGTGCGTTCCCGCGATCTGGCTCGGACTGACACCTGCGACTGCTGAAAACGGATGTTTGCGCGTAGTGCCGCGATCGCACCGTCTTGGCCTCGTGCGACACGATGATTTTCCGAACCCCGACAACTTAACGACGCAGGGCGCGACTGCGCAGGTGGCGATCGAGGCGCCGCACGACGTTGTTATGCGCGCCGGTGAGATGAGTTTGCACCATCCGCTGATGCTGCACGCTTCGAATCCCAATCGAAGTGCTGAAGCACGCATCGGTTTCTCCGCGACTTACTCGACACCGGCGTTGATGAGCAGTCGCACTGCCGTCGCTTGGGTGCGTGGTGATGGTCCAAGAGATCGTTTTCGCGTCGTTGAGGCGCCGCGCTTGTGCTCGCTGGACGAAGCAGTTGCTGCCTACAGCGCCGGCAAACACCAGGTTCTTTTCGCAAAGTGAAAACTCCACTGCTCAGTGTTGTGATTCCTACGTGGAACCGTGCCCAATTGGTAGGCGACGCGATCCGTAGTGTGCTCGCTCAAGGCGCAGTCGAAGTTATCCTCGTCGATGATGCGTCAACGGACTCGACTGCAGAGTTGCTCGAAAGCGAGTTTGGCAATTCGATACGTTTGTTACGACTCGAGCACCGTCGTGGGCCTGGAGGGGCGCGGAATGCGGGTGCGCGAGTGGCGCGTGGTGAGTTTGTCGCGTTTCTCGATTCGGATGATGTTTGGCTACCGGGGAAATTTGATGCCGAGCTCGACGTGTTTGCGCGTTTTCCTGAAGCCGAGGTGGTGGTTTCTGACAGTCAAAACTTTTTCGAAGGCCAAGCGCATGGCGAGAGTCGTTTTGCGCAAAACGGACTGCTCGAGGCGACGGGGCGTGAGGTGCGGCTCGCGAGTGATTGTCACTGGCTTTGGACTAATAGCATGAATACGGTTCACACATGCTCGATCACGGTGCGTCGTGATGCGTTGGCGAGGCTTGGTGAGAAGCTGTTCGCTGAAGACCTGGTGTGTTGTGAGGATTGGGAGTTTCAGATGCGGCTCTACCACAGTTGTAGGGTGGCCGTTTTGCCGCAGGTTTGGTCGCATGTGCGTCGATTTGTTGATGCATCGCGGATGGGTCGCAACGTGCCCGGCAGACCGACAACACCCGAGCAGGAGATGATACTTTTGCGTTCGCGGTTGACGGTGATGGAGCGCACGGAATTGCGAGGCCTCGATTCACATTTGGCCTCCGAACTGGAGCGCTTCCGAAGTAAAACAGCATCCGCGTTAATCCGTGAAATCCGCGGCTAAAATATGATTGAAGAAGTTCATCTGTGGAGGGGTTCAGCGGAACAGCGGGCGATGCGGTCGCAGTTTGTGAAGGCGACGCAATTTGCCTATTTTGACGCACAGCTCGATCATCCTGATTGGTCTGATAAGCGCGTGTTGGATTTCGGTGGGAACAAGGGAAACTTGCTGCTCGATCCGGCGTGCACGATCCATCACGAGAATTATTACTGTCTCGACATAATTCGTGACGCAATTGAAGAAGGTCGTAAAACATTTCCGCAAGCGAATTGGTTTCACTATGATCGCTACAATTGTTCGTTCAATCCCGAAGGTGTGGCAGATTTACCGGTACCGGAGTTAGGCGTTGAGTTTGATTTCATCCTCGCTTACTCGGTTTTTACGCACACGACCTGGGAAGAGACGAAGGATCTTGTCGAACAGCTACGCGCGCGCCTCGCACCGGGTGGAACCCTGGCATTCACGTTTATCGATCCGCACTGGGAGTCGAACTTGCGCTGGCGATTAGAGAAACGAAACTCAACTGATCGAGTAGAAGAGTTACTTGAGAAAAGCCGTGACGCTGGCTGGTGCTCGCTCGTGAATGGCACTGAGCTATACGTGAACAGCGCTGGGCGATGGGATGAAGCGCCGGAGAGTTGCATCACGTACAACGTCTACTACACACAAGACTTTTTACGCGCCCAATTCACGGGCGCGCAGATCAAGAAACCTGTAAATGGCGAAATGCAGCATTGCTGTGAGATTTCCCGATAACGCAAAAATAATCATTGATCGTGCTGTCGCGCGCGAGCTACTCGCGGCCGCTGAACGTCTGCCGCAGTACGATAACCGTGAGTTTTACTCCACCGATCTACAAGCGCATGTCCTGGACTCTGTTCGTGAAAATTGCCCTGAAGCTTTCGACGAAGTGATCGCCCAAATCAAACAACGCCTTGCAATTTGGCCTTACTGCGCTCTGGTACGAGGTCTCTCGTTCGACGAAGGCAACCGCGTGTTCGTCGCAATCAACCGTGCGTTCGGCGAGCTCGTCGCTCGTCCTTACGAAAAACCGCGCGCGCAGCTCGTGCATTACATTCAACCGTCAACCGACATCGTTTCCACTCGCGGTGGTCACGAGAGCGAACGACTGCACACCGACTGCGCCGACTGGGAACCACCGGTCGAGCTGATCTCGATGGTCTGCGTCCGCGCCGATCCCGACGGCGGCGGCCGCTCGCGCGTACTCGATATCGACACGATCAGAAACGAGATTGGAACTTACTTCGGGTCCGACACACTCACACGCCTCGAAACCGAGCCCGTCCCGTGGCAACTCGCGCCTTACTGGGGCGGCGGCGTGAGCTGGCGACCCGTGTTAACAAAGTCGAGCATGTGCTGGCGTCGCTACACGATCGACATGGCGCTCGACTCAACGGGGGCGACGCTTTCACCCGGCATGCTCGACGCGCTCAAGAACTTCGAAGATCTCGTTTCCACAACATCGCACACGCTCGACTTCCTGATGCGCGAAGGCGAGCTTTTATTCTCAGACAATCGCCGCACGATCCACGCACGCACGCCGATCGCCGCCGGCCTAAACTCCAATCGCCTGATGATCCGCAGTTGGATAAGAACATCCTGTTAATCCTGTAAATCCTGTAATCATGTCTAAAACTCAATACGCCCAACTCAGCGACCACATCGAAGTTGACCCGATTACACACATCGATCCCAAATCTTTGATCGGCCACTGGATCAACTCCAATCCCGACACCAACAGCATCGCCCGCATCAACATCACCGAAGCAAACGGCAAACTCCAACTCCAAGTCTTCGCAGTGGGCCCCGACGGACTAATTGATTGGGGAATCGCAAGCGGCGAGGTCTTCGCGCCCAACCCGGCCTCGAGCACAGGCGCCGGCTTCACCTGTACCTACGACTTCGGATTCGCAGAAGCGCGTTTCCAGGCGATGATCATGAAAGGCCTCCTCGTGCTGGCCCAGTTTCATACTTTCAAAGACGACAGTAACCGCGCGAACTATTTCCTGCGCGAGTATTACTCGATGACGCAGGAGCACTTTTAACCAAATGGACTTTAAACAAAACAGCCATCTGCATCCTGACTTACTCAATCCGGCGGCGGCGAATCTCAACCCCGACAAACTTCTCGGTCGCTGGATAAATACAAACTGGGAAACACGCGGCATCGCTGAGTGCACCGTGGCGCGCGACGGCGACGACATCACCGTCAACATCATTGGCGTCGGCGAAGATGGACCGATTCACTGGCCCATCGCACGCGCGATGCCCCTCGCAAACCTGGAAGAAGAAGCGGGACAGCGCACGATCGCGATGACCGCGACTTTCGATCTCGGTTTCATGCGCGCGGATACACACATTCGGATCAATAAAGGCGTGTTTGTGATCGTTTTGTTCGCGACATTTCTCGACGATAGTGGTCGCGCGAATTATCTCAATCGGGAGTTCTTTTACCGCCACTAGTCATCATGGCGTTCCTTTCATCGAAAACGGGGCAGTTCACTTACTTCTCGCTACAACTTGGTGAAAAGGACTGGAGTGGCTCGAATGTGCTCGACTTCGGCGGCAACATCGGCAACATGCTTCGCGATCCGAATTGCACGATCGATCCCGAGCGTTACTGGTGCCTCGACGTGGTTGAGGAGTCGATCGAAAAAGGAAAGGAGATGTTCCCCCGCTCTCACTGGATCTTTTATGATCGCTACTCATTCTTCTTCAATCCGCACGGCGTCGAATTGCTCAAGTTGCCGCCGGTTGAACCGAAGTTTGATTTCATCGTCGCGTACTCGGTCTTCACAAACACGTCGCGCACTGACATGCTCGACCTCGTGAGCCAGTTGGAGAGTAAGCTCGCGAACGGCGGCGCCCTCGCGTTTACGTTCATCGATCCGCATTACTCTTCGTGGCCGGGGCGCTATCATGGAAACAATTTCGTCTGGCGCCTCGAACGCGAGATTTACCTCGAGGGCGAAAAGGGAGATACCCTCGACATTGACGTACCCGGACTCGCAGACGAAGCGAAGGACGCGCATTGGTTTGTGTTAGTCAACGGTGAAGATCTCTATCTCGAAACGGAGCAAACGCGATACTACGCCCCCGAAGACCAACGCACCTACCACATGTTCTACACAGTGGACTACATGCGATCATTATTCCCAAACGCTGAAATTCTTCCCCCAGTGAACGACGAAATGCAGCACTGTTGTGTGATTAGACGAATGTAATGCTTCCCTGTGCAACCTCTGTGTTCTCTGTGTCTCTGTGGTGTTCTTAGCATTAACCACGGAGACACAGAGAACACAGAGGTTGCACAGAGAAGAGTTGATCTGTATGGACTTTGTTTTACTCACTCCATCGCAGCGCCAGTCATTCGCCGCCGACGGCTACCTCGTCGTCCCGAACGCGCTCGACCGCAAAACCGTCGATAACCTCCTCACCGAAGCCGATCAACTCTGCGCGCCATTCCTCAATAAACCGGAGCTCGCAGATAGACCAGAGTACAACCATCTCGATCTGCGTCGCGGCCTCCTCAAACACAAAGCCCTACTCGCGCTCGTCGCAAACTCAGCCACCGTCCCGCTCCTGGTCCAACTGTTGAGCCCGAACATCCACCTGCACTCGACCACCGTCATCTACAAACGACCCGAGACGCCCGACGCGCCGACGTTCCGTCGCGGCTGGCATCGCGACATCCGCATCCCTAAAGATCTCGGCCACGAAAAACTCCCGCTCGTCGGTATCAAGGTTTGCTATTGCCTGACCGATTTCCAACAACCCAATTGCGGCATGACGCTCATGGCGCGCGGCACACACCTGCGCACCGAGCCTTTGAAACTCGCGAAAGGCGAAGTCGATCCGATCGGCGTCGAAGTCAAAGATCTAAAACTCAACGCGGGCGATGCGCTCTTCTTCGAGAACCGGATCTTTCACACCGCCGCGCCCAACCGTAGCGATCGCACATCGAAGGTCGTAATTTACGGCTACGCGTATCGCTGGATGAAGCCCGAGGTTTATCTCGAAACACCCGACGAGCAACAACTACTCACTGTCGATCCGATCACGCGACAACTGCTGGGTGGCTATCGCGACGTCGACACGCCGGCGTGGGCCCTCGAACGTTGGGCCAAACGTCACAGCGTGTCGCGCGCCACCGTGCCGTGGACCGTAGACGCATAATATGTCCTTACACGACGAAACCAGACTGATTGACGAAGCGAAGGAATTGTTCGCCGACAGCCGCACGTTTTCGTGGAACCTCGTCTCGACGCGCCTGACGCAGTTTCCGTACTTCGACGAGGTGCTCTCGCATCCGGAATGGAAAGGGCGGAAGATCCTCGACTTCGGTGGGAATGTCGGCACGTTCTTAGAGAGTGCGGGCGGCAAGGTGGACCACGAAGATTACTGGTGCATCGACATCAATCGTGCTGTGATCGAGCAGGGAAGACGCACGTACCCGCGCGCGCATTTTGTTCACTTCAATCGCTACAGCTCGCAATACAACCCGCACGGTATTCGCAATCTCGCGTTACCGGATTGCGGCGGTGTGAAGTTTGATTTCATACTCGCGTTTTCAGTTTTCACGCACGTTGATGTGAACGAGATGGTGGAAACGGTTGGCGCGCTGCGGCGGATGCTGGCGCGTGATGGTGTGCTTGCGTTTACGTTCTTCGATCCGCAGTACGACCGGTCGTTGGGGTCGCCTTCGCAGCCGCGTGGGATGACGGTGCTGCGCAATCTCGGGCCACGCGGGAAGAGTGAGATGGTGAAGCGCGCGCGGTGGTTCGTGATCATCGATAACTATTTGTATGTTGAGCCTGGCAATCTTGTGTGTCATCAGACGCGCGAGGGCAATCCGCTCGAATCGTACACGTCGTTTTATACGTCGGAGTATATGAAGGAGTTGTTTCCCGGCGCGACGATCCATCCGCCGGTATGTCATGAGTGGCAGCACTGCTGTGTTTTACGTAAGTTTTAGACAGGATTTACAAGATTTTTCAGGATAAACATGTAAATCCTGTCTAATCTTGGAAATCCTGTAAACAACTGACGATGAGTCTCAAGTTCCATTGGATGTTACCGAAAGGCGGCGAGGTCGCGTTGGATGGACAACAGAGTCCGCGCGAGGCGGCGAGGTATCGCATCGAGTCGATGCAGAGCACGTCGCCCGCAGTGAGACCTGATCTCGCAGGCTGGACCCGCTTCGCTCGTCACGCTGAAGACGCCGGTATCGATTCAACGCTCATCTCGTTCAGCCGTTACGAGCCCGATCCGTTTGTCGTGGCGTGTGCGTTGGGCCAGGCGGTGCAGAAGCTCAAATTCATCATCGCTTATCGCTCGGGCCTGATGAGCCCAACGACATTCGTGCAACAGATGAACACCGTCTCAGCCCTCGTCGAGGGACGCGTATCATTCAACATCGTCGCCGGCAGCTCGAGTGCAGAGCAGCGTGGTTATGGCGATTATCTTTCCCACGACGAGCGTTACGCGCGCGCCGAAGAGTTTCTCGCCGTCTGCAATGCTTTTTGGCGAGTGAATGGTGAAGTCAACTTCGACGGCAAATACTATCGCGTCGAACAGGCAAAACTCGCGACGCCTTTTGTCGCGCCGGACAAACGCGCGCCGGAGATCTTTGTATCAGGTCACTCCGAACAGTCGGAGCATCTCGCTTCGTCGCAGGGCAGTATTTGGCTGCGCGTCGCGGAAAGTCCGTCGAAGCTGGAACCGATCGTCGCACGCACGCGCGCGCGCGGAACGGGGGTCTGTCTGCGCTGTTGTTTGTTGTGCCGGCCCAAGCGTGAAGAAGCGCTCAGCGCCGCTCAAACTCTGTTGCCCGCAGACACGAAAGAAAGCACGACGACGATGAAGGACGATTCGCAGATGTATCGCGAAGGTAATGAGCTCAAACGCGATGCATTCTGGCCCGAGCCGTGGCTCTGGACCGGCCTCGTTCCACACTACGGCCCGGTATGGACCACGATGATCGGAACACCGGATGAGCTGGCGTCGGCCTTTCTCGAATACAAACGGATCGGCGTGACGGAGTTCATTATTTCCGGTTGGCCGGAAGTTGATACGGTAGATGTTTTTGGACGCGAGATACTGCCTCGCATTAATCAAGCATGAGCCTGAGATTTCACTGGATGATGCCGAAGGGCGGCGAGGTCGGCATGAAGACCGCGCAGGAAACTTCGCGTGTGGCGACGACCCACGCGCATTCGCCCGCCGCTTTGCCCGACATGGAAGGCTGGCTGCGGTTTGCGCGTGCTGCGGAAGAGGCAGGCATCGAATCGGTGTTATTGTCGTTTAGTCGTTACGAGCCTGACACGATCTTTGTCGCGTGTGCGATGGGCCAGGTGACGACGAAACTCGGATTCATCGTTGCGTATCGTCTGGGGCTGATGCAGCCGGCGACGTTCGTGCAGCAGATCAACACGTTGTCGGGTTTGATTAATGGCCGCGTGAGTTTGAATATCGTGGCCGGTAGCTCAGCGGTAGAGCAGCGCGGGTATGGAGATTACCTGGACCACGATGAGCGATACGCGCGCGCTGAAGAGTTTCTGACGGTGTGTCATGCGTTCTGGGCTGGCAATAGCGACGTGAGTTTCTCGGGCAAGTATTGTCAGATCGATAAAGGAAAAATCTTTACGCCGTTTCTCGCGCCGCATCGCAGCGAGCCGGAGATTTATGTGTCGGGACATTCGGAGCAGGCGCAGCACCTCGCGCTCACGCAGGCGTCGTGTTACCTGCGATTGATCGATAGGCCGGAGAAGCTTGCGCCGATCGTCGCGCGCTTTCGCGAGAAGGGTGTCGAGGTTTGTTTGCGGTTGTGTGTGATTTGCAGGCCGACGATGGATGAGGCGCTCGCGGCGACGCAGGCGCTCATGCCGCCTGAAGAGATCGAGAAGCAGGAGCGAAAGATCTTGTCGAGCAGCGATTCGCAGACGTTGAAGGAGGCGTTGCGGGCCGCGGACGATGTGGGTTGGATGAATCGAAATCTGTATGCGGGGCTCGTGCCGTACTACGGTTCGTCGGCGATCACGCTCGTGGGAACGCCGGAGGATCTGGCGCGCGCGTTCATGGAGTACAAGGAGATTGGAGTGACGCAGTTCATCATCGCGGGCTGGCCCAAGCTGGATGAGATGGTGATCTTCGGACGCGAGGTGTTGCCGCTCGTGCGAGAGTTGGAAGGAAGAGTTTCTCCCGCGGCGGCGCTACGGCGCAACGACCAAAATTAGATCTTCCGCCGCGCCGTTGCGCCGCCGCGTGAAAAAAATTGTTAACAATCATGACCCCACTGTCTCATCTGATTGATCGTTTAAAGAGCGTCACGGTGGATCTCGATCCGTTTCCACACTTCTATCTCGAAAACGTTTTCCCTGAAGACTATTACCAGCAGTTGTTACACAACCTCCCTTCGACGGATGTCTACGACAATCTCTACGAAGTCACGGATCTGAAACTCGATCAGTTTCGCCATCGCAACCAGCGTGACATGGATGCCGGTTGGATCGATCGGCTCCCGAAAGATCTGCAACCATTCTGGAGATCTTTTAATGACTGGTTCCTCGGCCCTGATCTCGCCCAGGCAGTGCTCGATTCGTTTCACAGCCAACGATCAATGTGGCCGGAAGTCTCCGTGGAATCGCAATTCATCCGGCATCGCGCTGGTTACTTCCTCGGCCCACATTCCGATTTGTACACAAAGCTCGTCGTGCTTCTGATCTATCTCGCGCCCGATAAGAGCGCCGAGCATCTCGGTACTTCGCTCTACCGCCCAAAGGATCCATCGTTTAGCTGTCCTGACAGTAAGCATTATCCATTTGAAGACTTCATTCGCGTGAAGACCGCGCCTTACAAACCGAACTCGATGCTGGCCTTCATGCGATCTGATATTTCGTTTCACGGACTCGAGCCGCTGTCGGAGACAGATGTCGCAAGCGAAGGGCGCGATGTGATCCAGTATGTGCTGCACGACAAGCAGGTACGCACGGCCCAACTGCGTGCAAGAGAGAGGGCCACGACATGAGCCGGCGCGTTGTTTTCGTCTGTCGCACTGCAGTGGGAGAAAGCCTGCGGAGTGCTCAAGCGCTCAGCAATCTCGATCACGTGGAATTATTGGGCATCGTAGAAGCAACTACAGTTAATGACGTGCTTGTGGATACTGTTCAGGTCGCGAATGTTCATGACGCGGATCAGTTGATCGCTGCGGCGCGAAATCTCGGACCAATTGATCACATCGTCACCGCGCAAGAAACTTTGCTCGAGCCCGTCGCCAAAACACGTGAAGCACTCGGTATTCCGGGCATGAGCTCAGCAACCGTGCGCCAAACGCTCGATAAATCGCTGCTGAAATCGACGTTGCGCAACGCGGGAGTGCAGACGGCTTCCGATCGCATTGTCACGAGTAAGAGTGATGCAGTGCGTTTCCTGAGCGAAGTTGGCTTCCCGATCATGTTGAAACCTCTGAGCGGAAGCGGGGCGCTTGCGACACTCCTGATCCATACGGCCGCTGATTTAGATCAGGCATTGCATCTGATGCAGCCTTCACCGGAACATCCCGTGCTCGCCGAAGTTTATCTGCACGGGCAGGAGCTGTGTTTCGACACGATTACGCTATATAACGAAACACAGCTCCATTCGATTTGCTTTTACTATCCGTCCATACTCGAAGCGGTGGAGCACCCAGAGCTCCAGTGGAGCTGCATCCTGCCGCGTGAGATGGACCAGCTTTACGGCGATTTCATCGAACAGGGGCTAGCTGCTGTAAGGGCGTTGTCAGTCGGAAACTCTTTCACACATATGGAAGGTTTCCTCGACGCCGAAGGCCGGCTGCTTGGCTTTACTGACGCGACACTCAGACCCGCCGGCGCGCGGATCGGTCCGATGCTCGGTTTTGCCTATGATGTCGATCCTTATCGCGCCTGGGCCAGAGTCGTAGTTGATGGGTGTTTCGATGGTCCTTGGGAACGCAAGTATGCAGTGGGAACGATCTTTTTGCGTGGGATCGGTTCAGGCGTGGTTGAGCATGTCGCAGGCGTCGAAACAATCGTTCGCGAGCTCAGCGATTTAATCGTCGACACGGTTTGGCCCAAAACCGGCGCGCCAAAGTCAGACACGTACACCGGCGACGGCTACATCACACTTCGCCACAGAGACATAAGCAAAGTCAAAGACGCACTCGAACTGATCAGAAATACGATAAAGATCACCTACAGCAAACCGGAAACAAACCTGCAGTGGAAAGACAGATTTCAAAACTACCAGCAGCTCAACAGACCAGCATGGGAAGCGGGAGGATCACAGTGACAGTACAAGCACCACGCGCGTTCAATCGAGAGATGTATCACGATCACCCGGAGAACGTCTTCTATGGCACCGACGACGGCGCCCAGGACGGCTCTTTCTCCGAATTCGAGGAGATTAAGGCTCACTACGACAACGTCGCACCACACCGGCACAAAGACATTCACATGATCAGCGTCGTGGGCGGCCTTTACGGTCTCAATCTCATCCCGCTCTGGAAACCATCGCGCATCACGATCTTCGACATCAATCCCACGGCGATCACTTACTTCCAGATCATTCGTCGCGTGTTCACAACGAGCCGCGACGTCGCACACTTTCTCCAGCGACTCACTGACGGCGATTACGAAGTCGAAACAGAACGCGAAGAGTTCGTGCGCGAAAACATCCGCATGAAGCAGCGCGGAAACCTGCCGCGCGAGCGTGGCTCAACGAAGCGCCCGTATGAGCAAAGCTGGCAATACGCTTTCGAACACTTCGATCTGACGAAGAAAATCCTGACCGAAGCGCCACTCGAGATCCGCACCGAGCCGATGGAGAGCGACGGCTTTCGCAACTGGATCCGCGAACAGAACAACCTCTGGATCTATGCTTCGAATATAACTGAGTTTCACTTCTTCGATCTGGAGTTTGCGAACCCGACGAACGTCGTGTTGTTGCAGATCATCTTTCCGGGCGACGTGCAGCTGCTCGATCTGGCGCCACTCGCCGGTGGTCCAGTCAAGGTCGACTTCCATATTCCATTGAAAGCGGAACGAAGCTGAGGATTCACAGAATGGTTAACAAGACACGCATCAAGACAGACGCGGGGCCGCCGGCACTCGGCACTTACTCGCAAGCCATTCGCACGGGCGATCTGGTTTTTGTGACGGCGCAGACGGGACGCGATCCTGACACGGGCAAGCTCGAAGAAGGACTCGAAGCACAGACGCGCCGCATGTTTTCGAATCTCGACGCGATACTCAATGCGGCAGGTTGTTCGGCGGCTGATGTTGTTAAGGTGACGCTGCTGCTGGCGGATATCAAAGACTTCAAAGCCGTGGATGTGATCTACGCCGAATGGCTTCCGGGTTTGGGAATCACGCCACTGCCGGCACGGACCGCGTTCGCCGCTGCAACACTACCGGCCGGAGCGCTCGTGATGATGGATCTCGTCGCGGCAGTGCCACTTGAATGAGCCACAAAAGAGAGTTAGCCACGAAAAGGCGCATAAGACACAAAAGTAAAGACTGCATTTGACCCTCTAAACAGCAATCATATTTTTTGTGTTTTTGTGCCTTTTTGTGGCTAAAATTTCTTTCTCATATTCGGCAACGTAATCTTCAGCCATGCGCAGGTAATGAAAGTCGCGCATGGCTTTTTCGCGGCAGGTTGCGGGATTGATCTCGCCGATATGTCTAATCGCATTCAGGTAGTCGGGCTCGTAACGGCAGACGAAGCCAACGTCGCGAGTAATGACCTCGCGGCACGCGCCTTTGTCGCTGCAAATCACCGGCGTCCCGGACATCAAGGCTTCGACCATTCCGAGTCCAAACGCTTCGTCGATGCGCGTCGGAAACAGAAAAGCCTTTGCGCCCGCGAGTAGCTCAGCTTTGCGCGAGCCCCGCACGTCGCCGACGTACTCCGCCCCGATCTCACGACACAACGACGTAATGCGCATGATGCGTTTGTAGTTGTTCCCCGTTCCTGCGACGACGAGCTTGATGCCATGGCGCGCCGCGAGAGAGAGGGCGATGTCGAGGCCCTTCTTCATCTCCCAATCCATCGACGACATGAACAGAAAGTAATCGCGCTTCTTCTCCGAGTAGATGCACGAATCAGGATCGATGCCATTGAGCACGAAGCGCGTGCGGCCGTGAAGACGCGCGAGTGTGCGCGAGACGAAGATCCAATTCTCAGTCGTGGCGCGTTGCGGCACGCCGATCGTGCGCATGTCGATGTGGCACGTCGCGACCCAGGGGCGACCACTCGCTTCCCACTCGCGCGTCAGGTTTGGAAACTGATCGGAGATCGTGTGCAGGATATCGCAGTCCCAGACCGGTTTTGAGACGAGTTTTGCCCCGCGCGGCAACGGCATGGCGGCGCCGTCGGCGAGGAAGTAAAAAACTTCGTGACCGAGCTCCGTCAGTCCTTTCATCAACATGTCATGAATCCAGAAGCCTGAGCCCGAAGGATACGTGCGCGGGTGCAGTCCACTGCCGACCGTGCCGAAGGCCGGATAGCGATGCGGTGACGCGAGCAGGATGCGCATATGTTAGCTATTGAGTGCCGTCGACGCAGGCGAGCCAGTTGCCATTAGGTTGTTGGTGCGCGTCGATGTGGTGCATTCCTTTGGCGTTCCAGCCGTTACCACTGGCTTTGAGAATCGGGATGCGAAGTTCGACTTCGGCGTAATTATCTTTCGTCAAATTTGTGATTTCAAGGGCTCGCACACTCGAGCCGTACAGTGGTGTGCAGTCCTGGGCAAAGCGAAAGAGACGATTACCAAACTTCAGAATGCGTCCGGCGGGACGCGCGCGGCATTTGTCGTTTTGGACCAGCGGGCTCTTCGGATGTTCGGTCCATGGACCAGTCAATTCGTTTGCGAAATAGAGTCGCAGTGTGTCGTGCTGGTATGGAGTCGAACATGCAAACAGCCACCAGCGATCGTTGAAGCGAAGGATTGACGGATCGGCAAGCTGACTATCTATCAATCGAGCGACGACAGACCAGTTGTATGGAAAATCGAGGGCTTTGTAAAGACAAACGGCGCCGGCGTTGAGGGTTTCGGGGAGCATGTAGTATTCATTTTGCCATTCGAAGACGTATGGGTACGAGAGGTGGAAAGGTTCGTTGAGAACGATGCGATCGTAGGTCCAGTTGAGCGCGTCGTTGCTGGTGGCGAGGCCGATCTCGCCGAGTTTCGTTTCGCTATGCATGACTTCGAAGAACATGTACCAGGTGTGATCGCGGCGAAGCATGAATGGATCGGCGACGAAGTCTGCGGGGATGTCGGTGATGTGTGAATTGGTTAGCACCGGCGGCGCGGGTTCGAGGTTGAAGGGCGAAAGGCCGGTGTAGATTGCGATTGACCACATAAGAAATGCTCACGCAGCGGCGCGGCGGCACAACGGAAGCCGCCAAGAAGAGTCTCAGATCTTTGCTCGCGTTGCGCCGCCGCGCCGCCGCGTGAGAAATTTTCTTAACTCCCGCCGATCCGGGATCGCGAACACGTATCCACCTTCCAGCCTGCCAACAACACCTGAGACCTTAAACTCAACCTCATTCACACACACACGACGCGTCTGCGCCCCGTTATCCCACGCCCGCACCGAGTACGACACACCACGGATCGTCCGTCTCTCTATCTCGATCCCACCGTCCTCCAGCATTCGCCAATCACCCTGCGCCAACAACGCATCAACACTCCGCAGCGATTGGGCGACCGTCGTGTCAATAACCTCACTGATACACTCCGTCCTGCCAGTGGCCTTGTAATCTGCAATCGCCTCATTCAACTTCTGGTACAAACTGTGACAGTACAGCGCATCAATCGGCTCATTCTCAAAACTCGCACGCGCGCTGATGGAAGCTTTCATCGCTTCAACACTATCGTAGTAAGCACGCGCATACGCCATCAGCTCACCGTAAAGTTTCACGAACTCACGCGCCAGCGAATCAATGTGAACGCGTCGCTTCGCCACCTGGAAACGATTGCCCTTATAAACCGGCTTCAGAAATTTCACGACTCTGCCTCGCGACAAACGCTCACTAAAATATTCAGGCGGCGCCTTGCCCAGCAGATTGAAAACATCAACCACCGATACGTCCTCAACAACTTTCCGCGCCACACACGTCGAACCCACATTCTTCAACGCCGCCATCGCCATCAGCAGCTTTGCAAACTCGCGTGCCACGTCCGGATGCTCAGTTTGAATCCTTCGCGCCACATCGGTCTTGAGCCCGGTAGCCGCCAGCAGTCTCACTTGCAAGTGTCTCTCATACGCCTCGTCCATCACATTCGAAACGTTGATCCACTTCGCATTGAAACGCTGGCGCGTGGCCGCATCAGTCGTACGCAACACGCGCCGGTACATCTCCGCGAGGTAAAATCCGCGCTGCTTGTGCTCCGTGAAGAAATTCGATCCAGCATAGTCAAGCTTGAAGATCGGCGCCGTGCGTGGCTGCGTCGACTGCGTCGGCAAGTCGAGCATCGCGCCGCTGATGTCCATGTTCGACGGGCTGAGCGCGCCGTGAATCATGCGCCAGCGAAACGAATCTGCGGCTGTTTGTGCGTGATCGTCGATCACACGCAGCATCGTCGCGCTCACATCCGGCACATCAGAAGCGGTAACGAGTTGGCCCGTCGCGCGCGTGATGCTGATGAACGTCTCGAGCGGTGAACGACTGCCGCGCGCGCGTTTCGCAAGCAGGTGACCCGGACGAAGTTGCGCCCCTGCGCGCACCGCAAGCGCGATGTGTCGCCGGCGGCCCGACGGTTCAGTCACATATTTTCCCTGATCGATGATCGCGACGATGCGATTCGATCCGAGTGCGAAAAGGTTGTGAGTCACTTCGCCAAAGACCGCTTCCGACAGGCAATCTTCCAGATGCACGCCGCCGTGAGAATGGACGAAATCGTCAGCGTCGTTGTGGCGGAACAGCGGTGTGAAACCGAGACCTTTGACGTACAAATTTCCGTGTGAGAGGAATCCGGCACGACCGGCGCCGAGCGCGGGACTGACACCTTCACCGCCGTACTTGTCAGCGTAAAGCGTGAGCAACTCTTGACCGTTGAGATCGTCGCCATTGACCGCGCGCAGTGAAAACGTGGTGAGGAGTTGTTGATTCAGCTCGGGAGTGAGTTGATTCGAAAGAGGAACAGCGAAGCCGAGCTCGCGCAGGAGATCGAAGTTGCACCACAGCACGGTCCCGGGAGATCTGTAAACCTTGAAGGGGGCGAAAGAAGCCAAGCCTAGCGCATGAAGGATGGGGGATGTTTCTCCCCCAAAGATGCAAAGGCGCAAAGAAGACCCAAGGGCCTCCGAATCGCTTGCGTCTTCTTTGCGGCTTTGCGCCTTTGCGGGGGAAACTCTTGCTAACACTTCAAGTGCCTACAAGGCCGAGCTCATTCAACCTCAGTTGGACCAACCGTTGAATCTGTCGGGCACAGTCAACATACGCTGCCATACCTTTGCCGATGGGATCGTCGACGTCGACTTCGGTGCTGAGACAGTACGTCTTGCCTGCAACGTGGGGCAGCATCTCGACGACAGCCTTACGATGCGCCTTTGTCATGCAAAAAATCAACTCCGCTTGCGCAGCCAGCTCAGGTGTCAGGTTTCGTGCTGCATGAGGTTGCACCGGCACACTCAACGAGCGCAACACTTCCGCGGCCTCTTCGGTGAGCGGTGCACCGACGCGCGCAGACACTCCTGCGCTCATCGCGCGCACGTTAACAGTCTCCAGTGATTTTGAAGGAATGTTGAGTCGCGCCGCGATCTCCGCATTTGCGATCGCCGCCGCCATTGGGGAGCGACACGTGTTGCCGCTACACACGAAGAGAAATAGGCGCTGCGGCTCGGGCAGAGGTGGCCCGAAGCCGAGCGCAAGTTTGATCTTCATCCAGTAACGATCGAAGTGGTGCAGTGGCGACAGGAAGCCGAGCGCGATGACGAGGAGACCGGCGCCCAAAGCCTGCCCTGAAGTTGGAGCGTTCTGGTTGAAGAAGTACGCCAGAATTGCTGTCGCGGTGAATCCCGAGAGCATGCTCGAGCCGCAATGCATCGGCACGCAGAACGTGTTCTCGCGCCGGTCGAGAAATATCAGCGTCGTGCAGACGCAGAGTGCGGCGTAAGAGAACCCGACAAGGGCTGCAAATATAGCTCCCGGTGTCGTTACAAAACTCGTGAGACCGGTGCGGAATCCCAACATCACATCCGTCGCGCCGATCAGCGACAGTACGATCAATGTGATCACGAGCAGCGGCGACGCCACCATCTGCTCCTCGACAAAATATCTCAACGTTGCTTCGCGTACGTCGGATTTCGCGAGGCGACTCATAAACTGCAGCTTGAAAAAGTAAGCAGCGAGGTAAGCGGCAACGTCGATTGTGGCTGCGAGTGTGAGCGTGTAAGTTGACGCGTCACTCAGCGCCGTGAGCACGGCCGCGAGACTGACAAACATCGCCGTCCACGAAAACCAGCGCACACGACGACCGACGATGCGATCGACGATCGGCGCAATGACGAGTGTGCCGCCGCGGAGCAACACGAGTACGAGCACGATCGAGAGCCCGCCAAACGTAAACGCAAGCGTAGTGGTACCCATGATCGTCGCGAGACACACGCCCGAAAGAAACGTGAGCGGCCGCGGAAATGGAACTTGCACGCCGAAGAATTCACGACGCCCGGCGTATTTCCACCAACCCATCACGGTGATGAATCCGAACATGCCGATCACGGTTGCTATCGCGGAGATCGGCAACAGCACCGGCCCTGCAACTGGAGCACCCGTGAGTAATCCCGCTGAGAGTGATTTGGTTAAGCCGCTATAAGGTGTGTAAGAGA
Organism: Pyrinomonadaceae bacterium; assembly: GCA_035251975.1. Taxonomy (GTDB): domain Bacteria; phylum Acidobacteriota; class Blastocatellia; order Pyrinomonadales; family Pyrinomonadaceae; genus PSRF01. The sequence continues at coordinate 1,327 of DATFDT010000044.1, read as the reverse complement.
GATAATAGCCAAGGCCGAGCGCCCAGATTCCGAGTCCGTACCTGCGTGTTTTGGTGAGCATTTGCACCTACGGTTTATAGAACGATGGATCGTGAGTCATACCGAGTATTGATTTACCTATCGTCGCGAGAATTTGATCGTCATTGTCGTGACGAACGTAGAAAGAAAGATCGCGATACACGCGCTCGAGCGAGCTCGGACGAATTAAACAACGCGCGCCGCAAGCACGAATGCACTGTTTGACTGTATCTTCCGCGAGATGCTCGACGACGTGTCGCGCACGACTGCCTGCGATTTGCGCTTCGAGATACCTGCCCGTCTCCCAAAGGCGCGCGACGTGTCGCAGCCACAGATGCGCCGTCTCGACATTCACCGACATCTGGCCGAGGTGATGCTGCACGTACGGATCGTTGATCTTGTTCTGCGTGGTGATGTAGTTGAGCCCGTAATCGTAAGCGGCTTCGGCGGCGCCGAGGAAGGTGGCGGCGTAATGCGGAATGAAGCACGTTTGCCAGCCCTCCTTTAAATACTGTCCGGGATAGCCAATAAGATCGTCGTCAGGGATGAACGTGTTGCGGAAGTGGACCATGTGGCTCGCCGTCCCGCGCATTCCGATCGGATCCCACCATGATGTGTCGATCTCAACGCTCGGATCGGACAAATTGCACGCCATCATCAACACTGAATCACCGCTCGCTGCGTCGACGTGCCTGACGCCGCCTGGTCCAGCGGTGTTGACGAGCAGTATCGCCCACTGCGCACCACCTGCACTCGTTGCAAAAGCCTTGTTTCCATCGATGACGTAACCGCCGTCGACTTTCTCGACAGTGGTACCGAAGCGTGCCTGTTCACCGGGCTTGCGAGCCTGCGGCTCACCGCTCCACGCCACCCACTTCTCACCGCGTTCGACGACGCGGTGGAACCAGCGCGTCTTTTGTTCTTCGGTGGCCATGCCGTCGAGTAGCACGAGCGAGTTGACGTGACCTTCCCAGCAGCGTGCGAGCGACATGTCGGCGCGCGCGATCTCTTTCGTCATCATCCAGAGCGGGAAGACTTCGCCTTTGTATGGACCAAGACCATGTCCGCCGTGTTCCTTCGGCACGACCGGAGCGAGCAGCCCGGCGCGGAATAGATCGTCGAAGTCTTCGGCGGGGAAGGTTGCGGTGCGATCGTATTCAGCCGCACGTGGTGCGAAGTTTTCACGCGCCAGCACAGCAACGCGATTGATCAGGTCCTGTTGCTCGGCGCCGAGATCGAGCTGCGCGTAGGAATCATTCCTTAAATCGGTACTGATCATTGAATTTGGTACTCGGGCCTAACATTGATC
>DATFDT010000043.1:0-7270 GCA_035251975.1 Pyrinomonadaceae bacterium | reverse complement strand
GCAACTTCCTTGGAGGCGCTCGATGAGCAACAACTGTAGGGGCGGCCCTCCGTGGCCGCCCGTCCTAGACAATACGACTAAGGAATACTAAAAAGTGAACGATCACCTATCTAACCGGACACGAAAATATCTCGCGCTCTTATTAACAACTCTACTGCTCACCTCAACCGCGCTCGGTTGGACGCAGAGCGCCGCGCCAGCAACAACGCGCGCAATCACCCCGGCCGAGCAGAAACTCGTCGACAGCATCACCGTCGCGAGTCTCAAGGAAACTGTAAACGCGCTCGCCGCCGACGACATGCAAGGACGCGGAACGGCGCAACCGGGCGGTGACAAGGCTGCTGCATATCTCGCCGATCGTTTTGCAAAGCTCGGTCTTAAGCCGCTCGGTGATAGGAACACTTACCTGCAATCAATCAAATTTAAAGAAACGCAGTTTTTACCGCAGACCGCATTCACCGTCGGCGATCAGACTCTCAAGTTCGGAACAGATTACTTCGTATCACCGCCGTTGAGTGGTGACAAAAGCGTCAGTGCGAAGATGTACTTCGTTGGTTATGGCCTCTCGGTTCCTTTCCTCAAGCGCAACGATCTCGGCGACATCGATCTGCGCGGCAAGATCGCGGTGCTGCATAATGGTCCACCACCTGAGATCGGAAAGGATCAGTGGAAGAAAGCACAGGGAACGCTCAACGTGTGGCGCGCTTTGATTCAGCGTGGCGTCGCGGCAATCGTGACTATTGGTGGCGACATGGAAACTATCACGTTCGCCGAGCTCGCCGATTACTTAACGCGACGCCAGGTCGAGCTCGATGGCGAGCAGGAGATGCCTGACTTCCTTCCGCCGTTCATCAGTATCAGCGAATCCGCGGCGGAAAAATTATTCGCGGCAGCGGGAGTCACGCAAGCTGATGCTTTCACCAAGGCCAAGAGCAGCGAATTCAGGCCGATCGATCTCATGCAAAACGGCACCGTCACGGTGAAGCTAAAGAAAGCGAAAGGCGCCAGCAATAATGTAGTCGGACTGCTTGAAGGCTCCGATCCGAAGTTGAAGGCGGAGGCGATTGTTTTCTCAGCTCACTACGATGCGTATGGTCTCTCAGCCGATAACCGCATCTATCACGGTGCTGCCGACAATGCGCTCGGAGTCGCAGAGATGCTGGCGATCGCAGAAAGCTTTTCCAAAACGGATACCAAGCCTCGTCGGTCAATGATTTTTCTCGCGGTGACGGGGGAAGAGTATGGCGGCTACGGATCGGATTACTGGGTGAAGAACCCGACATGGAAGATCAAGCAAGTCGCTGCTGACTTCAATCTCGACGGCATGGGCACGGAGGTTTATGGACCAGTCAGAGTGCTGGTTGGTTACGGTGCTGAGCATTCGTCACTCGGTAGTTTGTTGAATGAAGTCGCGGCGGCGAGTGGCTTGAAAGTGATTCCGGATCCGATGCCTGAGGAGAAGTCGTTCTATCGTTCCGATCACTACTTCTTCGTGAAGAAAGGTGTTCCGGGGATCATGATTCTCGGTGCGCCTGAGGGCAGTGTTGAAAGCTGGACTGACCGCTTGAAGAAGTGGGAGAAGACAGACTATCACCAGCCGACTGACATCGTGCGTCCTGATTGGGATTGGACTGGCCCACGCACTGTTGCGAGTGTAATGCTATTGATGGGGTTACGCGCAGCCAATGACGAGGCGATGCCGGCGTGGGTCCCGTCGTCGGTGTTCAATCGCGAACGCGGGACTGACAAACCTGCACCACCCGAGCCATAGAGCAAAAAAGTAATTGGCCACAGAAGGCACAGAAAGCACAAAAGAAACTACTCTTCATTTTGTGCTTTTTGTGCCTTTTGTGTACCCCAAATGCTTCACCCTCCAAGTGCCACAGCTTTTGCATGAAACCGTACCAAGCCCTCAAACACTGGGATTTTGTTGAGCATTGTTTGGAGGTGATTCAGCGGTACGTATCATTTTCAGCCTTTCCCCTGAACAACTACTCGCTTGGCACAAAGTTTGAAATGCAGGCCCCAGGTCTGAAGGAGGAGAAGAGATGAGACCCATCAGAAAAACAATTTTCATGACGTTCCTATTGGCGCTGGTGACCGCCGGCGTGGCCACGACTGGCATGGCCCAGTTTGGCAACGACGCGGCCATTCGCGACATCGTGAAGAATATTCAAACGCGCACCAGCTATCTACAGCGCGCGGTGCAGAATGCTGCGGATCGAAACAACTATCGCGTAAACGATATCAACCGTTTAATCCTGGATTTCGAGAACGCAGCAAACCAACTCGACCGGCGACTCGGAACACGCCGGACAACCACCAGGGATGCGCAAATGCTTCTCGATCGTGGTGCGCAGATCGATACTTTCTTCGCAAACAATCGACTCGGAGCAGGCTCACGACGTGAGTGGCAGACCATTCGCGCGGATCTCGATCGGCTCGCCAGCTACTACAACCTGAATCCGCGTTGGAGTTCAGGCGGTGGCACCGGCTCTGTCCCGGGCGACAACAACTACAACCTGAGCGACTTCCAGATGCGACAGTTGATCGATCGTCTTAACGTTCGCTCAGCAACGTTTAGTCGCAACCTGCGGCAGGATCTAGTGCGTTCGAGCAACAACAATCGTTACTCGGTCGACGAAGTTCGTCGCCAGTTAAGTGATTTCGAGACAGCGCTGGTTCAACTGCGAAATCGTGTGAACAGCCGTCAGTCAAGCTCGTCTGATGCGCGCAACGTTTTGGATCGTGCGGCGTTCCTTAACAACTTCATCGCTGATAGCCAACTCTCGTACCAGACGGAAAACAACTGGAGCTCGCTGCGAACAGATCTCGATCAGTTAGCAGGCGCATTCAATATTGCGTGGAACTGGTCGAACGTGCCGGGCGGCAATTATCCTGGCGATTACAGTGGCGGCTCACGGAGGGATTTGAACGGCACCTTTCGCCTGAACACAAGCCGGGGCGACGATGTACGCACGGCTGTTGATAATGCGACGCGAAACCTGTCGTTAGCTGAACGCCAGCGTGTTTACGACTCGCTGCTGCGACGCTTCGATCCACCGCAGATGATTGCGATTGATCGTCGTGGAACCTCGGTGACGATCGCGTCGACTCGCGCGCCGCAGATCAACTTCGTCGCGGATGGTCGCGAACAGGTTGAACAGACGCCGCAAGGACGCAGTGTTCGTGTTCGTGCGAATTTTTCAGGCGACGCATTGACGATCACGAGAACGGGCGAGCGTGCTAACGATTTTACCGTTACGTTCGATCCGTCAAGCGATGGTCGTGAGTTGCTGGTTACGCGTACGCTCTACAGTGATCGCGTAACGCAACCCGTGACAGTCAGGACATACTATGACCGGACTTCTGACGTCGCGCAGTTGAACGTTTACGACACCAATCGCGAAGGCACGGGTGGCGTAGGTGACGTGGCAACCGGCACCTGGGTAGTTCCGAATGGAACAGAGCTTGTTGCGGTGCTGAACAACGATCTGTCAACGCAGAACGTTCGCGAAGGCGATCGCTTCACGGTGACGGTTCGATCGCCGGGCCAGTATGACGGTGCGACAGTTGAGGGTTCAGTGGTGAGCATCAATCGTGGCGGACGCATTACCGGGCGCTCGGAGATGACGTTGGACTTCGACACGATTCGTATGCGAGACGGCAGGAGCTATCGCTTTGCCGGTATTCTCGAATCGGTTCGTACGACGAATGGCGACGTGGTTCGTGTTGATAACGAAGGCGCGGTTCGCGACAGCGACCAGACCAACAAGACGGTCACACGCACTGCTATCGGTACTGCGGTCGGCGCCATCATTGGTGCGATTGCGGGTGGTGGTAAAGGTGCGGCGATCGGTGCGGTGATTGGCGCCGGCGCCGGTGCAGGATCGGTATATGTTCAGGGTCGAAGCGATCTTGACCTGAGTGCCGGAACTGAGCTGACCGTGAGAGCCACTGGTCCAAGAGGTTAGCGCAAAGGTGCGAGTATAGGTCCTATATGTCCTATAGGACCTATACTCAGTTGATTGTGATTGAGGTCGGTTGCGGAAGGCGCTCGACAGTCAACGTTAACTGTTGGCCCGAGCGCACCGGGCGCTTGTCAGGAGTCTGAAAAAATAGAAAACCGTGACGACGCGAATCTCCTGACGACAGCGGCGTCTTCAAATCAACAGCATACGCCCCAAACTCATTTTCAAACTGCTTTCGCGAATTCGGATTGTAGACGTAGACGCCGTTAGCTTTCATGATTCTCGACACCGCACTCTTCGGTGACAGTAGTTTCCACTCTTTGTTTTCACTATCACGCAGACGAAATCGCGCGCGCTTGATCTCCACCGGCACGCCGCTCTGAAACGCCAGCTCAACGCGCAACGCCAGAACACCGCTGAGGGGCAGGTTTGCTTCGAAGAGCTCCTGGCTCTCCTCGTCTGTGAGCAACGGCGCAACGCGAATCGTTACGCCGCCGGCGTCTGCGCTGCGCGTGTTTGCAGGCATCGGCGGCAGCTCAGTAACCGGTTTCACTTTGTAGAGCGAGGCGGCGGTACACGACGCTGAACCGAGGGCAGCGAGCAGGAGCAGGAAAAGTCCGGGTCGGGTCATGGCCTCAATTTACACTATGTTACTATCTGCCGAAACCATGATTAGACCGTTCCGTGGGGTTCACCCGCAGATTCACCCGACCGCGTATGTCGACCCCAGCGCCCAAGTGATAGGCGACGTACACCTCGGAGAAGAGGCTTCAATCTGGTGCAACTGCACCGTCCGCGGGGATATTCATTACATCCGCATCGGCGATCGCGCCAACGTGCAGGACAATTCCGTGATTCACGTGCGGAATGGCACGCATCCCACGATACTCGAAAACGAAGTCACCGTGGGCCACAGTGTTACTTTGCACGGGTGCTACGTCGAGCGCGGATGTTTGATCGGAATCGGCGCGATTCTGCTTGACGACGTGCGCATCGGCGAGTTGTCGCTGGTGGCTGCCGGATCGCTCGTGAGTCCAGGCACGATCATTCCGCCGCGATCTCTGGTGATGGGGTTTCCGGCGCGAGTGAAACGTCCGTTGAAGGACGAAGAAGTTGCCGGGCTCGAGGTGTTTTGGAAGAACTACGTGGAGTACACGCAGGAGTACAGGAAAGAGATGATGTTGTAAGAAAAACTTTTGTCTGAAGGACTTTAAATGATCCGTTTCTCAAAATTCATTTTCACGTTAGCTGTCTTGATCTGCGCGAGCGCGCCTGTCTTTGCACAAACTGACGACAACCCGTTTCTCCTCAAGCGAGGCGATAACGAGTTTGGGTTCTGGGCCGGCTTTTCACCAAAAGCAACTACGATCTTCGAAGGCCTCCATGAGGACGAAGCTGAGGATCGTAAATTCTTCATCGCCGCGCTGCGCTACGGCCGCACGCTTGCTGCCAACAACTCGCTCGCGTTGCAATACACGCTCGACGTTGTTCCAGTCGCAGTAGCCACGGGTGTGATCGTCTCTCGCACCACGAGCCCGACTGGCGTCGATACTTTCCGGCGCGAGACAGCATACGGCGCGGGATTCACGCCCCTGGGTTTGCAACTCGATTTCGCAAACGGCAGGAAGGTCCATCCGTACGTTCACGTCAATGGCGGCTTTCTTTATTTCAACAAAGACGTGCCGATCGAGGATTCAGGACGTTTCGCTTTTGTCGGTGAAGCTGGCGGCGGCGTACGCATCTTCACTTCCGAGCGCCGTGCGGTAAATATCGGTGTCAGGTTTCACCACATCTCGAATGGGGATACATCGGGTTCGAATCGCGGCCTAAATCAGTTTGTGATTTACGCCGGTTTCTCGGTTTTCAAGTAATGCCTTCAGCAAAGACACAGCCCCCGCGCGGTATGCGCGACTTCCTGCCAGCAGATGTACGCAGGCGCGAATACGTCATCGATCTGGTCAAGGAAGTTTATGAGAGTTACGGGTTCGAGCCGCTCGAAACACCGGCTGTCGAAAATATCGAGACGTTGATGGGCAAGTATGGCGAAGAAGGGAACCAGCTCATCTTCAAAATACTCAAGCGAGGCGTGCATGAGTCAACGGGCGAGGCCGATCTCGCACTGCGTTACGATCTGACGGTTCCACTCGCGCGTGTAGTGGCGGAGTATCGCGACAAGCTGCCGAAGTTTTTCAAGCGTTATCAGATTCAACCTGTGTGGCGGGCAGACCGGCCGGCGCGCGGGCGGTTCCGAGAGTTTTATCAGTGTGACGTCGATGTGCTTGGTTCGCGCTCGATGATTGTCGAGGCGGAAATCATTAGTGCGGCGAGTGAGGTTTTATCGCGACTTGGATTTAAAGATTTCTGTGTGCGGCTTAATCACCGGAAAGTCTTAACTGGAATTCTCGGTATCGCTGGTGTCTCGTTGGATAAGCACGAATCAGCGCTCATTGCGTTGGATAAGTTAGACAAGATCGGCAGCGATGGGGTTAAAAAAGAGTTTGAGGCGCGCGGCGTTGCAGAGACCGCCGGTGATCGACTGCTATCGTTCTTCTCGGCTTTATCTGAGCTCGAACACGCCGCCGAGATTGTGACTGAGGACAATGCGCAGCAGGCGTTTAATAAAGCCGTGCTGGGGCGCATTGTCGAGTTTGTGAAAGACAATGAGCTGGGTGCGCAGGGCGTTGATGATTTGCAGTCGATACTGGATTTCGCTGACGTGATGGGTATCGGTCATCGCGTGAAGATCGATCCGACTCTTGCGCGTGGACTTTCTTATTACACGGGCGCGATCATGGAGATCAATGTGAAGGATCTCGCGGGGAGTCTTGGTGGTGGTGGGCGCTATGACAACCTCGTCGGAATGTTTCTCGGGCAGGATATTCCGGCGTGTGGTTTCTCGCTTGGGCTCGAGCGAATACTCGTCGTGATGAACGAGAGAAACATGTTTCCGCCAGAGTTGGGATCGTCGCCCGCTGATGTGATGGTGGCGATATGGAATAAAGGCAGTGTGACGGAGTCAATTAAGTTAGCGAGGGAATTGAGAGCCGGAGGTCTGTCGGTTGATTTGTACCCGGAGGCTGATAAGCTCGGAAAACAGTTCAAATATGCGTCGTCGATTGATGTGCCGTTCGTGGCTGTGATCGGTGAAGAGGAGCAGGCGCAGGGGTTGGTGGCGATCAAGAACATGGCAAGCGGCGAGCAGCAAACCGTTAGACGCGAAGAGGCGGTGGATCTAATAAATGGATTTCTCACGCAGCGGCGCAACGGCGCAACGTAAGACGCGAGAAATCGGAGGCGTT
>DATFDT010000042.1:0-31141 GCA_035251975.1 Pyrinomonadaceae bacterium | reverse complement strand
CTCGTCAGAGTCCTCAGACTGATTCGTGTGCGGATGGGCATAAGCACGCGACAGTGCCGCCAGTGCCCCGGTAGGATTCAAGCTCGGTGACTGTTCACCATAAGGTGCGCGGCTCCTTGCGAGGTCCTCTGGAGTTACTGGCCTGTAAAGATCGAATGACATCTCAGTCGTTCGCAACATCGTCACACCACTATTCTGAAGCGCCGCCTCTCTCAACGCTATGAAGTGCGGACGCAGGGCCGCGAACATCAACGTGAACATGATCACTGATGCAAATGACCCAACGCTGTAAGGCATCAGTCGTGGCTCGAGAAAGCGCGCGATGCGACGACCTAGAGAAGGTGGAGGAGCCTGACGACGAGCCGCAGCTTCGATCGTCAACAGATCACAGATCGAATCGACAAGACCAGTGGGCGGTATCGGCCGCGCCATCAAACTAAAACTCCGAGTCAATGAGCGCAACTCAGCTACCTCTGAACGACACACCGGACAGCGATCAAGGTGCTCATCGATCGCTACGCGGGCGGGCAGAGATACGCAGTCGTCCACATATAACGAAAGCGTCTGTCTGGTTTCTTCGCACAACATCATGATTAATCCATTATCGGATGGCTGACCGACCCCGGCTGCTCCTTTTATTGAGAAGCAACTTCGACAAGTCTAGGGCAACCCCTCAGGCTTGAAGTGAGCGATGCGTCAACGGGTGTTGCTGGCCACGTTTTCAATACGCCCTCATCATGCCACTACGGAAGCCTTGAGCCCGCCGCTTTTTCACTTCGACCCATTTGGCACCGAGTTTCGTGAGCCGGGGCGGATCAGCCATCCGATTTACAAAGATCCTTCCAGCTTTCGCCGGAGTTCCTGGCGACCACGCGCCAGTCTTGATTTCACAGTTCCCACGCTTATGTTCAGCGTGTTCGCGATCTCTTCGTAAGCAAAACCTTCGATATCCCTCAAGATTACGGTTTCGCGATAGACGCGTCGCAAACCACTCAAAGCCTTTTGTAAAGCTCTCTCCCGTTCATTTTGGAGAGTATGCTGTTCGGGATCCCTGGCTGTGGGCGATTTGAGTGTCGCAACCAATCCCAGCCGGCCGCCGCCTATCTCGGGCTCGTCGATGGAGACTGTTGCTTCGCGACGCCTGCGACGCCACCACCGCCAACGATTGCGCGCCTGGTTGATCGCGATCCGATAAATCCAGGTGCGCAGGTCTGACTCGCCTCTGAAGTGGTTGATACTTTGAAACGCCCGCAGGAATGTTTCCTGGGTCAAGTCGCGTGCTTCTTCGGCGTTCTCGGTCAGACGATAGAGCAGACCGTAAATCTCACCCGAGCGTTCGTTCACCAGCTTTTCAAAGGCGGCAGAGTCGCCTTGCTTGAGTTTTTCAATGAACGGATCCTCAACCTTTGGCCGGGCTTCTGCCATGGTCGCGGGAGCAACCTGCTCTAATTCCATTTGCCCGTGCAGGGCAATTGGTTCTCCGTAGCTCACTGATCACCCCCTGGGGCGGGAATCAGAGCAGTCAAAAATGTTTGCCCTTTCCCGGACAGGCTTCCCCTTAGACAACCGTCTCGCGCCTTTTGTTCCCGATGTTTTGGAAAAAAATTCATTCGCGTCTTCTTTGTCCACAGATTACACAGACTTATTAGATGTCGAATTCTGCGTAATCTCTGGATAGTGGCTTCTTGACAATGTTTTGCACGGCCCATTAGAGTGACACTTTTTCCGCGTAATCATACACCCAAGAGAACGCAGCCGACCACGTAGGCTTGCAAGAGGACAATAAGTGGCAAAGTATAAGAAAAAACGAGCGCGTGAGCTCCAGCATGACCGCTTTCGCGACACGACCATGAGCTTCTTCGACCGTCTCGGCGATTTGCTGGAAGGACGAGGACGCACGATTCTCTATGGTTTGGCCGGGCTCATCGTGGCCGCGCTGGTGATCTTCCAGATTGTCAGGTGGAGTAATAAGAAGAGCGACGAAGCACGGCAGGCGCTTGGTCGCGCGATCACGATTTCGCGCACACAGGTTACGACCACCCCACCCCCGGGCAGCACCGAGCCGACCTTTGCAACCGACAAGGAACGCGCTCAGCGCGCCATCGAGGAGTTTGAAAAGGTCGCGGCCAAATATGGCGATCCATATAGATCGGAGTCACGTTACTTCATCGCCTCAAATCGCCTTACGGTCGATCGTCAGAAGGGAATCAGTGAGCTAACCGAGCTCCAAAACAGCAGCGTCGGAGAGGTAGCCGCGCTTTCTAAATTCGCCCTTGCACAAGCTTACGAGAGTGACGGTAAGCTTGACGACGCCACACGGCTCTACACCGAATTAGCCAAGCTCAATAGCACCACCGTAACTCCCGACACCGCGAACCTTCGTCTCGCGAAAGTTTATGAGAAGCAGGGAAAGAAGAAAGAGGCTGCTGATCTGTTGTTCAATATCGTAGACGCATCGCGAAAAGCCAAGGGAACTGACAATCAGCCTCTGCCACAGTCGTCAGCGGCGCGTGAAGCGGCAGATGCGTTACAGAAACTCGATCCGGAACGTTACGGACAACTCACACCCGAAACCCCAACGTTAGCAGGGTAAGTACCGACACAAGGCAATCGGGTGGACAATCTGACTCATTCGCTCGTCGGACTGACTGCAGCCAAGGCGGGTTTGGAAAGATTGTCTCCCGGCGCGACTACGCTATGCGTGATCGCCGCCAACGCACCCGATTCAGATATTGTCGTTCTCGCCTTCGGCGACCGATGGACGTTCCTGCAGCATCATCGTGGTATCACTCACGCGATCGTGGGTGTGATCGGCCTCGCGATAATCTTGCCGCTGATCTTCTACGGCGTTGACCTGCTCCGGTCACGCTACAAAGCTCAACCTCCACAGACAAAATTAAAAGGACTGATGCTCGCGTCGTTCGTCGCGAGCGCGACACATCCATTACTCGACTGGACCAACAACTACGGCATTCGTTTCTTCCTGCCGTGGAGTCAGAAATGGTCGTACGGCGACCTGGTCTTCATCGTCGATCCGTATATCTGGTTGATTCTCGGTGGCGCGGTTTTTTTGCTGACTGCGAGGACGAGATTTTTGAAAGTGACCTGGGCAGTGGTTGCGGCTGCGACGACGTTTCTCGTGGTGGCGAGTCCGCGCAGCGGTGGCTTTCCATATCCTAATTTGATCGCGCTTCTTTGGATCGTAACGATCGTCGTGTTTATCGTGTTATCGATCAAACGTGCGCGCGAGCGTTGGGGCAAAAACATCGCTTACGTCGCGATCGCACTCGTCCTTTGTTACTGGAGCTTACTCGCGTTTGCACATTCGCGAGCACTCGCGCGTGGCAATCAAGAAGCTGCAAAAATGGCGAACGGCGAAACGGTAGTGCGTCTCGCAGCCATGCCGCGACTTGCAAATCCGTTTCGCTGGGACTGCGTCTTTGAAACAGATCGAGCGATGTACCGGTTTGATCTCGGATTACTAAGCGAAGGCCCCGGAAATCCGGTTCGTTATGAGAAACCAGGTTCTGAGTTGAAGCCCGTAGTTGACTACCTTTCGGAGCAGAGATCAGCCCAGGTATTTCTCGGCTTCGCACGATTTCCCGTATTAAAACTCGCAGATCCTGGATGCACTACGCGCACTCTCGTTCAATTGGCTGACTTGCGCTACACTGAGCCGGGCAGATCACGCGGCAGTTTTGCACTTGAGTTACCTATCGATTGCCCGGTTGCACGATCAGCAAGATGAGCGAGACAAAAGAACTCGAAACCCTACCCGTCCTCTCCGAAGTAAGCGAAGAGCGGGAGCGCGCGCGCAAGAAGCCAACCATCGCAAGTGTACGCGTCTCGCCCGGACCATATCTCGCACTCGCAGGCGTCGTCACATTCGTTGCCGCACTCTTACTGCGGATTAACTACGATGCCGCCGCACTGATAATGATCGCGGTGGCCTGGCTGATCATTCCCGTGCTCGCACTCAGCGATCGAATTGCTTTCGACGGCTCATTGCTGCGACGCCAGGGGCCGCTCGCAACGTTTCTTCATCTCTTTTTTGGTTACCGCAAACAGCTATCGATCGACGACTTTGAAACCGTCGAGACGCAGGCAGTTCGCACGCTGCGTCGTGGCGGGCGCGTTCGCTATCGCTATCGCACGCAGATCACAGGCAAAGGTCGAGAGTTTGTGATCGTGTCGGGCGGTCGCGAATACAGAAAGCTCGTGCGCGCATTATTTCCGCTGATCCACGAAAGCAAACTCGACAATCGCAGTCGTGACCTGCGCGACTATCTCAACGATCCTAATTTCCTGAATCGTAAGACACAGCTATCACAACTCGCTTCGTCGGATCTGCTCGACGTGACGGGATCCGATTTCAGACTTGGTCGCAAGTTCAGACGACGTGCTGAGGTGTCTGAGACGCCTGCGACTCCCGAAGATCTCGAACGAGCAAGACTGCTGCGTCGTCTCGGAAACGAGTTGCGTGTTTCTGGTCGCTTGCGAGAAGCCGGTGAAGCGTTTCGTCGCGCCATGAACGTCCGGCCACACGGCGCGTGGTTGATTTATGACTTCGCGCGTTTGCTGCGGTCGCAGGCGAGTGCACAGGCTGATGCGCGATTGTTGTCGCGGGCGCGTGCTGCTTTACGATTGGCGAGTATCCGTGCGGAAAACGATACAGTTTTGTTGCCGTTGATTGGCGAGAGTTTCCTGGAGTGTGGTGACGCGAGACACGCGCGACGTGCGTTGGAACGAGTCGTCGAGCTCGACAGCGGAAACTTTAAAGCGCGTGTTGGTCTCGCAGACATCGCACTACGCGAAGGTAAGCTCGCTCACGTTATTCATCATTACCAGGAAGCGGCGCGTGTGAGTTCCGAGCAGTCTTTGGCGCGTTACGCACGCGGCGAAGGCGAGTACTACATGCACTTGAATAATGATGACGATTATCTCGCAGCGGAGCTGCGGCGGATCAACTGGTTACAAAACATCACTCGCATTCGTCGACTGGCGTTGCGAGTGACGAATGCGAGTGTGTTACTTGCGCTAATTGGTGGTCTTATCGATCCGCTCGCGGGAAGTCTTGGTTGGTCGCTTGCTTCATCCGCACTGATTATCTGGTTGCTGACATTGGCTGGAACCAGATTCCTCTTTGAACGCTCCAAACCCACCACATATTAACCACAGATTACACGGATAAAAATCCGGATTTTTATCCGCGTTATCCGCGGTTACTTTTCCGTTTTGCTGCAGGCTTCTCCGGATTGAGAAATGCCTCCCAACGATAGCGGGATGACGGTCGTCCTTCACTCAATCGCTTGAACACCAGATCGACAACCGCACTCGAAATCCAGTTGTGATAGAACTCGCCGACTGACGCCAGCTCAGCATCAGGCGCCGGATTCATAAAATCGATCGCGTAAGGCACATTGTCCTTGATCGCGAACTCAACTGTGTTGAGGTCGTAACCGAGCGCCGTGCAGAGCGTGCGCACATCCTTCGCAACACGGTCGGCAAGCGCGGGCGCGAGATAGTTTGGATCGTGGACGTACTGCTGGCCTGACAAATACGGCTTGCGCGGATCGTAAGCCATGATCATCACTTCCTGCTGGCCTACGCAGTAACACCTGACAAACTGTTCAAACTCGATCGACTCCTGGAGGGTCATGCAAAGCGTTCCGGTCTTGTCGTACTCCAACCAGAGCTCCTCGAGTGTGTTGATCTTCGAAACATTCTTCCAGCCGCCACCGTCAAACGGTTTCATGAACGCCGGCAGGCCCACGTAGTCGATGATGCCTTGCCAGTCGAGCGGAAACGCGAGGTTCCGCAGGCTTTCGCTCACGATGCCTTCAATGTAATCCTTCTGCGGCAGCAGCACGGTCTTTGGAATCGCGACGCCGAGCTTTTTGCCGAGTGAATAGTTGAAAAACTTGTCGTCGGCTGACCACCAGAACGGATTGTTGATGATGATCGTCCCTTCGAGCGCCATGCGCTTCAGGGTCGCGCGATAGAATGGAACTTCGTGCGAGATGCGGTCGATGACCAGGTCGTATTTCGGCGGATCGTCGTACTTAACGCCATCGAGCGTTATGTATTCGGCCACAACGTCGCCGCGGCCGCGTTCATTAATGCCTTTGATTAGTGCTTCGGGGAACGTTTTCTCACGTCCCACGAGAACTCCTACTCGCTTCATTTATGTTGAGTGTCCTTTCACGAAAAAAGAAGGAAAATACCTGTGCCGGTGGTGGTTGTCAAACAGGCATCCGGCACCTTGCATGACCGCATCCATGCATCGTGCGTTGATGTCGAAAGGCGCTTTTTACAAGGCTTGTGTTACAATTCGCCATCAAAGTTGGCTTTCCCCAATTGTTGCCGTCGAGTTTACGGCGAGCTGAAATTCAAGGAGAACGGTTACATTTTGCTTCGTCCCACTGTCGCCCTCTTAGCTCTAGCTGCGTTTTTAGTCTCATCGGCTTCTCCCGGCCGCACCGTCGCCCAGGATACGAAAAAGGACGCGAAACAGGAGACTAAACAACAAGAGAACAAAAAAGAAGAGAAACCAGCGGAGCTCCCAAAACAAAACGGCAAAGAGGTTAAGTATACCGCCGAACAGGTGGTTGAGTCGGTAATCCTCATCTATGGCACGCGTCCGGGTCTCGAACAGATTCGCCGCAACGGTGTCGAGCGTGGCCGGATAACGCGGACAAATACCGAAGGTAATACGGAAGAGTCGGAATACGAGCGTCGTTTTGTACGTGGGGAAAATCTCGAAAAAGACAAGATCCGGCTCGATCAGAAGCTGCCGACGATGGAGTATTCGCTGATTTACGGCGACGGGAAACTGTGGGGATTAATCAACGGCGCCGCCTTCACACCGCGACAGGACGCCACCGCCAACTTCATCTCTCAACATCATCACAGCCTTGATTCGTTGTTGCGCTACAAAGAATGTGGTTATGCGGTTACGCTCGTCGGCAAAGAACAGCAAAAAGGTCTCGATTTGTTTGTGGTTGATCTAACGGACAAAGAGAAACGAAAAACCCGTTACTACATCAGCGCCCGATCGCTGCGCGTGCTCTGGCTGGAGTATGAAGAAGGCGTTCCGGGCGGCGTTCCTGTGAAATACACGCGAAAATTCCTGGATTATCGCGCAGTCCAGCAGACGCTCGTGCCTTACCGGACGGTGTTGCTGGAAGACGGCCGGCAGAGCCAGGAGTCGCGCGTCCTCACGATCACGTACGGCGTGAAAGTCAGCGATTCCATCTTCCAACGCCCCGAAGGCTGATTTAGCCACAAAAAGGCACAAAAAGCACAAATGATAGTAAACTGACGGGCGCTCCCCGCCTTTGCCTTCATTTGTGCTTTTTGTGCCTTTTTGTGGCTATTAAAGGAACTGAAGAAAATGACGAGCGTGTAGACCGTGATGTGAGAGCCACCTGCCCTGATGAATACGTTGACTACCATCGATGAGCTGGGCTTCGCCCCAGCCCTGCAGCAGGACGTGCTGGAGGACACGACTTCCGACCATGCTTTGTTGGAAGCCACGCGGTCCGGTGACCAGGACGCCTTTGCTGAGTTGGTGAGTCGTTATCGAAACCAAATTACGAGCTACATCTACCGGATGACCAATGATTACGACGGCGCCGTGGATCTGGCTCAGGAGACTTTCGTGAGGGTCTACAGGGCAGCCGACAGGTACCAGCGAAGCTACGCATTTTCGACTTACATCTACCGGATTGCGACCAATCTCGCGATTAGCGAGCTGCGGAAACGTAAGCGCCGCAAACTCGTGTCCCTGACCGGATTCTTCCAACCAACCGATGGCGGCGAGGCGAAGGAGTTGAACCCGCCCGACGGACGACCTTTGCAGGACCTCGAGCTCGTCGATACTGAGCGACGCAACGCGGTTCAGCGTGCTATCGGTACACTTCCCGAGAAGTATCGCGCGCCACTGATTCTCCGCGACGTCGACGGGCGCAGCTACGACGAGATCGCGAAGATCCTGGAAACGAGCGAGGGCACAGTGAAGTCGAGGATCAGCCGGGCGAGAGGATTCCTGCGCGAGAAGATGCGGGCTTATTTGTAGGTGAAGAGTTATGAGAAACAATAATTGCAAACTGATTCGTCGAGAGCTCGATGAGTTGATGCTTGGTGAATCGTGGAGTGCTGCTGCAACTGAGCACCTGCGCGAGTGTGCTGAGTGTCGTGAGTTTCACGAGCAGCAGACGAAGTTGCGGCAGATAGTTGGCAGTCTCGGCACGGTCGAGGCGCCGGCAGATTTTGATTTCCGTTTGCGTGCGCGGCTGGCGAATGATGCGAGTAGTGCGCCACCGATTTACTGGGCATTTGCGCGACGCGGTCTGGCAGTCGCAGCAATGGTGATTGTGGTTGTGACCGGCTTTGTTGTGGTGCGAGATGTTATGAGGCAGATGGAGAATAACGGTGAGGTGGCCCAAAAGCCTCAGGTGCACCAGCCCGCGAAGCCTGACGAACCAACACCAGTCGTGAAAGAAGAGAAAAAACCGGAACAGGTGGTTGCCGGTGTCACTCCTGTGACGATTCGAAAGATCCGGCCAACTCAAGCTGACTACAGGAAGCAACCCCTATTGACAAAGGAAGCCAGCAGCCTGGGTGCGACAGTTCTCAACGGAACACAGCCCGCTGGTATGTCAGCAGCTTTTCCGATCGATTCGTCGGTCCAGTCGATCACGGTTTCACTCGAGGATGGTCGCGGAAATGCGAAGACCATTTCCGTTCCGACAGTAAGCTTTGGTTCACAACGAATCGTGCAAGGCGGGAATCAGTTCGCACCGAAGCGTGATTGGTAAGCATTACGACGATGAATTTTAGACGCATAATTTCAGTGGTGTTGTTAGTGGGCGCATTGTTCTGCCAGACGGTTGCAACTGCGCAAACGCCGGCGCCGTCACCTGCGCCACCTCCAAAGGCGCCGAAGCCACCCGCTGCACCGCAAGTAGTAACCATTATTCATCGTCTGAATGGCTTGAAGATGTTTCGCCTGCTGCTGCGCTCCGAGCAGGTGCAGTCGATCGATGCGCTTGATTCTGCATTCAACCTGATGGACGACGTTCACACAAACGTCATCGCCGGGCTCGCAATGGACGACGGCGAAACAATCGCGGCCTGGTTACCTGAGGCTGATGTCGAGTTTGGACCACCCGTTGTCGCGTTTCCCGTACGCCCCGGTCCACCGAAATCACCGCGTGCTTTTAGTTTGTTTGATGGCCCAGACGTGTCAGTCATCGGTCCTGACGGCAAACAAATTCCCGCGAAGTACATCGGGTTCGATGCTGCTACCGGACTCTCGATTCTGCGACTCGAAAACAAGAATGTAGTTTCAGCAGGTGCAATTAAAGACGAGCCGGTAAATAGTGGTGACAGTGTGTTGCTGTTTGGACCAGAGCCGGTGACTAAAACGCGTCCGGTGCTGGCGCGGATGGGCGCGATTGAAGGTCGTGTTGAAGACGTGATGCCTGCCCCATCGGGTGGTATCGCGCGTTTCAACGTCAGTGCCGCGAAACTTTCGAAAGCAAACATCGGCGGCGTGGCTATCAACCAGGCTGGCGACACGATCGGCATCGTCGATGGTCTGGAAGGAAACGAAGCGAGCATTCTTCCGGCGGCTTCGATCAAACGCGCGGCGCAACGTGTGTTGGAACAACAGGCAAGTGTGCCGCGACCCTGGCTCGGCGTGAAAGGTGAAGCAGTCGCGGCGCTTAAACTCGATCAAGTCTTGAATCACGGTTGGGAGATGCAGGGTGCGGCGGCGTTGGTCGGCAAGCATCGTGGAATCTTGTTGACGTCGATCGTGCCGGGCAGTCCTGCTGAGCGTGCGGAGTTGCGTGCGGGTGATGTGATTCTGAAGATCGACGACAAAGACATTCAGACTGCCGATGAGTTCACATGGTGGCTGGATCAGGCTGGTCCGAGTAGTTCGGTGGAGTTTACCGTGGCGCGACCTGGTCGTCCGGTGGAATGGGCCATGAATGTGAAGTTGAGTGGGATGTTAGACCAGTGGTCCAGAGTCAACTGGCGCTCACATTTTCCTTCGGTCAATGGCTTTTCGTTGATCGATCAGGGGATCGAGACGATAACACTGAAGCCGCTCGTAGCTTCTCAACTCGGAACCACTCCGGGGCTTTTGGTCGTCTACGTCGATCCGGTGACTGCGGCATTCGAAGCCGGTCTGGAACCGGGTGACGTGATTCAGACGATCAACGGCAAACCCGTTTCCGTATTCCGCACGACTCCGAAGTCTGACTCATACACTTTCGAGGTCGTCCGCAAGAAACAAAAACGCGTCGTCAAGGTTCCGGCGAAGAAGAAGTAGCCACAAAACGGCACAAAAAGCACAAAACGTAAGTTCAACCTAAATTTTGTGCTTTTTGTGCCTTTTTTTGGCTGGATTGCGATCTTTGAGCAGGTCTTTGTGTTTGGTTTGTAGTTTGTGAGTCAGTCTTTGATATGACATGCCGAGAGTGCGGGCGGCGAAGGTAACTCGCCCCTGAGCGTTCTCGAGTGCGTGTTTTATCAGCGAGTGTTCAAGTAAGAATATTTCCTCATTTAATGGTCTGCCCGAAGTCGTTATCTCATCTCTAATTGCTAACCGATCTCCCAATTCCTGAAAGGCCGTGAGCGCAATGTCTGCCGCTTGAGATAGATCGATAGCACGCCGAAATGCGTTGAGTGCGGAGCTGTAGTGTCCCAGACGGGCTAAAGCCATACCGTGCTGTTTCAACGCTTCTGCTAACAATGATGGTCTATCACTCTTTTCTAATGTCCGCACAGACGACCGGGCAGCTTTTTCTGCCTCCGTATCCCGTTTCTCTTTAAGGAAGACGCGAGCGCGAGTCTCGTCTACGGCAGCCAATGCAATCTGATCCTTGAGACACGTAAAAATGCGTCTGGCGCGGTTCAAATGCTCATGCGCTTCTTCAAACTGGTCAACCTTATAAAGCAAAAAGCCGAGATTGTTTTCGACATTCGCGAGATAGTACCTATGTTGTGCGAGTTCAAAGTGATGGCTCGCGGCGGCGTACTCGATTAAAGCGCGATCAAGATAGTCTTCCGGGTCTTCCGTGTCCCAAAGATTCTCAAGTACATCTGCGAGAGTCTGGTGATAACATCCTTTCAGAGTTTGATTGTTGATCTTATGAAATAAAGGCTCTGTGGTTGTGAGAAACGCCAACGCTTCATTCAGCGGGCTCGCGTGGCGCTTAACAATACAGAGACGAAGTACGGCCTTTGCCTTTAACTCGCTGTCTGTAGTCAACTCACTAAGCGCGAGCTTAAGAAGATCGGACGCGTTGTCGTATTCGCTCAACCGCATGTAACACAGAGCTAATTCTGTCTGTGCTTCTGCTATTTTCTTTTTGTATTTTCGGGATTCGAAGATCGTGAGGCTTTCGCTGAGGAAATCTTTCGCTTGCTCCTGATTGCTGCCGAGCCAACCTGTCAAGACGCCTGCTCGCATCAACACTTCAGCAGCAGTGTCCGGTTCCAGGCCCTTTACTCTTGGTCTTTGATCGACGCGGGGCCACAGGCCACTAAGCATCTCGCGCGCTTCTTCATATTCACCTTTATTCTCAAATTCCCTGGCGAGCTTACAGCATAGCTCCGCACGGCCTCCCACATCGAGGTTTGAATTGACTAGTTCGCGTAAGAGTGAGGCTCGTAACGTCATCGTGAGAACCGCAAGGAAACAAACCATTCTCTCAACAGCGCACTCACTCTAACTCAATTTCTTCGCACCTGCAAGAAAGAGTTGGGTTTGATGCAAGAATTTTTGTATCTTTCTAAAATCACAAAATAGTGAATTATTGGAGGTTACAAAATAGTGGGTAAATTACGCCGAACGTGCGCTGTGGCGATCGTTACTGCGGTCCTGGCTGTCTCTGCGTTTGCCGGTCAACTAGACTCGCCGGGCGCACCAGCACCGAGCCAAACAACCTCAACCAGCACTACGACGACGATAATCCTTACGATTCTCAGTTTGATTCGCTAAGGACCTTATCCGAGTTTTTGCATTGAGGCTCGAATACCTGCGCTTCGTGGGACAGTCGTCGTGTGTCTGCTATTCACATAAGGAAATTTGCATGATTTTCGTGGGGATACTCATCTGCGAAGCACTTGCGAAATGGGGCCGACGCCGGATACAACGCGAGCGCCCATGACACGTAAAATCATCTATGCCTTTTCAAAACGCGCGTTCCTAAACCCGGCGTCAACTCATCTGACTTCGTACATTCAGGCGTACGTCCAAACAGGCCGTGACGGTCCCGATAAGTGGGGCGACAACATGGTACTCATCGCCGACTGCAAGCGCGTGGTCGAACTTGAATTCTTACTCGGAACAAAGCGGCACCGCCGCATCAGCCTCGCAAAGATCGATTTGCTGATCAACGTTCTAACGCAGTTCCGCACGGCCCTGGCCAAAGAAATTCGATCGATCGAGGAGGGAAAACAGCGGCCTAAAGGCTGAACTCAAAATTTCTTCTTTTGTGCTTTTTGTGCCTTTTTGTGGCAAGTGATAACCTAACGGCCCATGTTTCCAGAAGCCGTTGCGCGTTATCACGACCTGCTTTCCAATCAGGAGCTGGCCGAATCGTCTCGTGCCCTCCTCGACGAGGGCCTCGAGAAGGCCAGGCTCATCTTCGGTGGCCGGCGCCTGTCGCCATATCTTCGTCCACACTTCGTCTCCGAGTCAGACTTCGCACACATCTGCCAGATCTGCGAGACGGTCTGGTCGGCGATCCAGAAAGTGAAGGACGCCGCCGTCGCCGATCCGAATGTCGTCGATGATCTTGGCTTAACAGAAATTGAACGTGAGCTGGTCGCAATCGATCCGGGTTACGTCGCAGTTTCGCCGACCTCGCGTCTCGACTCGTTTCTGACAGAGTCTGCCTACAGCTTTGTCGAGCTGAACGGCGAGAGCCCTGCCGGTATCGCTTACGCCGACGCCGCGTATGACATCTTTTCATCACTGCCGGTGATGAAGGAGTTTGCACGCGAATACAACTTACGTCCCCTGTACGGCCGGCGTTTGATGCTGGACGTGCTGCTGAGCTCGTACGAAGAGTTTCTCGGCAGGAAGCCAGAGCGCCCGCCGGTGATCGCGATCGTCGACCTGGCGGACGTGCCGACGGTTAAAGAATTCGAGCTCTTCCGAGAATTCTTCGAACAGTCAGGGTACCCGTCGATCATCTGCACGCCACAGGAGCTTGAGTTTAGCAGCGATCGACTAAGCGCCCGTGGGCAGGAGATCGACATCGTCTACAAGCGCCTGCTCGTCAACGAATATCTGCCAATGATCAATCAATATCCGGCTTTGCTCGACGCGTATCGCGCGGGCGCGATCTGCATGGTCAACAGTTTCCGTTCAAAGCTGATTCACAAGAAAGCGCTGTTTGCCGTCCTGACGGATCCGAAGCACGCGCCGTTGTTCTCGCAGAACGAGCTCGATGCGATCCGCGCACACGTGCCGTGGACGCGCGTCGTCCGCGACGAACACACCGATTATTTCGGTCGCGAGGTAAACCTGCTCGACTTTATCCGCGCCGACGGCGAGCGACTCGTGCTCAAGCCAAACGATGATTACGGCGGTCACGGAATCACGATTGGCTGGAACGTCGACCAGCGCGGCTGGGACGAAGCGATCAATAACGCGCTCGCGGTCGGCGATTATCTCGTGCAGGAACGTGTGCCCACCGCGCGCGAGACTTTTCCGGCGCTCACGGACGACGGTCGCATCGAATTTGCTGAACAGCTCGTCGACCTCGACCCGCTGCTTTTCAACGGCAAAGTCGGCTCGGCGTTTACGCGGCTTTCCTTCACCGAGCTGGCGAATGTGAGCTCGGGCGGCGGCATGGTGCCCACCTACATCATCAGCAAAAAGTGAGGGAAACGGGGTACAATCGAACTGGCTTCTTCTCTGCGCGACCTCTGCGTTCTCTGCGCCTCTGCGGTGAAAACCAGTTACTTAACCGCAGAGACGCAGAGAACGCAGAGGTTACGCAGAGAAACCAGACAGGAGACGCCAGTGCCTGACGACAAAGACCGAGGCTTTGAAACACAGGAAGAGCGCAGAGGCTACGATCGTTCGCGGCTGATCGTCGACGTTTTCTTTGACGGAAAAGACGTTACGGGCGTCGCCAGCACCAAAGACATCAGCCCGGGCGGGCTCTACATGAACACGCAGGCGGAGATTCCGGAGGGCACGTTGCTACTCGTGCGCATACCTTTCCGGCACGACGTGCAGGCGGTGTGCAATGCGGTGGTGGTTTACAGCAATCCCGGTCGCGGTGTTGGCTTGAGGTTCCAGGGTTTGTCAGACGACGTGCGGGCGATGCTCGAACGCGAAGTTTCCAATGGCTGAAATCGAGCTGACGTGGGCGGATCTTTCCGGCGAAACAAGAGAGAAGCTGCGAGGAAAACTCGCCGGCTTGTGGGGCGAAGAGAGCGACGCCGCGGCCTTCGATTCGTGGGCGCTCGACAAGAAACACGCGCTGCTGCTGCTCCTGAAGCGAATGGAAGCGAAGAAGCTCTGGCATCTCGTCAAACGGATAACTAACGTATATGGTGAAGGTGGTGTCGGATTACAGTTTGAAGCGTGGCCGATGATCGAATCGACGTTGTCGCGTCGTCACGATTTCACGCGGATGATGGCAAACCACAAAGACACCACGGGTGGTTTTTACGAAAAGCAAAGAGCCGCGGCGGTGCTGCATTTTTTGTTTCAGGAAGGCGAGCCGCGCACGTGGTACGTTCACTTCGATCTTTACAGCCCCGTTCACTCGCCGGGCAGCATGTGGAAGCACTTGCGACACGAGTTCATGGGCAAGGTGAAGCCTGACTGGCGCATGATTGCAAAGTTCCTGGACACGTTAGCTTAGTTGGAAAGAGGGCAAATGTTCGATCAATTCACACTGGGTATCGAAGAAGAGTTTCAGATCGTCGATCCGCAGACGCGCGAGTTGCGCTCGCACGTAGCGGAGATTCTCGAAGAAGGCAAGATGCTGCTTGGCGAGCAGATCAAGCCCGAGATGATCCAGTCGATGGTCGAGGTCGGCACGGGCATTTGTCGCAACATCCAGGAAGCACGCACCGACATCACAAGACTACGCAGCATCATCGCTGGCCTCGCGAGGAAGAACGGACTCGTGATCGTCGCTGCTTCAACGCACCCGATCTCGCGCTGGCAGGACCAGAAGATATTCGATGACGAGCGTTACGAGCTGCTCGTGCAGGAACTTCAGACAGTGGCGCGGTCGTTATTGATCTTCGGACTGCACGTACACGTCGGTATGGCGGATCGCGAGCGCGCGATTCACATCATGAATGCCGCGCGTTACTTTCTGCCGCACGTGCTCGCGCTCTCGACGTCGTCGCCGTTCTGGATGGGCCATAACACCGGGCTCAAGTCGTATCGCACCGAAGTCTTCAAGCAGTTTCCACGCACAGACATTCCCGATCACTTCGACTCGTACGGTGGTTTTCAGCGCTACGTCGATCTGCTGATCAAGACCGGTTGCATCAACGATGGGAAGAAGATCTGGTGGGACATTCGCCCGCATCCATACTTTCCGACACTCGAGTTTCGTGTTTGTGATATTCCGACGCGTGTTGACGACACGATTGCGATCGCGGCGCTGTTCCAGGCAATAGTCGCCAAGTTAAATAAATTAATTGATAAGAATCTTGGGTTCCGATTGTACCGGCGCATGTTGATCCAGGAGAACAAGTGGCGCGCGGTGCGGTATGGGCTGGATGGGAAGTTACTCGATTTAGGAAAGCAGACCGAAGTGCCTGTGCGCGATTTGGTGATGGAATTACTGGAGTTTGTTGATGATGTGGTGGATGAACTCGGATCGAGGAAAGAGATTGAGCACGTTCACACAATTCTGCAGCGCGGTACTTCCGCCGACAGACAGCTCCAGATCTATCATGAGACGAATGATCTAAAGGCGGTCGTTGACGACTTGATTAAGTTGACGATGGAGAACGTACCGGACACGCCCGATTTGACCATACCGCCGCAAACCACTACAACCGCTTCAACCATCGCTAAGTAGATCACAAAAGGATCACAAAGGGCACAAAAAAGCAGTTCTAAACTTGAAGCGGTGAACTTCTTTTTTGTGCTTTTTTGTTCGTTTGTGCCTCTTGTGTACTTCTTTTGCCGAGGTAGTACTGCCAGAGCATTCGTGCGGCGACGGCTCGGTGTGGGCGCCATCGTTCCGCGAGTTGTTCAAGTTCGAGTGGTCCGGGCCGCGTGGCCAGTCCTTTCAACTCCTTCATCGCCACTGCAAGCGCCAGATCTCCAGCCGGCCAGATGTCCGCGCGGCGCATGGCCATCAACAAATAAACATCAGCGCTCCATAATCCGATGCCTTTGATCCGCGTCAACGCCAGTCGCGCCTCGTCGTCGCTCATACGCGCGAGTTTTGTGAAGCTCAACTGACCGTTCACGATAGAAGCTGAGAGATCGATCAGGTACGCCGATTTCTGTCTCGTCACACCAAGACTGCGCAAGTGTGCATCGCCAAGATCGAGAAATCGTTCCGGCTCGAATGGCTGGATCAGCCCCTGCAAACGCACCAGCATCGCCTTCGCCGACTTCAACGACACCTGTTGCTCAAGGATGATGTGTACAAGAGTTGTGAATCCGGTAGCGCGGCGCCAGAGCGGAGGATCGCCGTGCATGGCGTGAATTCCAGCCAGCATCTCGTCGCGCGCCGCGAGCTCACGCGCCGCGACGGCGAGAGTCTTTTCTGTAAGCGGCCTCAATTCTGGACGGCGAGAGTCAGGAAATTCTCGAACAGGATGCGACCATCGCGCGAATCATTCGGATGTTGCCAGCGCGTGCGGTTCTTGTTCCAGTCTTCGAACGATTTTTCGAGATGAAACTGGACCGTATAAATCAGTTGACCGTCAGTGCGCTTGACCATCATCTGATTGCGACAGAGATACGACGTCGCGAGCAACTCAAATCCTTCCGGCACGCGATCGAGTTGCAGGCCGTGATTCTGCCAGACGCGCAGGATACGCGCGGGAGCCCCTTCGGGATCCGAGCAGTTGATATTTTTGAAGATCGGATCGTCGGGCTCGGTGATGCGGATAAAGCGATACTGGTATTCATGCGGACGCGCCAGGCGCTGTTCGTGCTGCTCGAATTTGTCGAGCGTGATCACGCGCGCACCAAAACTCAGTCCGACAAGTTGATGACCGCCGCAGATTGCGAGCACAGGAATTTTCGTCTCGCGAATAAAGTGGCTGAAGTCATCCAGGATCGATTGCTGGTAGTAATCGAAATCTCGCAACGTGCCGCTGAGTACGATCGCGTCCGGCGCAAAACTCTTCGCGGCGGTGGCGACTTCCGAAAGGTGCGCGACTTCGGTTGTCGGGCTTTTAACCAGCCGGGAAATGTTGTTGAGAATATTTTCAACCGCCATGCCGGCGATGAGTCGCTCGCGTCGCATTTCGACGCCGAGTGTCTCACCCCATTCAGCACGCGCCACCGAAGACAGGTCGCGCTCGTCGCGCAGCAGGTTGTCGATTACGAGCACACGCGCCTCGTCAATGCTCTGGTAGATGGGCTCGTAGTGACAGAAGTTCTGCTGGTTGAATGGGAAGGGGAGCGAAGTAGTGGGGGTGGTTAAGTCTTGAGTCATTCGGGATTGTCGTTAAAAGGCTTAATCTGAAATTTGTAAAACTATTTCGTACGTTGTTTTGTCGTTTGCCGGAACTCGGGAACGCGTGTTCCCGGTCCCGCCTCCTTGATCTCTTCGCGGATTTTAGCAATTAGCAGGCCACGAAGTCTCGCACTGAATCGCGTGCTATCTGCACGCGTTTCCTGCTCAACTAGCAAAAACATTCTATACCACGACGACTCCAATTCGTCCGCTAAATGGGAGATTTTTGTTATGTCGTACGGAACTGCTACATCCTGACAACCAAGCCGCGCAAAGACTAAGAGGTATCTCGCCGTCGCCAGATCGGGGCAGAGGAGACGCCGCCGCCCGACCTTTAGCTCGACTCCGAGCAGCGTGTGCTGGATATCGACACGCGCCGCCGGTTTCGCGCTCTCGAAATGATACGAGCGCGTACGTAGCTTGAGGATGCGCTCGCGGTAGATTCGCGGCAGCCATGATTCCCCAAGTTGTTCCTGGATCAGTTGGGCGTACTTTTCGGAAAGCATTTCTTTCATCCACAGATTACGCAGATTTTATTTGTGTCATCTGTGGATAAACTCTTCTGTGAACAACTGCGACTCGATCCTCGTTTGCAGCGCATTGATCACGCGTCCGGGAAAGATTCCGAGATAGAGCACTCCGAGCACGGTGATCACGAGCGCCACCGCCACGCTCGCCGGCACGCGCGGCGCGCTCCACGCCATCGTTCGTTCACCAAAGAACATCACGATGATCAGTCGCAGGTAGTAATAAGCGGAGACGGCGGTGTTGAGTACGCCTATGATCACAAGACCGTAGAACTTCTGATCGATTGCCGCCCCAAACACCAGGATCTTGCCCATGAAGCCCGCAGTGAGCGGCATACCGAACAGACTCAAGACGAACAGACTCAACGAGAATGAGAGCACCGGCGATTCGAATCCGATCCCGCGATAGTCTTCGATCGACGTGCGACGATCGCCACTGCGCGCGATCAGTTGCACGACTGCAAACGCGCCGATGTTCATCACCGCGTAGGTCAACAGGTAGAACACGACCGAGGTGATCGCGGCGTGGCGCTGTGCGGGATCGGTAGCGGAGCCGGCCGCGATAAAGCCGACCATCGCATAGCCCGCATGCGCGATCGAAGAGTAAGCGAGCAGGCGTTTGACGTTGTTCTGCACGATCGCCACGACGTTGCCGAGCGTCATCGTGAGTATGGCCATAACGACGAGCACGTTGATCCACGCGTGATGCAGGTTTCCCGTGGTTGCATTTGACGCTGACACAACGAACGGCAAGCCGAAGACAAACACGCGCATGAACGAAGCAAAACCTGCCGCTTTCGGACCCGCAGCCATGAACGCGGTGACTGGTGTCGGTGCGCCTTCGTAAACGTCGGGCGTCCAGATATGGAAAGGCGCGGTCGCGATCTTGAAACCAAAACCGACGAGCATCATCGCGGCGCCAGCGAAGAGCAGCGCGGGATATTGCGCCTGGCCGACCCGCTGGGCGATCTCGGCGATGTTGGTTGTGCCCGCGACGATCCGGCTGAGCGATCCGCCAGGTCCGGGCTCGGCGATCGACGTGGCGCCGTAGATGAGCGCGATACCGTAGAGCAGAAACGCGGATGAGAATGAGCCGAGGATGAAATATTTCAGCGACGATTCATTCGAGCGCACGTCAGTGCGACGGAAGCCGGCCATGACGTAGGTTGCGATCGAGAGTATCTCGAGACCTAGAAAGATGATGACGAGATCATTGCCCGAGGCCATCAACATCATGCCGACGGTGGCGAATAACAACAGTGAGTGAAACTCGCCGGCGGGCAGTTGTTCGTTCTCGACCCAGACCGTCGAGATCAGCAACGTCAGCGCGGAAACCAACAGGAAGACCAAAGTGAAGCCAAGGCGCAGCTCGTCCAGCGCGATCATGCCGTTGAACGCGTCGGATGAAGTCGTTCCTGTGGACCATAGCCAAATGGTGCTGGTTGCGCCCGCTACAATGCCAACGAGGGAAATACTGCCGGTGATCCAACGCTGCGTTGGACGCACAAACGCGTCAACCAGCATCACCAGGACGGCAGCCGCGCAGATGATTACCTCAGGTGCGATTAACGACCAGTTGACTATGGGCATCACGGATTGTGCGAGAAATGAGCTCATCAAAAGCCTTTTACAGGATTTACAAGATTTTCAGGATTGACATGTTAATCCTGTCTTGATCTTGTTAATCCTGTCTAACAACTTCTGTTGTGTACGAACCCCCGGCCTGACTCCCTGAAACACGGTCGCGAATCGCTACAACGCTCGGCTTCGAACGATCCAAAAACACGCGCGGGTAAACACCCATGAAGAGCATTAGCACGAGCAATGGCACCAGCAATCCGATCTCGCGCTTATTAAGATCAGACAACCTGGCATTCTCCGGATTAGTAATCGGTCCAAACACCACGCGCTGCAACATCCAGAGCATGTAAACCGCCGCCCAGATCACGCCCGTGGCGGCGAGCATCGTCGTTAGCCACGGACGACCAACTGCCCGCGACGTCCACGTTCCAATCAGTATGAAAAACTCACCAACGAATCCATTCAAAAACGGCAGACCAATCGACGACAGCGACGCAAACACAAACAGGGTCGAGAACCAGGGCATCGGTTTCGCGAGCCCACCAAACTCACTGATCAAGCGCGTGTGTCTGCGTTCGTAGATGAAACCGACGAAGAGGAACAGCGCGCCAGTTGAAACACCGTGATTGAGCATCTGGTAAAGCGCGCCCTGCATGCCGAGCTCTGTAAACGAGAACAATCCGAGCACCACAAATCCCATGTGACTCACCGACGAATACGCCACAAGCCGTTTGAAGTCGGGCTGGACCATCGCGACGAGCGCGCCGTAGATGATTCCGATCACGGCGAGGATTATGATCACCCACGCCCAATCACGTGATGCATTCGGAAAAAGCGCCAGGTTAAATCGCATCAGCCCGTACGTTCCCATCTTCAGCAACACGCCAGCGAGAATCACCGAGCCTGCCGTAGGCGCTTCGGTATGCGCGTCGGGCAGCCACGTGTGAAATGGGAAGAGCGGCACCTTTATACAGAACGCAAGAGCAAATGCGATAAACAGCCAGTATTCGGCGCGCCCAAAAGTCGCCAGCGGTGTTGCTGCTATTGCCTGTAAGAGCGTTGGATAATCAAACGTGTGATACAGGAAGTAGAGCGAGATGATACCGACCAGCATCAGCAAACTGCCGACCGCCGTGTAGATGAAAAACTTCACCGCGGCGTAGATGCGACGCTCGCCACCCCAGATTCCGATCAGGAAGAACATCGGCACGAGCGACGCTTCGAAGAACAGGTAGAAGAGCAACAGATCGAACGACACGAAGACGCCGATCATCGCCGATTCAAGTACCAGCAGGAACGCATAGTACGAGAGTTGTCGCTTGCGAATGGCGGTCCAACTCGATACCACCGAGATCGGCATGAGCAGTGTCGTCAGCAACACGAGCCAGAGACTGATACCGTCGACCGCAACGTGATAACGCGCGCCGATCGAACCAATCCAGCTCACGTTCTCTTCGAAACGCAATTCAGCGCCGCTGGCGCCGACACCGCGAAGCAACAGCAGCGACACGACAAACGTCGCAGCCGTCACGATCAGCGCGATCCAGCGGTAATGCTCCTCGCGCCGGCTCGACACAAAGCTGTAGCCGACGAGCGCCAACGTTCCCGCCACCGG
This sequence comes from Pyrinomonadaceae bacterium, assembly GCA_035251975.1. GTDB lineage: Bacteria > Acidobacteriota > Blastocatellia > Pyrinomonadales > Pyrinomonadaceae > PSRF01. The sequence goes on along the minus strand of DATFDT010000042.1, from coordinate 9,716 downwards.
TAGAAGAATCAGTATCGTTAACAAATACGCCATCAATCCGTTTTTACAATCCGTTTAATCTATGTGACTACACGCCCGGAAATCCGAGGTACGCAAATACTCCAATCAAGATCAGCGCGCCAAACAGAATGATCGCAGCGTAACCACGCACAAAACCGGCTTGCAGGTAACGAGCGAGCCGTCCCATTTCCGTTACGGCTTCGCCAATCGAATGCAGCAGGCCATCGAGGACGCCCATATCAAATATTTTCCAGAGGCCTTCGCGCGATCCGGCCTCGATCGGGCGAATGAGCGCAGCATCGTAAACCTCGTCAACGTAGTACTTGTTCTCCAGCAAGCGCGGCATTTGCAACAGCGGTCGTTTCTGGAACAGATACCAACCCGCGCCGATTCCCAACAAGGCGATGAACACCGATACGCCGGCAAGTATGCGCTCCGCATTTAACTCTTCACTCGAATGTGTCGCGTGTGCGGCCTCTCCGGCGGGAGCTGCGCCGTGCTCGGCTTCTGCGGGAGGGGCGGGCGTTTCGGTCGCATGTGTCTCAACAGGCGCGACTGCACTCGCGCCGGCCGTCGCCACCACCGGTTCGAGCGTGTGCTCGATCACGTTGACGTCCCTACCCACAAACGCGTAAGGAATGCCGATGAAACCACCGACAGTAGAAAGCACTGCCAGCACGATCAGAGGCACAGTCATCAGCCACGGCGATTCGTGCGGCTCAACTGGTCCATGATGATGATCGGGCTCCTGATGTTTTGATTCGTGCGTCTCGCGGAAGCGCTCCTTGCCCCAGAAGGTCATCACCATCATGCGCGTCATGTAGACCGCGGTTAGAAACGCCGTGAGCGCGGCGATGGCCCAGAGAAACTTGCTGAACCCGGTCGAAGGAAGACTAAACGCGGGCGCGCTCCAGGTCTTCCAGAGAATCTCGTCTTTCGAGAAGAAGCCCGCAAAGATCGGTACGCCACTGATCGCCAGCCAGCCTGTGACCATCGTCGCAAACGTGATTGGCATGTACTTCTTCAGCCCGCCCATGCGTCGCATATCCTGCTCGTGATGCATGCCGTGAATCACCGAGCCCGAACCGAGGAAGAGAAGCGCTTTGAAGAATGCGTGCGTGATGACGTGGAAGATCGCAGCGACAAACGCGCCCACGCCGCACGCGAGGAACATGTAACCGAGTTGTGAAATCGTCGAGTAAGCGAGAACCTTCTTGATGTCGTTTTGGGCGAGACCAATCGTCGCCGCGAAGAGCGCGGTGGCAGCGCCGATGATTGCGACGATAAACATCGCTGTCGGCGCGTGTACGAAGATCTCCGAGCAACGCACGATCATGTAGACGCCCGCCGTGACCATCGTCGCCGCGTGAATCAACGCCGACACTGGCGTCGGTCCGGCCATCGCGTCAGGCAGCCAGACGTACAAGGGAATCTGCGCGCTCTTGCCCGCCGCGCCGATAAACAGCAACACCGCGATCGACGTTGCGCCGCCAGCGAATATCACGCCCGCGGTGAACGACTCGACCGGTTGATTCCTGAAGAACGAGAGGGCTGTGTGCGCCGCTTCACCAGCGGCCGGATTGGCGAAGAAGCTGACCGAGCCGGTAACGAAGAACGTCAGCATGATACCGAGCCCGAAGCCCCAGTCGCCGATGCGGTTCGTGATGAATGCTTTCTTCGCTGCGTCGCTGGCTTCCTTCTTGTCGAAGTAGTAACCGATGAGCAGGTACGAGCAGAGGCCCACGCCTTCCCAACCGACAAACATCAGCACGAAGTTGTCGGCGAGCACGAGCGTCAGCATCGCGAACATGAACAGGTTGAGAAATGCGAAGAAGCGATAGAAACCCGCCTCGCCGTGCATGTAACCGACGGCAAAGACGTGAATGAGGAAACCGACAAACGTGATGAAGAGCGCGTACGTGCCGCTCAGTCGATCCATCGCGAGCGCAAAATCAGCACGAAAGTCCCCAACCTGCAACCATGTCCAAATATGATCGAGCACCGGCGTCTCAGCGCGCAATGCCCCTCCTGACATAAACGCGAGATAAAACGCCACGACCGCCGAGATCGCCACCGACCCGCACGCGACGACACCGATAAACCGCTCATCGCGCAGACGCCGTCCGATAAACCAATTGATCGCCGCCCCCGCGAGGGGAGCAAAGATGATCAGACTGAGTAGATTGTTCTCCATCCCTAAGAAAAAATCCGCGTTTTCAATCCGCGCTCATCCGCGTTCTACAGTTTTAGTATGCTCGCCTCATCCACATCCAGCGATTCGCGATTATGAAAGATCGCAATGATGATCCCTAATCCCACTGCAGCTTCCGCCGCTGCGACGGTCATCACGATGAACACGAAGAGCTGCCCGGTCACGTCCTGAAAGAAACTGGCGAACGCCACAAACGTCAGATTCACCGCATTCAACATCAGCTCGATGCACATGAACATCGCGATCACGTTGCGCTTGATGATCACGCCCGTCACGCCAATCGTAAACAGGATCGCGGAGAGCGCCAGGTACCAGGAAAGCTGTGGTTCCATCGTCTTAGTCTCGCTTTGTAACTCCTAGAGTCCGGGCCGCTTCTTCTGATGTGTCGGCGGCAACTGGCGTCAAGTCGTCCGGCTCAGCGTTCGGATCAACCATCGATAGCGGCAGCACTTGCGCCCCCGGAACGACGCGCGCGTTCGGCGACAACAATCCACCACGACGCGCAAGTGTCATCGCGCCTACGATTGCCATCAACAGCAGTATCGAAGTGATCTCAAACGGCAAAAGATATCGTGTAAACAACTGCGTCCCGATCGAGTGTGTCAGCCCAACATTCGAAGGCGCTGATGACGGATTAACTCTAAACTCCTGCACAGTGACGAGTATGAAAGCAACTTCTGCGATCAGGATTGCGGAAAGCGCGACAGCCGTCGGCACGAGAAACTTCAACCGCGCGCGTCCACGCTCCTCCTGCTCGACGTTCAGCAGCATGATCACAAACACGACGAGCACCATGATCGCGCCCGCATAAACAATCACCTGAACCGCAGCAATGAACGGCGCCGCCAGCATCACGTAAAGACACGCGAGCGAGATAAACACACCGATCAAAGAGATCGCGCTGTAAAGCGGATTGCGTTGCGCGACGACCGCCAGACCGCAGCCAATAGCGAGCCCTGCGAACAGGATGAAAAGAAGCACCAGCATCACAAATTCGGGAAGAAGTAGATCAGTGTGGCTGTGATGAAGATGTTGAGCAGCGCCAGTGGCAGCAGAATCTTCCAGCCGAAGTTCATCAACTGATCAAAACGGAAGCGCGGTAACGTCCCGCGCAGCCAGATGTAAATAAAAAGAAACACACAAATCTTAAATACAAATCCGAGCGCGCTCACGAGGCCGAACAAAAACGTGCCGCGCGCAAAAATCAGGTCCAGGAAGGGCACGTTCCAGCCGCCAAAGAACAGCGTGGTGGCCAGCATCGAAACCGTGAACATGTTGATGTATTCAGCGAGAAAGAAGAGCGCAAACTTCATCGCGCTGTATTCCGTGTGAAAACCGGCAACGAGCTCTGTTTCGGCTTCGGGAAGATCGAAGGGGACGCGATTCGTTTCGGCAATCGCGGCGATCAGGTAGATCACAAAACCGAGCGGCTGAAAAAGGATGTACCAGTGTGTGCCGTGCCAGCCGGACTGGTTCTCGACGACCTGTCCGAGATCGAGTGTGCCCGCCATCATGATGACGCCGATCAGGCTCATGCCGAGGGCGAGTTCGTAAGAGATCATCTGCGCCGACGAGCGCAGACCGCCCATCAAGCTGTACTTGTTGTTCGAAGACCAGCCCGCGAGCATGATCCCGTACACGCCGATCGAAGTGATACCGAGTACGTAAAGCAAACCGATATCGAAACGCGCGATCGTCAAAGGGATCGTAATGTTCGTAAAGGGAATCGCGATCTCCGGACCGAATGGATAGACGATCATCGTCATCAACGCGGCCATCGTGGCGATCACGGGCGCGAGGAAGTAGATGAAGCGTGTCGATTTGTCGGGGACGATGTCTTCTTTAAGAATGAACTTCAGCAGATCTGCGAAGGGTTGCAGCACGCCGCCGTAGCCGACTCGATTTGGACCAAGGCGTCCCTGGATGAGACCGAGGACGCGACGCTCCGCGAGCACGGTGTAGGCGACGATCAGAAGCACGACCGTGAACGCCACCGTGATGGCTACGAGCTTGAGGACTATATCGATCGCAGTGTCCATGAAGAATTAAGCCACGGATGACGCGGATTTGATCTGATACAACGGCGAGACCGCGGTGGTCTCGGGACGTGGGTTGCCGTTGGCCAGCAATTGAAATTGGCCTACTTTCTCCGTCAGCCTTCCCAAACGGAACAGCTCCGTTCCAACATCAGGCGTCACCGTTATCTTGTCACCGTCATCCGGCAGCGTTTCAACGTGATCTCGAATGGAGGTTAGAGCGTCGCTCACGTCGCTCGAACCGACTTCAAACTTCAACTGCACTGGGTTTGTCTCGTCTTTCAACAACGGATAACGCATACCCGAAAACGCCGGCACCTTTTCGCCGATCTCGCGAAACACCGCGCTTGCAGAGAGGTCGTAACCCCAATCCATTCCCAACTCTTTCGCGAGCTGGTCTGTAATCATCCAATCAGGCTTCGACTGGTGCAGCGGCGGAATCGACTGTCGCACTCGTTGTACAAAGCCGTCGTTGTTTGTAAACGTGCCGTCCTGTTCAGCGTACGAAGCTGCAGGCAAAACAACGTCGGCTGCCGCGGTCGTCTCGTTCTCGAAGAGCTCCTGGACCACAAGGAAATCGAGTTGTGATAATGCGGCTTCGCGTCCTTTGAGATGTTCCGGCAGGAAGCTCCCGGCCATGTAAAGCGCGCGAATCTCATTGCCAACCGCATCGAGGATCTGAGCTGGCGACGTCGGGCGTTCCATCATGCCCACGGCGTGCGCACCGACACTGTTATTGAAGAACGGCAACGGGTGCAGCAGTATTCGCCGCTTATCACCAGCAAATGTTTGCGAGAACTGAGCAACAACCGCCTGAGCCGCGCTGCTCAGCTCGTGACCAAACATGATCACAACGTCGCCCTGCGTGTTAGCAATTGCCTCGCGCGCGGCCACGACCGCATTAGCTTCAACACCGGCTTTCTGCACGGCGAGAGAATCGTTTGACGAATTCGCAAGCGCGAGAACAACGGCGTCCTCAGTTCCCGGTCTGACATGCACAAATACTTTCGCCTGTTCGCGCAGACGAATCGGAACAGAATTGATCAGCACGAGTGTCGCGCCGCCGTTACGCACAGCCTGTCGCATTTGCTTGCCGGTCAATGGCTGCAGCTCGCTTGGATCACCACCGATCTGCACGATCGTCTTCGCGTATCGAATATCGCGATGTGTAGCGAGTGGCGCGCCGAGGTTTTGGAAGAAGCTTTGCAGGCTTAACAGATCCGTTGTTGTGTAGTTCTCCGTGCCGACGAGGTCCGTCGCAAACTTTCGCAAAACGTAAAGAGATTCGTTCGTCAGTCGCGGACTGCCAACAACCCCGATCGAGTTTCGTCCATGCGCGTCTGCAACTGCGTCGAGACGCTCCGCGACGTGGCGAATTGCTTCATCCCACGTTGCCGGAATCAGCTTGCCGCCCTTCTTGTAGCGGATCATCGGCGTGCGAATGCGATCTTCGTGATTGATGAACGGATGTCCGAACCGTCCCTTCACGCAGAGAAACTCACCATTGAGTCCATTCACATAACGATCGCGCGCGACTGAGCGCCGCACTTCACCACCGCGCGATCCGAGCGACATCTGGCAGCCATCCGAACAGAAGTTGCACGTGGTTATCGTCTGCGCGAGCTCCCACGGACGTGTTTGGTGCCGGTAAGTCGCGTCAAGCAATGTTCCGGTCGGACAGACTTCGATACAGTTTCCACACTGCGAACAATCGAGCCAGCCGAGATACGTACCGATCACGGTGTGCGCGCCACGACCGCCCGCTTCGATCGCATCTTCACCCATCCACTCGTCGCACACGCGCGTGCATCGTTTGCAGAGAATGCAGCGCTGCGGATCGTTCGCGACCATCGGCGAGAGATAGCGCTCCGCGTAGTAATTTTTCTTTTCGGTGAAGCGTTCTTCGAGGCCGCCCCAGTCGAACGTCATCTCCTGCAATTCACACTCACCACCGCGATCGCACACAGGGCAATCGAGCGGATGGTTTGCGAGCAGAAACTCCGTCATCCCGCGCTGCGCCTTTTCGATCTCTTCACTCTGCGTCGTGACGATCATGCCGTCAGTGCAGGTGATGGTGCAGGACGTTTGCAGCTTCGGCATCTTCTCGATGCGCACGAGACACATGCGACACGAAGCCTGTAGCGCCAGATCGGAGTAATAACAAAAGGATGGAATATCGAAACCTTTTTCGCGACACACGTCGATCAGACGCGCGCCCTTCGGCACCTGAAAATCTTTGCCGTTGATAGTTACTTTGACTGATTCAGTTGACATGCAGTTTTATCCACAGATTACACAAAATTAATCTGTGAAATCGGTGGATAGCCTTCGTTTAAAATCTTCCGGAAATCTCTTGATCGCCGACTGAATGGGCCACGACGCCGCATCCCCGAGCGGGCAAAACGACTTGCCCTCGATGTTATCGGCCAAATCGAGCATCAGTTGCGCATCATCAGGACGCCCGCCACCGTTCTCGATCCGTTTGAAAACTTTCACCAGCCAGTCCGTTCCTTCACGACACGGCGTACACCAACCACACGACTCGTGTTTGTAAAACTCAGTCAGGTTCTTCGTCGACTCAAACACATCGACCGTCTCGTCCATCACGATGAAACCACCCGATCCGACGCTCGAACCCGCCGCGACAAGTCCCTCATAATCCATGCGCACATCTTTTCCGATAATCTGATCGGCGCGCATGATGTAGACCGACGAGCCGCCCGGAATGCAAGCCTTGAGTTGCTTATCGTTGAGCATCCCGCCGCAGTCTTCCATGATGAACTTTTCCATGTCGTCGTAGCCCATCGGCAACTCGTAAACACCCGGCAGCTTGACGTGACCGGAGACGGACCAGAGCTTCGTGCCGCCGCTCTTCTCGGTGCCGAGTTTTTGATAAGCCTCGCCGCCCATCTTGATGATGTCAGGCACGGCGGTGAGCGTCTCGACGTTGTTGACGACAGTCGGCGCCGCATACAAACCGGAGACAGCAGGGAAGGGAGGCTTCATGCGCGGGTGCCCACGCAAGCCTTCGAGCGAGCTGAGCAACGCAGTCTCTTCACCGCAGATGTACGCGCCCGCGCCGGTGTGCGTGTGGATCTCGCAGGAGAAGTCAGTTCCGAGGATCTTGTCGCCGGCGAGTCCCGCTTTTCGCGCTTCCTCGAGCGCAACGTCCATGATGTCGATCAGATATTTATATTCGCCGCGCGTGTAGATATAGCAGGTCCTCGAATTCAGCGCGTAGGCGGCGATCAGCATGCCTTCGATGAGCATGTGCGGATCGCGTTCCATCAGGTATCGATCTTTGAACGTGCCGGGCTCGGATTCGTCAGCGTTGCAGACGACGTACTTCGGCTTTGGCGAGTCTTTCGGCACGAAGCTCCACTTCATCCCGGTCGGAAATCCAGCGCCGCCGCGCCCGCGAAGTGCCGACTTCTTCACTTCATTGATCACGTCGTCCGGGGCCATGCTGTCGAGAACTTTCTTGAGCGCTTCGTAACCTCCATTTGCCCGATAGACGTCGAGCGAACGCGAGTTCTCGAGATGAACTCGACGTAGCTGAAGTGGTTCACATCCGATTGCCGCGATACGCATTAAGGTAGCTTGTCCAGTATTTGATCGATCTTTTCCGGCGTCAGGTTCTCGTGATAGTCGAAGTTGAGCTGAAACATCGGCGCCGTCCCGCACGAGCCGAGGCATTCGACTTCACTCAACGTGAAGCGCCCGTCAGCCGTCGTCTCACCAACCTTGATTCCCAACTTCTGCGAACAATGCTCGGTGACTTTTCCCGCACCCATGATCTTGCAAGAAAGTGTCTTGCAAACCTGTATGTGATACTTGCCGACCGGCTGCGTGTAGATCATCGAGTAGAACGTCGCGACTTCCCAGATGTCCGTGACGCGCAACTTCAGACGATTCGCGAGATAGAGCACGCCCGGCGGATCGAGATAACCACGCTCGCGCTGCACTATGAACATCAACGGCAGGATCGCCGAGCGCATCACCGGATACTTCGCGAGGTGTCGATCGATCTCCGCCTCAACCTCCGGTGAAAACGTCGCCGCCTCCACCCCCAGATCGACAGGCTGCGACAACGGTTGAATATTTACTATCTGCGTGCTCATAAATTAACGGCTTCTTCTCTGTGCAACCTCTGTGTTCTCTGTGTCTCTGTGGTTTCCAGTATTAATCAACCACAGAGACACAGAGAACACAGAGGTTGCACAGAGAAAGCAATTATTATCGATCGATCTCTCCCAACACTATATCCAGTGATCCAATGATCGCCACGATGTCCGCCACCATCTCGCCCTCAGACATCACCGGCAGCGCCGACAAATTCACGAAACTCGGACCACGGAAGTGAACGCGACTCGGCTTTGGTCCACCATCAGACCTAATGTATACACCGAGCTCGCCCTTCGAAGCCTCAATCGGGTGATAAACCTCACCCGCGGGCACATCAAAACCTTCCGCAACGATCAGGAAGTGATGAATCAACGCATCCATATGGCTCTTCATCGCTTCACGATCCGGCAGCACGACTTTCGGCGCGTCAGCTTTGATCGGACCAGGCTGCAAACGAGATAACGCCTGCGTCGAGATTTTGTGCGACTCCTTCATCTCGCGCATGCGCACCATGTACCGCGCCCAAACATCTCCATCAGGCTCAGTCGGCACTTCAAAATCGTACTTCTCATAGCCGGTGTACGGATTCGCGCGACGAATATCGAGATTGATGCCGCTGCCGCGCAGGCATGGGCCGGAAAGTCCCCAATCGATCGCGTCTTCAGCGGAGATACGTCCAATGCCCTGCGTGCGTCGCTGAAAAATCTTGTTGCCGCTTAAAAGCTTGTGAAACTCGTCGAGCGCGGTGGGGAAGTAATCGAGAAACTGTTTACAGCGATTATCGAAACCCGCCGGCAGATCCATCATCAAGCCGCCGATTCGGAAGTATGACGGTGTCAGTCGTCCACCTGACGCGGCTTCAATTAAATTCAGGATCTTTTCGCGCTCGCGGAAGCAGTAAAAGAAGACCGTCATCGCGCCGATGTCGAGCGCGTGCGTTCCAAGCCAGACGAGATGCGAGCCGATGCGCTGTAGCTCGCACATCAACACGCGGATCGTTTGCGCGCGCTCGGGAATCTCAAGACCGAGCAGCTTCTCGCCGGCCATCACGTAAGCGAGATTGTTGCCGAGTGGATTCAGGTAATCCATGCGGTCGGTGATGACGATGCCTTGCTGATACTTCTTGTACTCAAACAGCTTCTCCATGCCTGTGTGGAGATAACCGATGTCAGGCGTGGCTTTCACGACCATTTCGCCGTCCAGCACCAATTCGAGGCGCAGCACGCCGTGCGTCGACGGGTGTTGCGGCCCCATCGAGATCGTCATTTGGGTGTCGAGTGGTCGATCGACGATCTCGAATTGTGGTGGAATGGTCGTTGAACTCATTGCTATAAGACAGATAG
>DATFDT010000041.1:0-42661 GCA_035251975.1 Pyrinomonadaceae bacterium | reverse complement strand
TATGTGCGCATCCTTAACGAAGATCGCTTGCCGCTTTTGCGGGCCGTCTCACTGACCCCCAAACAGCGACTCATTCGCGAGATGGTTTTGCAATTGAAGACCGGATCAATCGACACCGGTTATTTTCAGCAGAAGTTTGGTGTTGACGTTTGGAACGAATTCCGTCCCGTGTATGAAGACCTGGAAGAAAAGAAAGTTCTCGAGCGTCAGAACGGAAGGATTTCGCTGACTCGTCCGGGCCTCCTGCAAGTGGACCATTTTCTGCCCGACTTTTTTGAACCTGAACTCAGAACTGTACGCTACGCATGAATACAAATAATTTCGACGTCATCGTAATGGGTGGTGGGCCGGCAGGAAGCTCCGTCGCCGGCATTCTCGCGCGCGAAGGGCGCAAGGTAATCCTTTTCGAAAAGGAAATCTTTCCGCGTCATCACATCGGTGAATCGTTGATGACTGACACTTACTGGACGTTCAGACGGCTGGGCATACTCGAAAAAATGAGGGAAAGTCCGTTTGTTCGAAAGTACAGTGTGCAGTTTGCGAATTCCGCGGGTAAGGAATCGCGACCGTTCTATTTTTTCGAAGCAGTGCATCACGAGAGTGCTGTCACGTGGCAGATCACGCGCGCGCAGTTTGATCACTTGCTGATCGATCACGCTGCTGAGCAGGGCGTTACCGTGCACCAGGGCGTCCTCGTGAAGCAGGTGCTGTTCGAAGGCGATCAGGCGGTGGGTGTCGAAGTGCAGATGCCTGACGGCACGCGCGAGAAGTACTTCGCGAAAGTCGTTGTCGATGCGACTGGCCAGATGGCAATGCTGTCGAACAAGTTTCGCTGGCGTGTGCGAGATCCTAAGCTCAAGAAAGCCGTGATCTATTCATACTTCAAAGACGCGTTCCGCGAGCCGGATCTAAACGGCGGCGCGACGCTCGTATTGAGAACTGAGCCGGGTAGTGGTGGCTGGTTCTGGTATATCCCGCTCGAGAATGACATCACGAGTGTGGGTATCGTTGCCGATCCCGAGTATCTCGTGCAGGGTCGCGGCCAGGATCTCGCGAAGATTTTTCAGGAGGAGATCGACAAGTGTGAGCCGGTTCGCAAACGCGTCGCTCCGGGCACTCGCGTCGACAAGATCTATTCGATTCTCGATTACTCGTATCGCTCGAAACACAACGCCGGCAATGGCTTCATCATCATCGGCGACGCTTACGGTTTTCTCGATCCGATCTATTCGTCAGGTGTGTTACTGGCGTTGAAGATGGCGGAGCTTGCCGCCGACGCGATTCACGACGCCTTCAATCACGACGACTTCTCCGCCGCTCGTCTCGGCCAATACCAGGCCAAACTCGATCGCGGTATCGAGTCGATGCGCAAGCTGGTCTATGCGTTCTATAACGACGGCTTCAGCTTCTCCGGCTTCCTGCGCAAGTATCCCGAAGAGCGCGTCCACATCATCAACCTGTTAATTGGAGATGTCTTCCGAGAAGGTGTTGACTCCGTCTACGGTCCAATGTCGGAATTTGCCGAAATCCCTCCGCCACTCTACGAACAAGTCGACGGCACAATGGCCCCGCAAACACCCACCGGTGAGGAATCCGACATTCTTCTCTCAGCCAAATACCTGTCTTACGACGATCGGCCACAGATGAACGCGGAAAGTACGGATTAAAACAACTTGCTTGTTCATGTCCAATTTGCGTGATATCGTTTTTGGCGTGAAAACTCTTGCTGAAATTGAAGCTGCGGTCGAGTCGCTGCCCCAGGATAAGCAGAAGGAATTGCTGCGCTTCATCGAAGCACGTTTGCGCAACGGGGCTACGGCTGGTCTCAACAATCCACACTGAGTCGGAGCAAACGAAACTCTCCCGCCTCCAAAGGCCGCATACCTTTCACATCAGCCGACGTAGCCCGCATCGAGTTTGAATCCGACGCGACTCGCTAATGTGGTTACTTGATGGAAATCTTCTAGTCGCACTTGCTATCGATTCACGCGAATATCACGATCGATCTCAGCGTTGGTTCGATTTGCGAACAGGACCGTTCGCCACTTTCGCAATCACGGAAGGCACATTGTTGCGGTTTCATCTGACGGTAGCGCAAGACAGTAGCGCATCCGCTATTAGAATTGTTTCCTGAGCATCTTTCGCCGAAAAGATCGGAAAGCGCCGCGTTTTTGATTTGGCCCGTTCTATAAACCATTGCTCGCTTCGACTGCTAGGCCGGATTCAACATGCAAGAAGTCTCAGCCGCTAAGGGCTATATCAGCATGAAGAACCTACAGGCCACGGTGCAGTTCCGTTCATTCCTTTCAAGTCGAATACTCAGCCGGATCGTGGCACTGATATATGGTCCAAGATGTTTCATTTCTATAATTACAAGCGCGAAGAATTCTTGGCCCATTATCACAAGCGGTCAAACGTGGAAAGCGTGTTTCAGATTAGTGAGGGCCTCATTCACTTGCGCTGTCTCATTCTTACTGCGTAGACGCTCGCCGAACTTGCTTTTTATCAAAGGTTCTCTGTCATAATCTCTGCGTTCTTATTCAGTCGATGTACGAATTGAACGTCACGCCGGAATTCTGGAGCGAGGCAGCGTAGGATGACCTTTGATGGAACTACCCAATTCATCACCGAGCATCCCGCACTAACAACGGGTCTGTTATCGATTGGGCTCATTGTGCTTGCCCGTTACTCCGTTATTATCTATCGGCGATACCAGCGACACCGTTATTGTAAGCAAATAGGCCATGACCTCAACGAGAAATGTTTGTGCCGCCGATGCCGAATGCGTACCCACAATTACGTGGAAGTTAAGAAAGAGACGTGGACAGAGGAACGCGGGGGCGCTCTTGATCTCGATAGCAATTTTCAACCTGACACGATACGTGTGACTGTAGAATATCTAGAGTGTACGCGATGTAAGGCAAGCCTAACCCGAACCACTGAAACATGAGTTTAAGCAGTTATCGGGCAAGTCCCAAAGATGGAATTAGCTTTTCGGGCAAACGTCACTTTTCGGGCAAAGCCAGGTTCAAGCTTTAGCTTGCTGCCTAAAACCGCAGCTTAATGGCTGAACTGCTGAACTCTGAACTTTTGAATTCCGCTTTGTGTCTTTTGTGCCTTTTTGTGGCTAAAACAATAGCTTCAGCCCGAACTGAATGTGGCGTGGGTCACGGGCTGAAGTGATCCGGCCGAAGGTTGGGGAACCGAGGAAGTTGTCGGGTAGATTGAAGTTCGGGTGGTTGAAGAGGTTGAAGGCCTCGGCCCGGAACTGCAAATTGACCCGCTCGTTAAATCGCGTGTTCTTCAGGATCGACATGTTGACGTTCTGAAATCCCGGGCCCTCCAGAATATTCCTGCCCGCATTTCCAAACGTACCCGGCGCCGGAAACGCGAACGCGGCGGTGTTGAACCATTGATCCGTTGTGGAATTCGAGAGATCAGGATTTCCGACGACGTTAGGTCGATCGTTGGCGCCAAAGCCGAGAATCGATCGGCCCGTGCCGCTGTTGTCGATCTCGGAAAGCAATGCGACTGTGAACGGTCTTCCCGATTGAAGCGTGACGATGCCGAACGTTTCCCAGCCGTTCACAAGACTGGCCACCAAACCATCACCCGGCTTTCTAAACGGTAACGCGTACGAGTAACTCAACGACATCCGGTGACGAACGTCGAAATTAGACAAACCTCGCTCGGCGGCAACGTTGTAACTGTTCTGCGGGAAGTTTGGATCGCCGGCGCTGGTGAAGAAGTTTGACGCGTCGTCGATCGACTTGGCCCACGTGTACGACGCGAGCGCCGAGAAGCCACGCGTCAGACGCTGTTGATAACGCACTTGCAACGCGTTGTAATTCGAATTCGCACGCGACTCGAGCAGGTCGATATCGTCGAAACGCGGATCAGGTCGCGGCACGAAAGGCAGCCCCGGCGGCAGAACGCCTGGCTGCGGCTGGTTGATATCGCGAGCCGTCAACAACTTCGTGCCCTTCGATCCGACGTACGCGACTTCCAGCACACTGCCGCTAAAAATCTGTCGCTCGATATTGAAGTTCCAGTGCTGCATGTAACCCGTGCGCAGATCGCGTTGAATCGCAAGCGCGGAATCAGGCAGCGGGAACGGGAAGAACGACGGAAACGGATCGTCGAGCGTGAGCGGCAAGCCCGGTAACGAGAAGAAGATGTTGTTGTCGAAGAACGGCGCGTTGAAATAAAGCGCTTCAGCCGGCGCGAGCGGCGACTGATCGTAGTAGATGCCATAACCGCCGCGCAGCACAGTCTCTTCGTTAACAGACCACGCGAATCCCACGCGTGGGGCGAAGTTGTTCTTGTCAGCGTCGAAGCCGCTACGCGGAACACCGTTCGTACCGACAGGCACGAGACTTCGCGTCACGAGGTCATAAATAGTCGCACGATCGTCAGCATCAACAGGCGGCGAGTTGTACTCATAACGCAAGCCGCCGTTGATCGTCAGTCGCGGCGTGACGCGATAGCTATCGTTGATGAAGAAGTTGTAACTCTCGGTGCGAATCTTTTGCGGGTTATCAACGCGCGCGACACTCGTCAAGAGGGGAAATCCGAGCAGCATATCGCCGAGCGCATTCCCCGTGAGTTGAAAGAACGGCGAAAACTGTAAACGCCCGCGCGACTCAACATCTCGAAAGGCATTCTGCTGCGAAAACCGCAGGTCCGCGCCAAACTTGAACAGGTGATTTCCATGAACGTAACTCGAGTTGTTCAGAAACTGGTAAACATTGGTCACACTGTCCTGCGGATTGTTTCCTTCGTCACCGAGTGGCGAGAAACCGGTGATCGTGATGAAGCTGAGTCCAAGATCACGCTCGCGTGATGAAATCGTCGGCAGGCCCACCTCGGAATTCAAAACGCTCGCCTCCTGTGTGACCGATGCGGCGACGCGATTGAACGCGACGCGGCTTTCATTTACGAGACGGGGCGTTAGTACAAGCGTCAGCGCGCCCATACCGTTTTGACTGCGACGTTTCACCGTATCGCCAAAACCCGGAACAACCGAGAAAGACGGACCGGTAAACGGCTCAAACAAATCGCGGTCGCCAAAACTGTATCGGAACGTGAGATCCGCGCGGTCAGTCAGTCTGTGATCGACGCGCACGTCGAAGCTGTCATTATCATCGCGAAGGACCGGCGACGAGACAAAGTTCTGAAACGGAACGTTGCGATTCGGCAGCGGATATAAAGCAGCGATCGCACGGCCGACCGGATTTTGGAAAAAGTCCGGGATGATACCGTTGTCGAACGGCATACCCGTGAATGGATTGGTCGGAATTCCGAACACGCTGTGCGAGAAGTTGCCCACGCGCTCTTCCGCAGTCGGCACGTTTGTGATGCGCGTGATGCCTTCGCGCGAGCGTGTGCCTTCGTAATCAGCAAAGAAGAACGTACGATCGTGTTTGATTGGACCACCAAGCGCGCCGCCAAACTGGTTGCGAATATATTTCGGTTTCGGCTCTGACGCGGGCGCGAAGAAGTTGCGCGCGTCGAGTGCGGCGTTGCGATGAAACTCGAATGCTGAACCGTGAAAATCATTCGATCCGGAATTCAGGATCACGTTGACCTGTGCGCCTGGGTTGCGACCGAACGACGCATCGTACGTGCTGGTCAACATCTCAAACTCGCGGATCGCATCGACCGACGGCCGCACGCCAAACGTGTTGAGCTTCGGATCGACGTTGTAGACACCATCGAGCAGGAAGTTGTTCGCATCTTCGCGCGCACCGTTAACACTGAAGGCGAAATCGCCGCGAACGGATCCGGCTGAGCCTTGTGCAGGCGGCACGGCGCCGGGCACGAGCAGGCTGAGCTCGTAGAAGTTGCGACCATCGAGCGGCAGTCCGGTCACCTGTTGGTTCTCGATCACGGTTCCGAGTGAAGCGGAATCTTTCTTTAGCGGAACCGGCTCTCCTAAGACGTCATAATCGATCGCTGGTCCAGAGACACGAAGATCGACATCAAACCTCCGCTCCTGGTTAACGAGGAGTTCGATCTTTTCACTGAAACTCTCGAAATTTGTTACCTTGACGTTAATCTCGTAATTCCCCGCTGGAAGGGACGTGATAGCGTACTCGCCACCGCTGTTTGTGGTAGCGGTGCGGACCTCGCCGGTTTCCAATCTCGTTATAGAGATGCTTGCGCCTGGGATCGCTGACTTATTCACATCGTAGATCGTCCCTCGCACCGACGCGCGATGCGTTTGCGCTGCCAAAGAAACAGGTACGAGTAGTGACAGAACTATGAGAAAGAGGGTTTGAAAGCTCGACTTCAAAATATTGGCGCTCCTCGTTCGAGATTTTGGACGGCCGCGTGTTTGCGAGACCTTAGCAAATGAGTTGCTATTATGTCTAAGCCACTGATGTTAGAATGCGCGGAACTCATTGACTTACGGTAAAAGTCATTATTGAGTTTCAGCTTTAGCCACAAACAGGCACAAGAGTTTTAGCCACAAACAGGCACAGAAGTCACATAAGAAAGAAAGGTAAACTGTTTGCCCCTCTTGTGCTGTTTGTGTTCGTCTTCTTTGTGCGTTTTGTGATCATCTCTCATTTTGGAGGTCCTGATGCAGCTTTGGATCCTTTTTGCTCTCGGCGCTGCGCTTTCGTGGGGCTTGTATGGTCCTGCACTGCATGGCGGCCAGGTAGCACTTGGCGGCAATCCCATGCGCGCGCTGTTGTGTGTGGGTGTCGCTTACTTCCTGATCGGTGTGCTGGTGCCGGTCGTCACGCTTTCTTCGCAGGGGCAGCTTAACGGCTTCACAACGAAGGGCTCCATTGGTGCCATTGTCGGCGGAGCATTAGGTGCAGCGGGCGCCATTTGCATCATATACGCGTTCAGATCAGGCGGCGTGCCGACCTATGTCATGCCGCTCGTATTCGCCGGAGCGCCGCTCGTGAACGTGTTGTACTCGATGTGGCTGCATCCGCCGAAGACTTCGCCAAATCCGTTGCTCTACCTTGGATTTGTGTTAGCTGCTGCAGGCGGTGGTTTGGTGTTGTACTTCAAGCCGTCGTCCTAATTCGCGGCATCTTCGTGTCTCCCCTTACTTAAGCGTTTTCCACACGAAGGAGATCAAGAATGAAACGCAGATTTTTGTTGCCGGCAACGGTTGCGTTATTGAGTTTGGCGGCGCAGGCGATGGCGCAGTCGGCTGCTGTCTGGCCGCAGTGGCGCGGTCCAAATCGCGACGGCATTTCGAAAGAAACAGGACTACTGAAGCAGTGGCCGGCTGATGGCCCACCACTTGTCTGGAAAGCGGCAGGTGCCGGACGCGGCTATTCGTCGTTCTCCATCGCGAATGGCAAGTTGTACACGATGGGTCTTCGTGGCGATCGCGAGTACGTCGTTGCGTTTGATGTCGCGACTGGAAAAGAAGCATGGGCGACTCCGCACGGCACAGCTTTTCGCAATGACCGTGGCGATGGTCCGAGAGGTACACCGACAATCGATGGCGATCGAGTTTACGCGCTCGGCGGTAACGGCGATCTGTCCGCGCTTGATGCACGCACCGGCAAGATTGTCTGGAGCAAGAACGTGCTGCAAGAGTTTGGTGGCTCGAACATCACGTGGGGCATCAGCGAGTCGCCGCTCGTGCTTGGAAACAAAATCCTCGTGAATCCTGGTGGACCAGGCGCGTCAATCGTAGCGCTCAACAAAACTGACGGATCCCTTATCTGGAAGAGTCAGAGCGACGGGGCGGGTTACTCATCGGGTGTTCCGGTCGAAATAAACGGCGCGACGCAGGTTGTTTTCTTCACGAAGGAACGCGCGGTCGGACTCGACGCCAAGGACGGCCGCTTGTTGTGGGACTATTCGCGACCGTCAAACAGGACAGCGAATGTCGCAACACCGATCGTGCGTGCGAATCGCGTGTTTATCTCGTCAGATTACGGGACGGGCGGTGGTGTGGTTGAGATCAAGCCTGACAACAAGGCGCAGGAGCTCTGGTTCTCGAAGGACATGCGCAATCATCACAGCAGCTCGGTGTTGATTGGCGATTATCTTTACGGGTTTTCGAGCTCGATTCTGACGGCGATCAAGTTTGATACCGGCGAGATTGCGTGGCGCGATCGGAGTGTTGGAAAAGGATCGCTGGTCTATGCCGATGGGAATCTGTATTGCTTCAGTGAGAAGGGCGTAATGGGTTTGGTTGAGGCGACGCCGACTGGTTACAAGGAGAAGGGGCGCTTTCGCATCCCGCAAGACTCGCTGCCAACCTGGACGCATCCAGTCGTCGCGGGTGGAAGGTTGTACCTCCGCGATCAAGATACGATTTACGCCTTCGACATTAAGCAGAAGTAGATCACAAAAAGGCACAAGATGCACAAATAAATCAGTTTGTGCTTTTTGTGCCTTTTGTGTACATAGCGTTTTGCGCTTGCTTGGCGCCGAGTAAGGAACGCGCGCGGTTAGGCTGTCGTTGTAGTGCGACTTTAAACATCTCCGCGGCCTCCGCAGGCTTTCCTGCACGCAACAGGATCTCGCCAAAGAGCTCGTGTGACGGTTTGATAAGGCTCGGTGGGCCAGACGGGGCGCTCATCGCCTCCTCAAGGGCAGTCGCTTGCTTCATCAGCTCGATGGCCCGTGTGTGATCCTTGTTCATCGAAGCTTTCAGCGCCGCGATCTCGAGCGCAAAAATCTCACCATTCCCCTTGGATTCCTGCAATCCCGCGATGCTTGGCTCTATCGGAGAGCCATTCATAGCCGCTGCAAGACCACGAATAAAGAATGGAAGCGTCACGCTGGCTGACGATGTGCGCACCGTAGCGGATGTATATCCTCCACTCTGCATCGCATTGTGACTACCGTGACTGCCACCCATCGTTGCTTGCTCCGAAGTACTGGCCGATTTGGTTTCAGGAAAGAGCTTAGTTGCAAGATTCCATCGCTCAGTCTCGACCACAAAAGCCGCAGCCATATTCGCGTAGTTGTTCTCGTAGTAACCAGGTCGCAGCTTGTTGTCGTAAGTCGACTCGGACATCACCTTCTTCATCAGGTTGAGCAACTTCTCCGCATCGTCGTAGCGGTTCTGTTGCAGGTACGCGTAGAGCAACCAGTGGAGGCTATGATAATCGCGCACGCTAAGCGAAAGGTTCTTGCGCTTCATCCACGCATCAGACGACTCCCATGCGGCTTCATTCGACGCTGCGGCTTCGGGCCACATTCCGAGTTGCAGAAAAATGTGCGACGGCATGTGACGCGCATGATGTGCCTCCGGCGCGATGCTCGCATAACGACGCGCAGCCGGGAGTGCGAGAATCGCATGGTCTGGATCGTCAAACGCATGAATGATGTAGTGCGCCGCGCCGGGATGGTTTGGATTTTTCTGGTAGACCTCGAGCGCGATCGCGCCCGCCCTGGCCTGCAAGCGATAACCTTTTCCGCCACCTGCCATGCCAAGCAGTGACAACGAGTAAAACGCAGCCGCGTCGAGATCTTCCGGATAAGCGAGATAGACCTTCTCCATCTGCGCCGAGTACGCGGCGTCGCGTGCCCGCTTGTCACCTTCGCCGTAGAGCAAGCGAACGGCAGCAATGTAAGCTCGTTCACGCTCAGTCATCTTCGCTGAGTCTTTGATCTTCGTAAGCACCTGGCGCGCTGTGGCCATATCCTGTTCCGACCAGAGCGGGTGATTGTAGGTCATCGCCTCACCCCAGTAACCCATCGCGAAATCAGGATCGACTTTCGTCGACTCACGAAACGCCTCGAGCGCCTCCTCGTACCAGAACGAGTGCAACGCTGCGAGCCCACGCAGAAAATGCGCCTGCGCTTCCTTCGTTCCGGAGGTCGGGAACTCCACTCTTCCGAGCTGCGACTCCTGTGCTGCAACGTTGAACGCAAGTACGAGTACTAAAATCAGTGCGCGTTTCATAACGAACCTCTTTTGTGTTTTTGTGCCTTTTTGTGGCACTACTTCTTTCCGATCGCATACAAATGCCCGGAAGTCCGAATAAAGATCTGGCCATCCGAAATCGCCGGTGAGCTGAGCACGTAATCATTCAACGGATTCTCAGCCAACACCTCAAACTTCGGACCGGCAGCCACCACCGTCGTCAGTCCATCTTCGTTCGTGATGTAAATCTTCCCATCAGCAAGCACTGGCGAGCCGCTGTACGTTCCAGGCTTGATGCGTTGTTGTACGTAAACCTCAGCGCCAGTCTTCGCGTCGAGACAAAACATGATCCCGCGATCGTTCACGACATAAAAATACTTGCCGTCAGTAACCGGCGTCGGCACATCCGGCCCATTGCCGGTGGACCACAGCACATGCGAGCTCGTGATGTCGCCGCGTCCGCCTGCTTTCAACGCCAGCAACGGCTTGATGCGGGTCGGGGCGTAGATGATGTTGTCAAAAATGATCGGCGAAGCGACGATGCGATATGAAGGATTATTGTCCGGGTTGAGACCATTCGCACGCCAGAGCTCTTTTCCTGTTGCCGAATCGTGACCCGTAACACAATCGCCGCCAGTGATCACGATCTCCGTCGTTTTCCCGTAACGAAGCAGCGCCGGTGTCGTGTACGAGTCGGGCGACTCTCGAATCGCATTCGTCGGACGATCAACTTTCCACAAAGTCTTCCCGTTCTTCTTATCGATGCGCATCACGTACGACGCATCGTCAGTCTTCATGCCGTGCAGCACCTGAACGTAAAGCGAGTCTTCATGCAGGAGCGGTGAAGAAGCGTAGCCCCATTGCAAGCCAAACTGGCCATATTCTTTCTGAATGTCTCTGGTCCAAAGCTCTTTGCCAGTGAAGTCGAACCCCTTGAATATGCCGGTGCCGGTCATCACGTAGACGCCGCGGCCGTCAGTGACAGGCGATGGCGACGACATGTTTTGCTTGCGCATCTTCACGTTGCCCGCAGCGAGCGGTTTCTTCCAGAGGATTTCGCCGTTAGTTTTGTTGAGACACCACAGCGAAAGATTGTCGCCATCGGCCACATTCAGGAAAATTCGATCGCGCCAGATGATCGGTGTCGAGCCGCTGTAGCCCGGCATCGGGACTTTCCACGCGACGTTCTCTTCAGTCGTCCATTTGACGGGCAGGTTCTTTTCGTTGCTGACGCCGTTGAGGCTTGGACCACGCCACTGTGGCCAGTTATCGGCACGGACGATCACAAAAGTCACAAGCAAAAGAGCTACGAGTCCGAGACTTCGATTCATTACGCTTCCTCCCACAGAAGTTTGGTGGCCTAACTGAGATCAAGCGCGGTGATCGTGCGCCGATCGCGCAAGTACAGCTTCGTCCCGACAAGAGTCGGCACAGTCCAGGCGAGGTTTTTCAAAACACTCACTTTCGAGATCACTTTCAATGCTGATGACGTTGCGGTTGCGAGAGCAAGATTGCCGTCTTCATCCAAAATAATCAACTTCCCATCGGCGAGAAGTAAGTTGCTCTTCGGAAACGTGCGGTCCTGGTATGCGATCTCGCCGGTCTTAACGTTCACTGCCGCAAAAAATGCTGGTCCAAAGTCGCCGCTCGATCCGTAGACGTAATCGCCGATGCGGATCGCGGTGCCGTGATGCACGCGCATGCGCCGGTGAAACCAGAGCTCTTCAGCCGTCGTCTTGCCATCTTTTTGCGTCAACTTCAGCACACGACTGCCGCCGCTATAAGCAGACGAGATGAACAGCAGATTGTCGGAACCCCAGACGGGCATCGTGATGTTCAGTCCCCACTCGGTCACGTGTGGATGACTCCAGAGCAGGTTGCCGTTGTTCGGATCGATACCGGCGACGACCTTGCCGAGGAACGCCACCAGTTGTTCCTGTCCATCGACGTTGATCAGAATCGGCGACGACGGCGACATGTCGAGCGCACCATTTTTCCATGCGATGGCTCCGTCCTTCTGATTGAACGCGATCAGGGTTTGGTTCTCCTTACCGCCGAGCGTGAGGATGATCGTGTTTTTATATGCGAGCGGGCTGCACGAGTAGCCGCGATCCATCTTCCGGCCGCCGTAGTCTTTCCAGAGATCGTGTGACCACGCGACTTTGCCCGATTTCTTATCGAGTGCAAAGAGTTTACCGGTCGCGCCGACGGTGTAGAGCATGTCGTCGATGAGCAACGGTGTCGAGTGTGGTCCAACGCCGGCCTCGTAATTCATGCCCGCTTGTGGCGCGTCGTACTTGTATTCCCAGATCGTCCTGCCGGTGTTGGCAGCGAGCGCGATGACGATTTCCTGATCGCCGGCGCTGTACATCGTGTAGAGCGTGTTGCCGCTCGCGAGAATCGCGGAGTGGCCGGCGCCGAGTGGTCGTGTCCAGAGTTGTTTTGGGCCAGTTGCGGGCCAGGTGGCCGCGAGGCCTTTCGAACTCGTGGTGAAATCGCGCCGTGGTCCACCCCACTGCAACCAGTCAGACTGGGATTGAGCGTTGACGAAGGTTGTGAAGAGGAGAAGGGGAGTCAAAATCCACTTTGTGGTTCGCATCTTTGCTCCTTTTAACCACGGATTACACGGAAAAGACGGATCGATCCGTGGGTTACTCAGCCCGTAGTGACGGCAGCAATGGTGAACGCAGGGCGGCGAATGTGGCCACGAGGGATGCAGTTGCGCCCGAAAGCAAGACTGCCAATAACAACAGGCCGAGCGAGATGTTTGGAAGCCGGCCTCCGCGCTCGAAGAGCACGGGCGCAATCGCGAGCAGCGCGCATACAAAACCCACCGCCAGACCCAACACAAGCATCAGAACGTTTTCCGTAATCACCATTGCGGCGAAGTGTGAAGAGTTATACCCCACCGCACGCAAGAGGGCTAGTTCTTTTCGTCGCTCGAAGACGTTGCGCAGCAATACCGCCGCCATTCCGAGTGTGCCGAGCGCCAGACCGAGACCACCGAGCATCTGAAACGTCGAGAGATACGTGTTCTCGACGCGATGAAAGTTTGCGAGACGTTCTTCTGTCGAGACCGCATCAAAGCCGAAGTCTGAGAGGCGCTCTTCGAGAACGGTCGAGACGGCAGCGGCCTGTTGCTTGTTCGGAACGTCGACGAGAAACATGCGATAGCCTTCTTCCGACGGAAACAGGCGCAGGAAGTTTTTCTCTGACATCAACAGCTCGCTTTGAAAGATGCTATCGGACAAAGCCGCGACGACGCGGAGTTTCAATGGGCCATTCGCGTGGTCCACGGTCATCTCGTCGCCGACTTTCAGGTGGAGCACGTAGGTTAAGGAGTTGGCGTCGCCGATTACCGGGACTGCGCCGTCTTCGAACTGGCGATCGAGGAGGAGCCACGGGTTGTTGTTTTCTTCAAGGGAATTTTGAAACGTGAAGCGGTTGTCGCGAATGAATGAATTGGGTGGCGCGACGATCTTAGGGTTGCGAGGTTGATAGAGATTGAGGCAGCTCGTGTCGTCGCCGGGACGGACGCGCAGGTTCACGAAGCTCAGGTTTTTCAATGTGGCTTCGTCGGTGTTGAGGTTGAGTGATTCACGGCCCTCGCTCGTATTTGGATCATGGACCACTGGTAGAAGCGATTCAGCGAGCAATTGGTAACCACCTGTGCCTGACTTGCGATCGTCGGCGGCGACACCGGAGCGGCGGAATGAGTCGACTGCGACAATGATGAAGGCGGCGGAGGCGATGAGTGTGATGCAGAGGACGGTGCGCGCAGGATGGTAAGTTGCGTTGCGAAAGCCGAGCCGCGCGATGGTCCACCAGCCGGCGCCGTGAATGTGCGAGCGACTGGGTCGCTTCAGCCAGCGCGAGATAAACCAAACCGCAGCGACCAGGAGCACGACGCCACCGCCGAAGAAGCCTGCTGCTTGCGGGATCACTTGCATCGCACCGAGGACGAGCAGCGCAATTCCAATAACGCTCAAGGTGATGCCTAAGAATTTCTCCCGCAAAGGCGCAACGGCGCCACGGAAAGCCCGCCGCGTCGTTGCGCCGCTGCGGGAGAAATCTTCTTCGGAAACTACTCCTGCCAACAAACTCCTTGTCGACGCTCTACGCAGCCTCCGCAACGTAAAGAAAATACACACGACTGCAGCGATTACACCGCCGACTGCACCAACCACCAACCACAACCACGACACGTGCAACCGCAGATCCGTCGTCCCTACTGCATCGACCCACCACGTCCTTAGCCCGTACATCAACAACGCCGCATACGCGATCGCTCCTATCAAACCCAACAAACTCCCAAGTCCTGCCAGCAACGTCCCCTCAATTAAAAACAACCGCCGTATCCCGCTGTCAGAAAACCCGAGCGCCTGCAACGTCCCGATCTCACGCGCGCGCTGCTCGATCCCGAGTTTGAAAAATAGCGTCGTCAACATCAGCGCCGCTACGACGAGAAAAAAACTGAAATACAAAAAGTATTCACCAAAATCAGTCGCTCCACGCGAAGCTGATTGCCCCTGATCGCGCACGGGAACGATCTGAAATCCCATCAACGCCGGGTCCAAAGCTTTACGAAGTGTCTCACCGTAGTTTTGATTGTCCAACTCCAAACGAATCGACGTGAGCTTACCGAAACGCGTCTGCCAGAGTTGCTGTGCAGTCGAGAGTGGGATGAAGGCTTTCGGAGTGGTGCGATACTGGTGCCAGTACTCTTCATCTTCTTTACGTACTCGCCCGAGATCGATCGGGAATGGCGGATCCCACGCCGACATATCTTCCGACTCAGTGATCCCCGGATACTCAGGAACGAGATCCCTGTCCGCCGCCAACCCTGAAATCGGCACGACTGCAGCTAACTGGAAATCAGCCTTCTTCGTTTCGAGCCGCCCGTTTTCATGCCAGAGATAATATTCGAGTGAAACCGTGTCACCGGGTTTTGCATTGAGATCACGCGCGGTCCAATCATTGAGGATGATCGGCGCGTGTTGCGAAGCCTGGAAAGTTATCTTTGCAATCTGCGCTAGCGTCTCGTCATCGACTGCGGTCACGAGCGAGTACGGCGTCGAACGCTCGCCGGAGTTGATGCTGTTGGCAAGATACGAAAGCACCGGAACCGTTCTGACGGAGAGCGCTTTAGCTGCTTCGTTTGCTGCTGACGCAACGTGTTCATTGATGATCCGGCTATTACTCTCAAGGGAAACGCCGCGCTGGTTATCGAGCACTCGCAGCTTCAGACCAAAATCCTCGAGCGTCGCTTTTTCTTTCAGTATCGCCGCAGCGTTCTTCTGCGGTTCTGCAACGAGTATTGTGTTGATTCTGTCAATCCCGACATCCTGTTCCAACTCTTTCTGCAAAAACGCCAGCGACACAAACACAGCACGCACCGCTCCATGCTGTGGCTGAAGTGAAAACTCTCCCAACGACTCGCCCCCAAGCACACCGCTCACACTCAAACGAATCGTCTTCCCCGGATCTTCCTTGCGCCCGTGTAACGACTCCACCGGAATGTCCGAAGGCTTCTCGATGCGCAGCAGTATCGACTCACCCTGACCACTACCAAGCTCACTCGCAAGGCTTTGACTCACGAGCACATTGCGATTCTCTGGGGTCTTCACACCGTCGATGCCATTGAACTTCCAAAACCGATCATCAACGCCGTAAATCTTCACATCGCCTGCTCGTCGCTTGCTCGACTCATGGACCACCACGCCCCTGATCGCGATCAGCGGGCACGTCGCTCCGATCGTGTTCCCGAGATCGGCAGCGAGTTGTTCGCGGAAGAAGTTTGGCGAGGCGATCAGATCGTCGGTCTTGCCGAGCCGTCGTGCGGAAAGATCTCGTAGACTGCCGCGCACTGACTCACCGATCAGCAGCGCTCCCGCGAGTACGGAAACAGCGATCGCGACACCCAGCACGACGACGAGATTCGTCTGCCAGTAGTACGCGAGACTGCGTTTTATGAGTTGAGTGGTCTGCATCAGAGCGATTCGAGGTGCTGGTTCTTCAATTCGAAGCGCTGGGGGAAACGAGCAGCGAGTTCCTTACTATGCGTCACGACGATCAAGATCGTCCCGGCGTTTTGGTGAGCTTCGAGAAGTAGATCGGCAACGATTTCAGCCGATTTCTGATCGAGATTTCCGGTTGGCTCGTCACACAGCAACAGTTGCGGCTTCATGATCAAAGCGCGCGCGAGTGCGACACGTTGTTTCTCGCCGCCTGAAAGTTGCGCCGGACGATGGTCCAGACGCTCGCTGAGTCCGACCTGTTTTAGCAGCTCGGTGGCGCGGCGTGTTGGTTCGCCGTTCGAAGCGGCGGCGACCATCGTCGGTGTCAGCACGTTCTCGATGACAGAGCATTGCGGCAGCAGGCAGTGGTCCTGAAACACAAAACCGATCTGTTGATTGCGAAACGCAGCGAGCTCTTTGGCGTTCAGCAGAAACGGGTTCTGTCCTTTTAATGTGACGGTGCCGCTCGACGGCGGCTCGAGCGCGCCTATCATGTACAGCAGTGTGCTCTTGCCGCTGCCCGATGGTCCCATGATCGAAACTGCCGAGCCCGGCGGCAGCGTTAGAGACACGTCGGAGACGATGCGCAGTGGTCCAGCGGGAGTGGAATATTCCTTTGTAAGGTTCTCGACTTTAAGCAACCAATGCCTCCTAGCTGCTTCTCTGTGCAACCTCTGTGTTCTCTGTGTCTCTGTGGTTCGCTATTTCTTAGAAAAAGATAACCACAGAGACACAGAGAACACAGAGGCTGCACAGAGAAGCAAAGCTTGAACTCTGAACTGCCCGCCTCTAGAATCAGCCAATTCGCGATGAGCCAGTTCGATTCGAACAAAGACTACTACGGTGTTTTGGGCGTCGACAAGCATGCCTCTCAGATCGACATCGAGCGGCAGTACAAACGGCAAGCGTCCAGGCATCACCCGGATCGCGGCGGCAACGAGGAGCAGATGAAGTCTCTGAACGAGGCTTACCGCGTTCTCAAAGACCAGTCGCTGCGCAACTCGTACGACGAAACGCAACGTAGACCGGCCCGGCACGTATTCACTCCGGTCACGACGCCGACTGCCCGGGATGTCGGAGTTTTAGGTCACTGCCTGAGCGCGGGACTTTGTTTGATCGCAGGTGTGTTTCTGTTGTTGCTGGTGCGATTTCAATGGATCTTTTTTTTGTGGCCGCTCGGACTTCTCGCCCTCGTGGTGCTCGGATTCGGAGTGATGCTGGCGCGCAGTGCGATGGTCGCAGTTAACGATTCGCTGCCGGTGACGAATCCGTTCAAGCGTCACACAAAGATCCAGGAGGTCGCTTTTTGGACGGCGATTGTCAGCGGCGGTTACGGGCTGTATGTTTTGATGACGTTATGATCACTGGATTGGATCTACTTTTCCTCGAGGTCAACAGTCTGGAGGAGTCGCTGGCGTTTTATGAAGGGGTGCTCGGATTGGAGGTCGAGTCGATCAACATCAACTCGGAGCCTCCGATGGCAAAGGTTCGCGGTGGCGCGTTGCGAATCACGCTCGCGCAACATCGAGAAACGATGCTGCGACGCGGGCGTGGTGTACACTTCTTCGTCGGAGTTGAAGATGTCGATCAGTTTTACGATGATCTGATCGCACGTGGTGCGGACGTGGCGCCACCGGTTGACGAAGGCTGGGGCGGACGCTTTGTGACGCTTGAGGATCCTGATAAATATCGCTACTTCTTTGTGACGTGGAACGAAACGAGGTGACGAATGGCCGGACAACACATTGAGAATCTTTTTCGCCGCTTCAAGGGAGAGGTAGTGGATGTGAAGACTGTGTCGGGCGGGAGCTATTCCGGACGCGTGGTCGAGGTCACGAATGATTATGTGTGTTTGACTGAGACTTCCGGCGCGCCGGGGCAGCAGGTGTTCGTTACATTTGGCGCGATCGAGTCGATGGCCGCCACGACCACGGACACTTAGTACACAAGAATCACAAAAGTCACAAAAACAAATATTCAAAAGCTGAAACTCATTATGTGCATTTTGTGCCTTTTTGTGGCTAAACTTTCTTTGGTTTTATGCAGTACGTAGAAAATCCGCCGAATCCGTGGTTAACGCACTCAGTCGAATGGATTGGTGAACCACCGCAAGCGAAGCTCGAAGTCTTTGAAGAGACGGCGACGCGCCATATCATCACTCACAACAGCAGTCCTGACGTCGGTTTCGATTACACCGTCAACTGTTATCGCGGCTGCATACACGGCTGCACTTACTGCTTCAGCCGTCCGACGCACGAGTATCTAGGCTACGGCGCGGGGACGGATTTCGATCGCAAGATCGTCGCGAAAGTGAACGCGCCTGAGCTGCTTCGCAAAGACCTGATGCGGCCGTCGTGGAAAGGCGCCGAGATCGTTTTCTCGTTCACTTCCGATCCGTACATTCCGCTCGAAGCAAATTACAAACTGACGCGGCGCTGTTTGGAAGTGTGCGCTGAGTTTCGCAATCCAGTGGGTGTGATCACGAAGTCAGCGTTGATTCGCAGAGACATCGACGTGCTTCAGGATCTCGCGCGGAATGCGAGTGTCGGCGTGTTCTTCACGATCCCGTTCACGGATGTGGAAACGGCGCGGGCAGTCGAGCCGTTCGCACCGCTTCCCGAAGCGAGATTTCACGCGATGGAAGCCCTTGCTGCGGCGGGGATCAGAGTCGGCATCGGCATCGCGCCGGTAATTCCGGGTCTCTCGACAGACATTCCGGTGTTGTTGAAACGCGCGAAGGAAGCGGGCGCGGAGTATGCGTTCATCAATATGCTGCGTCTGCCCGGTAATGTTGCACCTTACTTTGAGGAGCGGTTGCGTGCAGAGTTGCCGACGAAAGCCGATCGCGTGCTGAACCGCATTCGCGAAGCACGTGACGGCAAGCTCAACTCGAGTGTGTTTGGCGAACGCATGCGTGGCAAAGGTCAATACTGGGAAGCCACCGAGCGTCTCTTCAAAATTCACTGCCAGCGCCTCGGTTTCAATAAGAAGCGCACGCATCAGAAGCCTGCCGGGTCGACCTTCCGACGGCCGACGGCTCAAGCGAGTCTGTTTTAATTAGAGGCTTTTATTAGAGACAAGGCGTCCCTGCATTCTCTATAATACCCACACCCCACACAGAATCAGGAGGCTAAAGCGATGCTTATCCGGGACGTGATCCGGAACCGTGAGCCTTATTCTACGAGGGCCACGGCTACCGTGCAGGAAGCTGCGGAGTTCATGGCCGCGAGAAATATTGGTGCCGTCTGCGTAGTCGACGAGGGCGGCAGGTTGCTGGGCGTGTTTTCGGAACGCGACGTGCTTAATCGCATCGTCGTCGCGAAGCGCGATCCCAACAACGTGCAGGTCGGCGATGTCACCAGTGAGCTCCGCGCCGTGATTCAGTGTGACGAGACGCCGCACCAGGCGCTCGAACGCATGGAGCTGATTGGTAGTCGACATCTGCCCGTAGTCGACGGCGAGCGCTGGGTAGGCATGCTCTCGATGCGCGATCTGCTGCGTGTTGAAGTTGGCGAACAGGGGGACGAAATCAAATTACTGCACGAGTACATTCAACACTAGCATTGGATGCTTTTGTAGGGTGGCCCTCCGTGGCCACCCCAGCGTGGGCTCTTGCACTGGGGTCCACGGAGGGCCACCCCTACAGTTATTATGAAAAGTTTTAGTGTAATCGCGCTCCTGATAGCGTTGAGTATCGCTTGTAGCCAACCGCCCGCAGGACGCGGCGCGGGTGAAGTTGAAAGTTCCGCACAGTCAGGTGTGCGGTTCAAAATCGAGAAGGTTGTTGGCGGGCTGGAGGTGCCGTGGTCGATCGTTTGGGCGCCTGATGGTCGCATGATCTTTACTGAGCGTCCGGGGCGTGTGCGCGTGTTTGAAAAGGGCGCGTTGAATCCGAAACCGCTGTTCGTTGTGCCGGATGTCGAGAAGTCTGGCGAGAGCGGTTTGATGGGGCTCGCGCTGCACCCGCAGTTCAGCAGCAATCATTTTCTTTACTTGTCGTATGCGTACTCGGCTGGCGGAGTGCTTGTTCGCGTGGTGCGTTTTCGCGAGACGCCGGAAGGTTTAGTCGATCGTACAGTGATCATCGAAGGTCTGCCTGCGGCGCAATTTCACGCTGGGTGTCGCATTCGTTTTGGTCCGGATGGGAAGCTTTACGTCACTACCGGAGACGCTACACGTCGCGAACTCGCGCAGCAGCTCGACTCGCTCGCCGGCAAGACACTTCGCTTAAATGACGACGGCACTGTTCCCCAAGACAATCCTTTTGTTGGCCAATCAGGCGCGCGCCCCGAGATCTGGTCGCTGGGACATCGCAACGCACAGGGCATGGACTGGCAGCCCGGCTCGAATCTCATGTTCCAGACTGAACACGGACCGAGCGGCTTTGACGGGCCGGGCGGCGGAGACGAAGTCAACATCGTGGAGAAGGGAAAGAACTACGGCTGGCCCACCATTCATCACACGCAAACGCGCGCGGGATTGGAGTCGCCGCTTCTGGAGTACACGCCAGCGTGTGCGCCCGCGAGTGGAATGTTTTATCGCGGCTCGGTGTTTCCGAAGTTCAAAGGGAATTTCTTTTTCGGGTGTTTGCGTGGCGAGAGATTGATTCGCGTGGAGCTTGATGGGCGAAAGGTCGTCACACAGGAAGACGTCGTGAAGGACTATGGCCGCATTCGCGACGTTGCCGAAGGCCCGGACGGCTACCTCTATTTCTCGACCTCAAACCGCGACGGCCGCGGCAAGCCCACCGAAGACGACGACCGCATCATGCGCCTCGTGCCACAATAAAGCACAAAACAACAAAGCCATCCACAGATTACACAAGATGATTCTGTGTAATCTGTGGATGGCTTTGTGCCTTTTTGTGGCTAAACTTTCTGAGCGAGGATCGCGGTCTTGCTCCAGCCGATCGCTTCGCGACGACGGAATCGATATTGATGCACGATCCGGAAATGGCGCTCAGTCTGATCCTTCACTTCAGGTGGTGGATGGCTCTTAAAGCGGAAAAGTATCTCGAGGAAACGCCCGATCAAGCTCGGGTGAATTGGCAGGTGCAGCAAATGCCCGCCAGGCACAATCACGCGCGCAAGCTCATTGATTCCTTCTTCGAGCGGCACATACTCCAGCGCGCCTGCAGTCACCACTAGATCGAGCGACTCATCGGCAAACGGCAAGCACAGTAGATTTCCCTGCGTAAACGTCACGTCGCGTTTGCGTCCTGAGCTGTAGTAGAGCGACTTGCGCGCGGCCGCAACCGAAGTCGACGACAAATCAAGCGCCGTAATCGAGACGGGAAAACGTATCGACCGTAGCACGGCAAGCGTCAGCAGCCCGGTCCCGCAACCGGCGTCGAGAATCTTTGCCCCGCGCGACACTGGCAGCGGATGAGTGGCAAAGTACTGATCAAGAGAACGACCGTAACCATTGACCTTGAAGGTCAAGTCATAGAGACGCGCGATACGGTCGTAATAACTACCCGCTGGCGCCTCAGTTTTGGTTGCAGTTAGGGCATACTCCATGCTTATCCTCAAGCCTCACTTGATGTTTTCGACTTCAGTTGTCTGTATTTCATCCCCGGAGTGGCGCGTAATTGTAGCGTTCCTGCCAATTTTACTCAACTGAAAACCCCCTCGGCGGGTATCGACCAGCAAGCTGCGGGCCATATTGACGGGGCGCAAGAACCGCAAAAACGGGCGTTCTTGGCTTAACTGAGTCACCGCAGCCAGGAGGTACATTGATGAAGCGAATCAGGTTGATACTGAGTGTGACCGCATTTTTGTTCGTGTTTGTAGTGGGAACAGCAATCCCCCAACACCGTCCTGAAGACCGAACGACCAGACCGTATCGCGGTTTTGAGCTGGACGTGATCGTCGATGGACGGCCCTTGAGCGAATATTACTCGCGCGGGCGGACCTACGTCGAAGCGATTCAGGGCGCTGAATATGAGCTGCGGCTGCGCAACAACTCAGCGGATCGCGTGGCGGTGGCGCTCTCCGTAGATGGGCTCAACACTATCGACGCGCGACACACGTCTGCATGGAACGCGAGCAAGTGGGTGATTGAGCCGTATCAGACGATCACGATCAGCGGCTGGCAGATGAGTTCCGAGCGAGCGCGACGTTTTTACTTCACGAACGAACGAGATTCGTACGGAGCAAAGCTCGGGCAGACGGCAAACCTCGGCGTGATCGCCGCCGTGTTCTTCCGTGAGCGAAGTCGTCCGGTGCCGATCACGCCATCGTATCCGGTCACTCGTGACAAGATGGAAGCGCCGTCTGCTGGGTCTTCTCAGTCCGTGCGTCGGGGTGATGATGAAGCGGCGACTGGGATTGGAAGGAATGTGCGGAATGATGTTCGTTGGGTCGATATGGATCTGGACCGGCGTGCGGCGGGGGAAGTGACGATCAGATATGAATATCGACGCTGGCGTGAAGACTCGAGAGGGTTCTGTCCTGAACCTAAATACTAGCCGCGGATTAACGCGGTTTATTTACGCATTAGATCCGCGGTGTAGAGTTGGCGGTAAACCCTGTAATTCGACATGACTTTTTGGACGTAATCTTTTGTTTCATCAAAACCGACTTCTGCCGTGAACACGCCGGGATCGGTTCGCTTTGAACGCTCCAGCCAGCGCGCTACGTTGTCTTCACCGCCGTTGTATGACGCGGCAATCGGCTCGAGCATCTTTGGAAACAGCCCCGTCAGGTATTCGATATATTCAGCTCCGACCGTGATCGAAGTCTCAGGCTGGTAGAGCTGGTTCTCACGCAACGAATTCAACCCCGCTCCTGGTCCATACTTCTGCGCTGCATCCATCGTCAACTGCAACAACCCGCGCGCGCCCGCCGGTGATTTCGCGAGCGGCTTGAACACACTCTCCTGACGAATCAGTGCGAGAATAAAACGCGGATCGAGTTTACGGGATTTCGCCGCGCTCAGTATCGCCTGTCGATACGGTGCGGGATAAGTATCAGACACCGAATCGATTGCACTGTTCACACGTTCCTCACGCTTCGCGACGATGTCCGCGCGTGATGGTCCAGCGAGTGCTTCCAAACGCTGCGTTGCAAGCCAGCCGTAGTACGACTCGATACTGTCCGGCACCGACAAGTAAGCCGTGAATGCTTCGTTTTTCCGTCCCGCGTGTTCGAGACTGTACGCCTTGAGATATGCAACTTCAGAAGGCGACGTTTGCACTGCTTTCGGAAACGATCGCTTCAACAACTGATCCGCCATGTTAACCGCGTCTGTCCATTGGTTTTCTGCAACGTAGAGACGCAACGCTGCGAACATCGCATTCGTCTCGACTGCTGTGCCTGCGAACCGTTGTCTCGTGCGCGTGACCCACTGAAGCGCTTCGGCGGGTTTGTTGGCTTCACGAAGCGTGTCGATCACGTTCAGGTGCGCGGTGTCGATGCGTTCGCCACTCGGAAAGCGATCGACATATTCAGCGTAGCGCGCGGCTGCTTCAGAAAATTTGCCCATGCGAAGAAGGGAAGCGGCGCTGAAGTTCAACGCTTCACGACCTTCCTTCGTGCCGTTGTACTGCTGGGCCAGTTGATTGAACACGACATAACCGTCCTGGTAGATCTTGCCGAGAAAGTAAGAACGGCCGATGCCCAGCAGCGCTTCAGGCACGCGCGGATCCTGCGGGTAGTTGTCAATGAATGCTTGCCAGTGAGCACGCGCTTCAGCAAATGCACGAACACTCAAGTAGATTGCAGCGCGGCGCATATGCTCGGCAGGCATAAGCTTGCGGAGATTTCCCTGTGCGTCGCGATCGGCGGCGTCACTTCGCCGCACAGCCGCGAGAGTCGTCTCGCTCGCAGACTGTGTGGCGTTTGTGGGAAGCGTGAAAAAAAGAGAAAGAAAAACGGCGACGAAGATTTTTAACACCCTCAATTACTCCCGAGGCTCATTGGTTGGCTCTTCGATGATCTCGAAGCTGGTTTGGATTTCCACTGTAGGTCGCAGCGTTGCCGCCACACTACAGTACTTCTTGTCGGAGAGTTCGATTGCGTGTGCGACGGCCTGCGGAGAGAGCGATTTGCCGGTGAGTATGTGATGAACCTTCATCGCAGTGTACTTCCGCGGATATTCATCGCGACGCGTTCCTGTCACCTCCACCACATAACTCGTCACGTGCTGGCGTTTCTTAGCGAGAATGCCGGCGACGTCAGTTGCCGTACACGAGCCGAGTGCAACGAGCAGCAACTCAACCGGCGAAGGCGCTGTCGATCGCTGGCTATCGGTGTCGAGCGGTAGTGCGTGACCTGACGGCGTGACGCCGAGAAACAAATCGTCGCTCACGAACTTCACAGTTGCTTTCACGCCAGGCGTAGTAGTCATTGCGGCCATCGCGCAAAGAATAACACACCCTTTTCGACGCGATACTATGTTAGGATTCAGACGTTGGAGTTGGACCTCACCAACATGAAGTAGACTCGAAGGAAATCTCATATCGTCGCCCAGGACGTTGAAGGAGTATTTATGGCTGACATCCTGGTCGTCGATGACGACGACGTGATCCGCGATACGCTCTGTGAGTTGTTATCGACGGACTATTCCTGTCAAACGGCAAACACCGCAGAGGATGCGTTGGCGAAGTTGGAAGCGCAAGGTTTCGATGTTGTGCTGACGGACATTTCTATGCCGGGTTTGAATGGCAGGGAGTTGCTGAAGAAGGTAGTGGAGTTGTATCCGGGCACACCGGTGATCGTCGTTTCCGGACACAGCGATCAAGGGCAGGCGGAAAGTCTACTGAGTCACGGTGCGTTTGATTATCTGTTGAAGCCTTTCCGGCTTGAGATTGTTGAGGAGAGTGTCAAACGCGCGATTGAAGCCGGGCGCACTGGTTTTTAAGACAGATGGGAGACAGGATTTACAAGATTTTTTCAGGATTTACATGTCGATCCTGAAAAATCTTGTGAATCCTGTCTAATTAACTGTCATGCCGCCGCGGTCGCAACGGATTTCTGACGCGCCAAATCAATATCGCGCACGAGCTCGGTGATCCTATCAGCCGTAAAAGGCTTCGCGACGACCCAATCGACACCCGCTGCCTTCTGCTCATGCGAGCCGACGGCTTCGCCCCAGCCCGTAATCACCGCGATCGGAATGCTTGCATTGATCTGCTTGATCTCACGCGCGAGTTCCCAACCGCTCATCCCCGGCATGCCGACGTCTGTGAACACGGCGTCAAATTCCATGTCTCTAAACATCGATAACGCCTCTCTGCCACTTCCCGCGACGTAAACATCGCAATGCTCGCCTTCGAGAATCTCGCTCAGTAGCTCTCTCACAAAATCTTCATCATCGACCACGAGTAGTCTCGTACGCGCCCGTTCTGTCGACGGCAAGGGAGGCGCAGTATGCGTCACAGCCGTCGCAACAATCTCGACCTCTTCAATCTGTTTCACACGCTTCTGGCCCATCTTTGCAATCGGCAGCGTGATGCAAAACTCAGTCCCTTTCCCATACTGCGACTCGACTTCGATGTTACCGCCGTGTCGCCTGATGATTCCGAAACTGACCGCGAGGCCAAGCCCGAGACCGGCTTTACCTTTCGTAGTGAAGAACGGATCGAAGATCTTCGAACGAACTTCCGGATACATGCCGACACCGGTATCGACAACCTTGATGATTACCGAGTCGCCCGAGATGCGAGTCGTCAATGACAACTTTCCACCTTCCGGCATCGCGTCGATCGCATTGAAGACCATGTTGACGAGTACTTCGCGCAACTCGGAATCATCGCCCATCACCATTGCATTCGATTCGATGTGCAACTGCAGCGTGATGTGAATGTTTGACGCTTCGGCGCAATTCTTCCAACGAGGCCGCGTGATCTCGCTCGCGTCCATCAGGATCTGATCGATCGAGACGAGCTCGAAGTTGTGATCGCGACGCTGCCTTGCGAAGTCCTGAATACGCTTGACTGTCTTCGCACCATCTTCAGCCGTCTTGATGATGATCTCGAGACCGCGCCTGATTTTTTCCGGGTCGTCAGTGCGTTGCAGCAACTGCGCGCGACCGAGAATACCGGACAGTGTGTTGTTGAAGTCGTGTGCGACACCTGAAGCGAGCTCGCCGAGCGCTGAGAGTTTTTCCATCTGCGAAAACTGCTCGCGAATGCGCTCCTGCTCAGTGATGTAATGCGACAGCTCCTTGACGTGCTTCTCAGCTTGTGCCGCCTGGGCGGCTGAAGTCTCGACGTTCTTCAGGTAGGTGCGATAAGTCAGAAAGATGATGGCGATGATCGGAAGCGTGATTACGAACGCATAAACTCCGATGAAATAGACCAGGCCGGCAATGACACCTGCCGCGCACGCGCCCGCGAAGTAAGTAAGCGAAGACCAGAGATAATGCTTGCGCCATGTTTGCCAGATCGGCTCGTCGATTTTTAGTGCTCCGCCGATGCCGACGATTCCGGATTGGGCCGCGAAGTGTGTCAGCGCCATCGTGCAGATTGCGGCCACAAACGATACCGTAAGAGGATTGGATCGCAGATCAACTACGTTGCCATAGACCAACCGCATTACACCGCTCGTTATCAAGATCGAAACTGCGGATGAGCCAAAGTTGAACGCGATGGTCCGCAAACGGCGACTGAAGCGTAGTGACGACACAACCGCCTCGAGCGCGCCCATGACTACTGCCGCTGGACCACCATAAAGCAGGAGGACGAGAAAGACGAACGTGTCAGAAACTGAAATCTGGGAGCTGAAGCGCGGAATCGGAATCGTGATTCGCGACGTGAGCAGCAGTGCCATCGCGACTAAGACGGCGAAGTGAGAATCAAACTGGCGGAAGTCTATGTGAAGAGCGGAGTATACAAACGCGAGGCTACCGCTTGTAACTACGACGAGGAGGAATGGCCGGAAGAATTTATTTTCCATGGCGCCAGGGGTGATGACAGTAATGTCATTTCAAGTGATGAGGGGGGAATCACTAGAGCCTTTATCAGGCTAGATCGGGCGATGTAAGAGTTAGTTCTGCACTGGCTCCTTCCTGGGCAGGAAGATGGTTTCGTAAGTGGCGCGGAAGTGAAAACCGCATTTGCGATAAAAACCCTGGGCCCACTCATTCGTTTCATTCACCAGCAGGCAGACTGATTTGGTATTTTCCAGCAGTCGTCGCATCAGCTCTGACATGAAGCGCGCGCCCAGATTCTTGTTGCGACGATCTTCACGCAGCCAGATGCCTTCGAGATAGTTGACTTCGGGAGTCTTCGAAATGACGTCTGCTTTGAAAACCAGGAGGTTGTTTTCAACTACTACCCATGTTCTTCCTTGTTCAATACGTCGCAAGCAACGCTCGCGAAAACCTTGTGGATCAACTTCCAGCGGATTGACTCCGCTTTCCAGATAAGCAAGCTCGGCCTGAACCGGCATCACGAGCTCCAACTCATCGACAGTCACGGGCCTGAGTTCGTCAGCTCCTTCACCGGCATCCACCGGCCGGCTCAACTCAAACAACCACTCGCGACAAGCCAAACGCTGGCGGCGACCGGCGTCTGCGTAATGACTCCAGAAGTCGGCTACTCGTTCCTTCTCGCCCATGATCATGTGCGTGCCCGGACATTCACGCGCGACTTGTGCAAGCGCAGCGAGTGCTCGATCGGAAACCGTTTCCATCAACGTTGCATGACCCACGAGCGCTACGCCTTCGAGCTGTCCGTTCAAGTCGCGACAGCCGTAGAACGTGCCGCGATTGAATGGACTGACGATTCCGTTGTCGTGGATCATACCCATCATCGTTATCGTGTGAATCGGGCGCTGCGCTAAGAACTTCAAAACTTCCGCTGCGTCGCTGTTCGTCAAACGCTCGACTGAAACTGGGTTATTGAAGAACAAGTCAGGAAGAGGGGCTTGCCCCCGCTTCTGATGTGTTGTAGGGCGGGGGCAAGCCCCTCTTCCTGACTTGTTCATTTCAAGTGTGTTCGTCTGCGACATTGGTTGAGTAGTGTTACTGTTTAGTAACCCAAATAGTCCGTTAAGTCGTCGGGCACAATCGCCATCGAAGTACTGGCATCGCCATTCGTCAGAGCGTTGAACGCCTGGAGCATCGCGTCCGCGACCAGAACGCCATCGGCAACGAGTACGCCATCAGCCACCAGGACGCCGTCACCAACTACCACTCCATCGGCGACCAGGACGCCAGTTGCCAACAGGTTGACTGAACAGAACAGTGTACCCACACCGAGTGTGGCGCCGTTGCTCACCATGATGTTCTCGCCAACGAGAACGCCCTGTGTCAACTTGGTGGAATCGGCAACCAATACGCCGTCGGCAACAAGAACGCCATCAGCAACCAGGACCCCGTCAGCAACCAGGACGCCGTCACCGATTATCACGCCATCGTTGATCAACACGCCCTTCGCATAAACCTTCTGGTATTGATTGATTAGCGCTGAACCGGTTGCATAAGTCTGGCCCATGATTGCGCCCTGCGACCACTGGAACGTGTAGACACCGCCAGGGATCGTAATGCTGGTTTGCGGCACTGGCGCTGGAGCGGTCAGCAACGACGCTCCCAGCGTAGTCGAGCTGTCGATCGTGGTGCGAACAAGCTTCGCGAGACGGATTGAGCCGTCAACGTTGAGTTCGCCCGCCCCCTGCTCGAACATGTTGTAGTTGGGAAGCTGTTGCGCGGTGTACATCAACAGCACTTTGATCAAATTTGGGGTGAGAGTCGGATTGGCTTCAAACATCAGAGCCGCAGCTCCTGCTACCAGCGGAGACGCCATTGAGGTACCGCT
This sequence comes from Pyrinomonadaceae bacterium, assembly GCA_035251975.1. GTDB lineage: Bacteria > Acidobacteriota > Blastocatellia > Pyrinomonadales > Pyrinomonadaceae > PSRF01. The sequence goes on along the minus strand of DATFDT010000041.1, from coordinate 14,028 downwards.
GAGCATCATCTGTTTGCGCGTTGCAACGCCACTGACTTTGACATCCAGCGACGGGTTCTGTGTGAGCAGGTAATTGTTAGGCGACTCCGCAAAGATTGTCTTGTTACCGGGAGCTGCGATTTCCGGTTTGACGAGGTTGTCGTAATGATTGACGCCGTTGACGTCGGTCCAGAAGCTGCGCGTCGGACCACGCGAGCTGTAAGTCGCAATGGTATCGTCACCGCGCTGGTTGGTTCCGCGCGTGTCGACGGCGCCGACCGTAATCACCGAAGGTTCGATGGCGGGTGAGTGAACTTGTCCATAAACTTTCTGGCCCGCACTGTTCTTGCCATTATTACCGGCCGCGGCTACAACGACGATGCCGCGATCGACGAGCGCGCGTGACGCAACGCAAAGCGGGTCAAACTTGTATGAGTTGATTGCCGGCATGCCGAGGCTGAGGTTAACGACGCGAACGTTGTAGAGCGCTGCATTCGAGAGCAGCCAGTTCAACGCCGCGAGAACGCTCGACACCGAGCCCACGCCCTGGGAATTCAGAACGCGCAGGTTAACTATTTTGGCTCGCGGGGCGATGCCGATGTATTCACCGTGCGCGACGATGCCGTTTCCGGCTGCCGCCGCTGCTACGTGAGTTCCGTGACCGTACGGATCATCCGTGCGGCCTTCACCAGTGAAATCCTGACTAACGACGATTCGTGACTGTCCGGTTACGGTGTCAGTAAAAGAAGTGTGGGCGGCGTAGATACCGGAGTCAACAATCGCGATTCCGATGCCGTTGCCGTCAAGCATGCCGTCGGCGCTCATCGAGCGCACGTTATCAGTGCCGGTAGTGTGGGCGATGTGTCCGCCCAGAGTCATAACTTCGCTGTCGAGTGATATGAAAGCAACTTCAGGAAAATTAGCGAGAGCATCAACTACGTTAGAGGGTAATTCGAGGGCAAAAGAGTTGAGGTTGTTGAAATGTCTTCTGATCTTGACACCGTTTGCAGCAAGCATGGCGTTGAGTTGGCCACTGGGCTTGTCGCTGAGCTGGAGGATTACTTTTACTAAGCTACCGCTGTTCTTGCCAAGCATTTCGCTGAGGTTTGAGGCGACCTTAACCGGCTTGGCGCCCTGGCCTCCGCGGGACTCCTTGCCATTAGCGTAGGCGGTGAAGACGTTGCCGCCCAGCAGGCTTGGTCCCAGTGTGAGGCTTGCCAGCAAGGCCAGCACCAGGAAGCGTTTTGTTCTATGAATCGGTGTCACGTGTTCGTTATCTCCGTACTGAGTTTTGCCAGTTCTGGACAAACAACTGGCGCATCCGCCTCTGCGAGGACCGTGCCATTCACGCGAAAGTGACGTAGAACGTTGTGTAGCAACAACTTAGCTGTTTTGTGCGCAGGACTGACCATGGACCAGGCGCTGACCGATCTGCTCAGGTTGACTGGTTCGCTAATTCACTTTGATAGAATCGGGCGATGTTGCAAGGGCTGCAAGCGCTTCCTGAAGAGATCGAGGTCCATCGCGATCGCATGTGGCGACGCGATCCTGAAAGCCGCGTCGAGGACGTTTACAGCGCCGAGCGCTTCATTGAAGACGTCGGATTCTGTGAGGCTTTGACTGATTCGCGCCGTCCTGGTCCGTCGCTTTATGTCGCTGTTTGTGGCCGGCGCGATGCGCATATGCCGCGCAACGTGCAAAAGGATCCGGAGAGCCGGCTGGCGTGGACCATCAAAGACGATGTAATGCGACGGGGCAAGTGCTTTTATGGAAAGCTGCTGCGCGGTCGCTCGACGTTTATCGCGCCGCGTTTGCTGCCGTTCTTCAATGCGCTTTGGGGAATGCCTCGCAAACTCGAGAGAAAGATGTTGTCGGCAGATGCGCAGGTGATACTTAAGATCATGCGGCGCGAGTGGGAAATGGCGTCGCGTGACTTGCGTGAGGAGAGTGGGATTCTGCCGCGAGCGCGTTTTGAAAAAGCGATGACTGAGCTGCAGCGGTCGTTGAAGTTGATCCCGACGGAAGTGCTGTACGAGCCGACTTTTACTTATATCTGGTCTATCCCCGAGGCGCGTTTTGCGGATCAGCTCAACGAGAGTGTGAGCAGGGACGAAGCATTGAAAGAGATCGCGCGTTCTTATCTGGTTGGAGCAGGGATGACTTTACGTGGTGAACTGGCGCGCGTCACCGGCCTTCGCTCACCCGAAGCCGGACTCGGGAATTGGGGACTTGTGGATGAGGGGTTTGCAGAAAGACTCGCGCCCGGCGTCTACCGTTTAAGTAGCCACGGATTATGCTGATTAAAGCCGCGGATTTAATCCGTGGTTACGGCTTTAGATTCGGCACTCGCTTCGCGGAGGGCCTGTTGTTCAAGTTGAGCAATCTCCAGCACCAGCGGCAACTGGTCCTGCGCACTCCCCAAACGCTGCATCATTATGTCTGTTTCGCCCTCGGTGAGCCGTCGTCGCGAGGTCGCTTCGATCATCTGGAGCCGCGTCTTTGCCTTCGCGAGGTGATCGGTGGCTTGTTGTTTCAGGTGTTGCAGGCGCTCATGGTCGTCCGCTAACTCCCTCTGCAACGAAGCAGATTCAGGCGTATGAAGCGTCCGCGCCCGGTTAATTTGCCGCTCAACTCGCAGCATTTCCCGCTTAGACCGCGAAATAACGCGGGAGGCCATTAGCCGATTCGCCAATGTTTCGAGGTAAGCATCCGCCAAAAGCGGGTTACTCTGCTCGATCTCGGCCAGCGCCGCCCGCTCAGCCGACGTCAATTCCGAACGGAACCATACAACCTCACTCGCCGTGATTCCATCCGATGCTAACCGGTCTCGCAATTTTGAGAGCCATCGCTTGCGGTAAAAGAACAGAAGCAAGGCGATTACTAGTCCCAGCGCAAACCCAAGTGTCAAGGAGAGGCCGGCCAGCAAGAGATAGACGGCAGCCGAATCTGTGGCCGTCGCCGTAAGAAATAGGACAAGGAACACCAGCGGGGCCGGAAGCGAAGTCGCTGCCACGGCAATCCAGGGCGCAACTTTCAGCAATCGTGCCGTCGTGGCATCTTTGCCGGAAAGTTTTCCTGTCGACTGGCTCGTCACAAGCGCTTCCTTCATAACATCAGTATAATGTCGCCCGTACCATAGAGGAAATTCAATGAAGACGCTCCGACGACTCCACCTGAGCCTTTTGCAGTTGTCCATCATCGTTGGGCTTGCCGTGTTCACCTCGTCAGCCTTTGCCCAGCCCCAAAGCATAGCGGGCGACGGCGCCACGCGCGGTCCCGGCAAGCCGGTCACCGTTCCGGTTACGATCCGGGTTAAAGAGGAAACTGAACTACAGAATATCGACTTATCGATTCACGAGGACGGCGAGCCGCAGACCATCATCTCGCTCAGAGGTATTGGCACCAATTCACCGATCACGCTCGCGGTGTTGATTCAGGAAGACCTCGTGCCGTCAGTGGGAAACGAGATCAAGGATATGGCGGAGTTCATCCGCAAACTACCGAAAGGTTCGCGAGTGATGGTGGGTTACCTGCGCACCGGAAGTCTTCAAGTTAAACAGCGATTTACGACCGATCTCGAACGAGCGGCGAGCGGGCTGCGACCACCGACGGGTTTCGCCAGTAACAGCCCATACAATCCTTACGTTGAAGTTATTGAAGCCTTGAAGAAATTTGAAGGGCAGCCACTCGGGCGGCGGGCGATATTGCTCGTGTCTGATGGTCTGGATATTTCTCGCGGTGTTGATTCGTCGTCGCCGACGCAGAGTGTTGATTTACAGCGGGCAGTGAATGAATCGCAGAAACGCGGCGTCGCGGTCTACAGCTTCTACGCGCCAACGATCGTCGCGGCGGCGAACCCAGTGCTTATTAGTAATGCGCAGAGCTCGTTGCAGCGTTTGTCTGATGAGACTGGCGGCATTCCTTTCTTCCAGGGCACGGGCGCGCCTGTCAGTTTTGTTCCATTCATCCGCGAGCTGGATACCTCATTGCAGAAACAGGCCGCGCTGACTTTTCTATCGACACATCTGAACAAGGGATTCCATAAAATCGAGGTAAAATCCTCGACTTCGGGTGTTCGCGTCGCGTATCCGTCAGGATATGTGAGGTAGCGTTACTGCACGGTCGCAGCCAGAAGTGATCCACGACGATCGCTGGCGATCGCCCAGCCGTCAGCCAACTGTCCAATCATGCCGTGAAAGTGGATCTCACTACCGCTTAGCACCACGACTACATCGCCCGCGTGGTAGCGCGGATCTTCCAGCCGGAAACGAATCACCGTCGCCTGCCCGTTGGCCTGTTCGACTGTTTCGAATTGAAAAGTGTCGGCGTCAGCAACGTAGGTTTGTGAGTTATTAGCGACTCTTTGCTCGTCCGGCATTAATTGATCCTCTCTTATCTTCAGTGGCATTAAATAACGCCGCGCCTTCTCTGCGCAACCTCCGGGTCCTCTGTGTCTCGTTGGCTTTCGGCTGAGTCCAACACCGAGACACAGAGGACACAGAGATTGCACAGAGAAATCTCAGGTTGACCGGTCAGAATCAGTTTGACCTGCCAGCGTGACTTCACCAGGTAAGTACCTTTTAAAAAACGCCAAAAAAAGAACTTCACTTCGCGGCACAGGCCATGCACTTCGGCTCGAACGTGAGTCTACGTCTTTCCATCTCGAGCTGAGGGTTTAAGGGAAATGAAACATTTGAAGTCATCGCTAGCTGCCTCACTGCTGATTGTCGGCGGCCTGGTTTATTCGCTTTGCCTGAGCGGTCTGGTAACGAATAGCGTTAGCGCTGCAAACTCGCGACGCAAAGACGAGAAGATCTCAAACACCCTCCGCGGCCGTACCAGCAGCGAGAACGTTCAAGTCATCATTCAACTCAACTCATCACCGACCGGTCGCTTGAACGCGTTACTGCAGCGTAACGGCGTTCACTTCAAAGACGACTTCAAACAGCTCAATTCGTTTTCAGTCGGACTGCCGCTCAGCGTCGTCAGCGAGCTGGCAGACTTCAGCGAAGTCTACTTCATTTCCGAAGACAGAGACGTCCACATGACCGGCCACGTCGAGAAAACTACGGGCGCGGCGTTCATGCGCACGCAGTCCGGCAACAGTGGAATAAAAGGCAAGGATGCGAACATCGCGGTGCTGGATTCCGGTATCGACAAGGACCACCACCAGATCGGAAGCAGGATCGATGCGCAGTTTGATTTCACGGGTGAAGGCAGAGTTGATGATCCGTACGGCCACGGTACTCACGTCGCTTCATTAGCGGCGGGCGTCGATCACGTCGCCCACGGCGCTTACATCGGTGTCGCTCCTGAAGCGAAAGTGATCAATCTGCGTGTGCTGAATTCGCGCGGTGTCGGCGCGGTCTCGAACGTTTTGAAAGCGTTGAACTGGATCCTCGCGCCAACTGATCCAACCAAGCCTCTGGGTGAGAAAAACTATCAGAAGTACAGGATTAGAGTGGTCAATCTAAGTCTCGGCGCGCCGGCAGTGGATTCGTACAAAGACGACCCGTTGTGCCTGGCCGCGCGTCGTCTGGTTAACGCCGGACTCGTTGTGGTAGCGGCGGCTGGTAACGACGGCGCGGACGCCACCGGACGCAAAATTTACGGTCGCATTCACGCTCCCGGAAACGATCCTTCAGTGATCACTGTCGGCGCGGCGAACTCTTTCGGAACCGACGTGCGGGCTGACGATGGTGTCACGACTTACAGCTCGCGTGGTCCAACGCGCAGCTATCGCACTGTTAACGGCGTCAAGTATTACGACAACATCATCAAACCGGAGCTCGTTGCGCCTGGTAACAAACTGATCGCGGCTGAAGGCCGGTCCAATCGACTTATCACCGAGTATCCGCAGCTCGAATGCACTCCTGGGAGCGGCAGCAATCACAAGATGATGAGAATGAGCGGCACGTCGATGGCGACGCCGCTCGTGGCCGGCGCTGCTTCGTTGATATTGCAGGCTAATCCAAAGCTCACGCCAAACCTCGTCAAGATGATCCTGATGTACACGGCCCAGCCGCTGAACGGGTACAACATGCTCGAACAGGGCGCTGGTGAGCTCAACATCGAAGGCGCGATCCGTCTCGCGAAACTGGTCCGCACGGATCTCTCAAACACGACTTTGGCGGGCTCAAACCTGCTGATTACGATTATCCCCCCGACACCTTCCACGACGCTTGATGGCTACACCTTCCCCTGGGCGCAGGGCATTCTACTGAACCGCGGTTATGCAACCGGCATCAATCTGATCACGAAGTATCAACGCATTTACGATCTTGGCGTGGCGATCGGAGATGGAGTTGCGATCGGCGACGGTGTGGCAATTGGTGACGGCGTTGCGATTGGTGATGGAGTAGCGATTGGTGACGGCGTCGCGATTGGCGACAACATCCTGACGAGCACGGGTGTTGCGATCGGCGACGGCTACATCTTCCTGCTGGGCTCAACTTTCTCGACTGGCATCGCGATCGGCGACGGCGTTGCGATCGGTGACGGAATTCTGTTCTCCGACGGTGTCGCAATCGGGGATGGAGTCGCCATCGGAGACAGTGGTCCAATCTGGGCGCTGTCAGTTCTCACGAATGGTGACTCGGGTAACGATATGGATGCCGTGCAGGACGACGGCTCCGTGCAGTAGTGCATGATAAGACGAGCGGGGGCAAGCCCCTCTTCCTGACCTGTTCGGTGTCGAAGCGCTAAATACCATCAACGAACAAGTCAACGGAACAAGTTGAAAAAGAACAAGTCAGGAAGAGGGGCTTGCCCCGCTGATGGATGGAATTAACTCATGGCTAGTGTGGCCTGTAAATTCGACAGCAGTTGCATCGCGCCGGCAGCGGTGGGAATGGAAATGGAGATTCTCTCTGCGCTCGCCGTGCCCACGTTAACGAATGTCGTGATGGCCGGTTTTATTCGCGACAACGGCTTGGTTAGCGCACAAAATCGCGGGCGCTTTTACGTGTGTCGCAACAAGGCTGACAAGCTTGAAGGCGTTGCGCTGATCGGTCATTCGATTCTGTTTGACGCCTTAAGCGAAGGCGCGATCGAGGGATTCGCTTCGGCTGCGCGTCGTGATCCGTCACCTCATTTGCTGATGGGCGAGCACAACGCCGTGCAGCGTTTCTGGAGCTATTACGCAGAGCAAAGGCAGACGCCGCGTCACGTTTGTCCAGTGCTCTTTCTGCGCCGCAGTGAACAGTTTCAGCTACGACAAGATGTTCCTGAACTTCGTCTCGCCCGACCGGAAGATCTGGAACCGATCGTTCGCGCTCAAGCGGCGATGGCAGTCGAAACCAGCGGCCTCGATCCGTTGCGCAAAGATCCGATCGGATTTCGACAACGTTACCTGCGTCGCATCGACAAGAATCGCGTGTGGGTGCTGATGCAGAACCGGCGACTGATCTTCAAAGCTGACGTAATCAGCGAAACACCTGACGCCACTTACATCGAGGGCGTGTATGTCACTCGTGAAGAAAGAGGCAAGGGCGTGGGCCACAGTTGTCTGGCAGCGGTCGGTCGCAAGTTGCAGGAACGGACGAAGGCCATTCATCTGTTCGTTGAGAATGAAAATACGCGGACGATCGCGTTCTATTTGAAGCTCGGTTTTGATATCGCCGGACAATACGATCTTCTTTACTTCTAAAAACCCCAAACTCACTCACTCGTAATCGCAATGGGCAAGCAGCGGTTCATTAATCGGTACATGTGGCTGATAGTCGTCGCGGGGGCGGCGATATTCTTCCATTCACTTTGTACACTGCCTTTCGCGAAACTCGACTTTCGTTTTTGCCTGTTGTTCCTGCTGACAGTCGTCATCAGCTCACGTATCGCGATCAAAGTCCCGCGCGTGAACACGACGATCACTGTGGCGGACAGTTTTGTTTTTCTGACGCTTCTACTTTATGGACCAGAGGCGGCAGTAATAGTCGCAGCCGCTGATGGACTGAGCGCCGGACGTCATCTCAGTAAGCGTTGGAGCACGGTTTTATTCAACGCTACTGCAGCCGGTTCTGCGGCTTTTATCACCGGCGCGATTGCACGTCTGCTCTTCGGGGTGGATTTTCACGTTGACACGCAATCATTATCGACCTCCCTGGTGCTTCTGAGCACGGTCGCTTTCAGCCAGTACGTGGCCCACACCTGGATAGTGGCAATCTGTCTCGCCTGTAAATCCGATCGACCCCTCTGGCTGACATGGTCCAAACATTACCTTTGGTCGTCGCTGACTTACTTCATCGGCGCCTTTGTAGCAGGCAGTATTATCAAGCTCGAAGGCACGATCAGTTTTTACGCGGTGCTGGCGCCGCTTCCGATCATCTCGATCATCTACTTCACGTACGAAAAATATCTCGAAGACATTCGCGCAACTGCTGCACAAGCCGAGCGCGCGGAGCGTGAACGTGCCGAACAAGCGGAGCGCCACGTCGAGGAACTCAATCGTTACGTCAAGAAACTGGAAAGTGCGGGCAGGGAACTGGAGGAGAGTCGCGAACACTTTCGCCACGCTGCTTTTCACGATGCCCTAACCGGATTGCCGAATCGGTCTCTGTTTACAGATCACTTGCGTGTAGCTCTGCGGCGCGCGCACCAGAATGAGAAGTATCTGTTTGGTGTGTTGTTTCTCGATCTCGATCGTTTCAAAAACATTAACGACAGCCTGGGCCATCCGTGCGGTGATGAGTTGCTGAAACTCGTCGCGCGCCGGCTCGAAGCGTGTATCAGACAAACGGACATGGTCGCACGTTTCGGTGGTGACGAGTTTGCGATCCTGCTCGACGCGATTCAGGATGCGTCTGACGCCGTGCGCGTGGCGGAAAAAGTGCAACAGGCGATCTCTGCTCCTTTCAAGCTCGCCAGTCACGAAGCGATTACGACGGCCAGTATCGGCGTCGCGCTCAGCACGTCGGGATATACAGAAGCTGAAGACATCATTCGCGATGCTGACACTGCGATGTATCGCGCGAAAGATCGTGGCAAAGCGCGTTGCGAGATCTTCGATACCGCGATGCACACACGCGCCGTTACCCTCCTGCGGCTCGAGAGCGATCTGCGACGCGCGCTCGAGAAGGACGAATTGTGTGTTTATTACCAGCCGATCGTGTCGCTTGCGAGTGGTGAGCTGCACGGTTTCGAAGCGCTCGTCCGCTGGCAACATCCGGAACGCGGGATCGTTGCACCTGATGACTTTGTCCCACTGGCAGAAGAGACTGGGCTGATCTTACCGATCGGTCTGCGCGTATTGTGGGATGCCTGTAGCCAGTTGCGGAAGTGGCAGCAATATTCGTTGTCAAACCGCGACTTGATCATGAGCGTGAATCTTTCCGGCAAGCAACTTATGCAGCCCGATCTGATCGAGCGAATTGAAGAGGTGTTACACGAATCTCAGATCAATCCCTGGCACTTGAAGCTCGAGATTACAGAGACGGTGGTGATGGAGAATCCGGAGCTTGCGGCGGTTACGCTCGCGAAACTCCGCAGTCTCGGCGTTCGGTTGAGCATCGATGATTTCGGCACCGGATATTCTTCGTTGAGTTATCTCAATCGTTTTCCGGTCGACACGCTGAAGATCGATCGTTCGTTTGTGACGAGTATGAATGCGGCTGATGAGAACCTTCAGATCGTGAAGACGATTGTTACGCTCGCAGGCAATCTCGGTATGCAGGTTGTCGCTGAAGGTGTTGAGACTGAGCAGCAGTTGGAGCAGCTTAGATCGTTGAAGTGCCAGTACGGCCAGGGCTATTTGTTCGCTAAACCTCTCGATGTTATCGACGCCGACCTCTTCGTCCTTAACAGCGCCCGTGCCGAGTCACTGGTCAACCTCGCCGCCGTCGATTTCGCAATGTAGATAGAAAAGAACAAGTCAGGAAGAGGGGCTTGCCCCCGCTGATCGATGGACTTAGCCAGCGGGGCAAGCCCCTCTTCCTGACTTGTTAATGTCTCACCGCGCCCGCGTCGCAAGAATTCCTCATTATTCCCACAAGAACACTACAAGGAGTTCTCCAAGTTTTCGAAGAAATTGCGTGACTGCTCCGTTACGCTTTCCCTTTAAACCACGTTCTGCAGTTTGCAATTCCACGTACCCGACGCCCGTATTCCCTCAAGCGGTTAACACTGGAGTCCCCGAGTAAACGACAAACGATAGTTGTCGTGGCTCCACTTAATGCGAGGAAAAGCAGATGTCCCACCCGAATCCGAGGTTCCGAAGAACCATTCTATTCAGTTGTGTCGCGTTGTTGGTTACACTAGCGCTCCCGTACTTTTACAGCACGCGCGCCTCTAACCCGACCGGCGTAGCCATTAATCCGACGGCCACCACACCGATCACCTGGACCGGCACGGCCGTCGCAGGTGGAGCTATCAACGCACCGTTGCTTATCGGTAGCGAGGATTTGTGTCAGGAAGGTTTAACCTGCGACACGTTCACCTTAACGGTCGGTGGAACACCAGCAGACTGGGCCGGCAAGCTGATCCACATAAAGATCGAATGGCAGCTTCCAGTCACAGATTACGATCTCTACATTCACAAGGACTCGAACTCCGGACCTGTTGTGGCCAGTTCCGGTCGGGGCGCAACGTCGCCTACTGAGCCGCTGACTTGGGAAGACACGACGATCGATCCATCGGTCAGCGGCACCGGCGTCTACACGGTTCGCGCGGTTTATTATTTAGCAACAGCGGCCGATCAGTATCACGGCAGCGCGACGATCGAGAGCAAGCCCACGCCGCAGCCAACGCCGACCCCATCGACAGAAACTGCACCACATTACACGAGCTACGCAGCACCGCCCGCCATGGGTAACTCGGCAGGCGAGCCGACAATCGGCGTGAACTGGGACACGGGCGCCGCGATGTTTGTCGCTGCGCTGCAGACGTTGCGCATCAAATGGGACGACACGGCGTCACCGGCGCCGGCCACGTGGGAAGACGTCAGTGCGGCGAACACTTCGTTAACCTCGCTTGATCCGATCCTTTTCACTGACAGCGATGCAGGACCAAACCGCACTAATCGCACGTTTGTTTCGCAACTGCTAGGCAAAGCGAGTGCGATGGCATTCACTGACGACGACGGTGCAAGTTGGACCATCAGTCAGGGCTCAGGCATCAACTCAGGCGTGGACCACCAGACGATCGGCGGCGGTCCTTACGCAAAGAATCCCGACGGTAGTCTCAAAGGCGGTGCGATCCAGCTACCCGGACTAAACGGGCAAATCTATCCAAACGCGATCTACTACGCTTCGCAGGACGTCGGTCTCGCCGAGATCGCGCGCAGTGACAACGGTGGTTTGACGTTCGGTGTTGCAATTCCGATGTGGACGCTCGTGCAATGCGATGGACTCCACGGTCATATCAAAGTCGCGCCCGATGGCACGGTTTACGTGCCGAATAAATCCTGCGGCGGCAAACAAGGCGTCGCCGTTTCAGAAGACAACGGTCTCTCGTGGACCATTCGCACGATCGACGGAAGCACCGCGGGCGACACTGATCCTTCAGTCGGCATCGGCGCAGACGGCACAGTTTATTTCGGCTACGCTGATGGCGATGGACATGCTCGCGTTGCTGTATCACACGATCGTGGTGCGACGTGGCTGCACGTGCAGGACGTTGGTGCTTCGCAGGGTGTTCAGAACACCGTTTTTCCGGCGGTGGTCGGCGGCGATAGCAATCGCGCGGCGTTTTTCTTCCTTGGCTCGAGCACGCCTGGGGCGAGCGGTAGAGGAACTGATCTAACGTTCCCCGGTACCTGGTACGGTTACATCGCAACTACTTACGACGGCGGTGTGACCTGGGTGACGGCCAACGCGACGCCAAACGATCCGGTTCAGCGTGGTGTTGTTTGTACCCAGGGCACGACCTGTCCGTCCGGCACGCGCAATCTCCTCGACTTCAACGACGTTACTGTCGATAAACAGGGCCGTGTTGTTGCGGCTTTTGCCGACGGCTGTATAACTGCTGAATGTATTCGCGGAGTTGATCGCAATAGCGACGGCAAGATCGATAGTCTCGACAATGACGGTACAGACAAAGCGACCATCATTCGACAGACCGGAGGCAAGCGTTTGTATGCAGCATTTGATCCGCCTGCGAACGCGACACCCGAACCGCCGCTCTTGGTTGCGACCAGAGACGGCGATGCGGTGGAACTGGCGTGGTCCATACCGGAAGATGGTGGCTCAGCGATCTCGGGCTATCGCCTGTATCGCGGTGTCGAAGGCGGTGCGGAGAGTCTGTTATCGAGTTTCGGAGCAGACGTTAACTCTTACATCGACAACGATGCAGGCAGCGGAAACTTTTACTACCGCGTGACGGCGTCGAATGCGAATGGCGAAGGCGCATCGTCGCCTCATGTAACACCGGCAACAAACGAAAGCGCGTGCAACGGTTTGGGCATCACCATCATGACTGACCCGGCGGGAGACGCGTTGGACCAGATCGGCGGTCACGACATTCGCTCGTTGCACATCGCGGAGCCGTATTCGGCAGACGGTTCGCAGAAACTCGTTTTCAGTTTGAAGATGGGCGATCTCGCGGATCCGCTCACTCCAAACACGCAGTGGCGTGTGTACTTTACCGGCGCCGATAACAACGGATATTTTGTCGATATGAGAACTGACCTGCTCGGAGCGGTCACGTTCAAGTACGGCACCTACATCCACAATGCAGACAACTCTGCGGGCACCGCGACGACTGTGGGTAATCTCGACACGGGCAGTAACTACAACACGCAGACAGACACGATCACGCTCGTAGTAGCGAATAACAAGATCGGCAATCCGCAAACGGGTGGCAGGCTGTCGCGCATGTTTGTGCGTGTGCCAGTGATTGCGTTGGTGCCGGACAATGCGAACTACGGCAGTCCGAGTATCGCGGTTGGTTACACGTTGATTGGAAATGCGGCGTGCCAGTCACGTCCGGCAGCGCCGTCTTCGTTGGCCGTGACAAGCGGTGGCAAAGGCTCGGCGAGTTTGAGCTGGGCTGACAATTCGAACAACGAGGAGAGCTTTGCGATCGAGCGCTCGACGTCAATGTCTGGAGGTTATATCCAGGTGGCAACTGTCGCGGCGAACGTGCGAAGCTACACTGACAACACTCTGTTCAGAAAGACAACCTACTTCTACCGCGTGCGGGCAGCGAACAGCGGTGGCAAGTCTGGTTATTCCAACGTTGCGAGTGTGAAGACTAAGTAGCCATGAAAAGTCTATTGAGTCTTTCGCTGTTGCTCGTGATCGGTGCTCTCGTGAGCGTGGCTGCTGCCCGGCCACGCCCCGAGATCATGGGCATCAGTCTTGATATGAAGCGCGACGATGCTGTCGCTCGTCTGAAATCAATCGGCAGTCTGGAGAAAGAGACACGAAAGCGGCAGGAGGTTTGGGCCGTGAGGGATGTGCGAATCTCACATCTGCTTGTCGGTTACGATGCGGAGAACCGTGTGCGCTACGTCACCGCGATCGCGCGTACGGATGGGCCGCGCATTCGTTATCAGGAAGTTGCCGATCTGAAGTCAGCGCAGCGCAGCAACACTCCAGGCAATCACAAATTCACGTGGGAGATTGGGGGACGCCGCGGCCACGCCTTCATCCTCATCGCCCGCGGCCACGATGCTCAATATCTCGACACGTATTCAGTAAAGAAAAAGGATCAGGAGGAAGAGGAAATCGATTAGTTAGCCACAAAAAGGCACAAAAACACAAAATGAATGAATGAGTTAAGGCGCCTAATTCCTCCTTGAAAGAATTAGGCGCCTTAACTTCTCAAAAGACCACTTTGTGCTTTTTGTGCCTTTTGTGGCTAATCTTCTTTTGTGGCGTGGGGCGGCATGTGGGTCTCGAACCCACGACCTCCAGATCCACAATCTGGCGCTCTAACCTACTGAGCTAATGCCGCCACAAACTGGTATGTAAGTGCCCCCGGCAGGACTCGAACCTGCGGCCCTCTGCTTAGCTTCCAGCATCAGGCTTTCCCTGACCGCCCGTCAAAGCTGGGGTTGCTGGCTGGACTATATCTTGGACGTCTCAGTCCCGACCCGTATAGTCTCTGAGGATCCCT
>DATFDT010000040.1:0-2886 GCA_035251975.1 Pyrinomonadaceae bacterium | reverse complement strand
GAAAAACAACACCAGAAAGATCAGGAAGATCTCTGTGCAACCTCTCTGTTCTCTGTGTCTCTGTGGTTTTCTCTTCGTAGCCAGGATCACCACAGAGACACAGAGAACCCAGAGCTTGCACAGAGAAGAATTCTTTCCTGGTTTCATAAGTTCTGATCAGTAACGGTGAGATGGACTGCCAATGTGTATGTGTGGACCAGTGGCGGTGCCCGGAATTGCCGAGCGAAACGCGAGATATGGAATTCCGTTCTTTTGCAGAAACTCCAAAAGCGCACGGCCCTCGACGCCATCGGGATGAAGCTGAATGTCCATCGCGTTGTGATGGTCCAAGCGCCAGCGATCGTGAATTGGTCCTTGTCCAAACACCGCGATCGGAAGCTGCTTATTGAAAGTGTCGTAAAAGAAGCGTTGTATTTTCCAGGAGTCGCCGAGGTTCCAGCCACCGGCTCCCGTGTAACGCGTAAACCCTGCGGTACGCACGAGCCCCTGCTTTGCGAGGCGAAGGTTCTTCGCTATCTGCTCATTGGCGTCTGCTTCCACGAGCACGGCTGCGACCTGCTCGTCAGCACTCGTCATCGAGCGATTAGTTTCAGCAATCTTTTGCTTAGCAAGCGTCACGGCGCGCTCGTACTCTTCGAGTTGCGTCTTTGGGATCAGTCCTTCGGTGAGAAGCTTTTTCGATACCTCGAGCTTCTCTTCAGCCTTCTTCAATTCGTTCTCGTAAAACGGCAATAACTTTCCGAGACTGGCTTTGTACTCGTTCGTTGCCTTGATGTATTCCTCACGCAGCTTTGTAAGCTCATTCGGCGGCTGCACCGGCGCAGACTTCTTCTTCGACTTCCGTTGCGCCGGCACATCAAAAGACACTACGGTCACGAGTATGATCAGCGACGCCCACCAAACAATCTGCGAACGCTTAATCATCGGTATGCGTCTTGTGCCTCTTAGTTTTCTTTGTGCCTTTTTGTGGCCCTACTTAACGAGTGTGCCGGTGCGGCTCCAGCGCGTGTTTTTAAAGAAGTCGACGATGATGCCTAAACCCAGAGGTCCGTCCGTGGTTTCGGCGCTCTCGTCGTAGGACCAGTAAACAAACATCGCACGACCGATGACGAGATCGCGAGGCACGAAGCCCCAGTAACGACTGTCTTCACTGTTGTTCCGGTTATCGCCCATCACGAAATAACTCGCCTCAGGTACGACGAGCTCATCCTTACCCTGGAAGGCGTCGTACTCCTGATCGTCATCCGGAGGTCCGGGTTTGTAATAGACGTCGTAGAGCTCGCCGGGTTTGCGTTCGGGGTTGTTATTAATCTCCAACGGATCCTTGCGATTATGATCAGTGGCAGTGATGTGATGCTCGGGGACAACCTCGCCATTAACAATGACATTGTTTCCCTGGATTTTGATTCGATCGCCGGGCAAACCGATCACGCGCTTCACGTAGTTGGTCAGTATCGGGCGGTTGTCAGGCCTGTCGTCGCGTTTGGGATCGTAAGGATTGCCGGGATACTTGAAGACGATGATGTCGCCGCGCTTGATCTCGCGCTGCGGTAGAAACGGCAAAGACTTTCCGGGTGCGAAGATAAACTTGTTGACCAGCAGGTGATCGCCGATGGTGATCGTGTTCTGCATAGATCCGGTCGGCACCTTAACGGCCTGCACGATGAAGGTCATGCCAAACAGCGCCATGATGACCGTGACAACTGCTGATTCGAAGTATTCACGCCACACCGACTTCGGCGGCCCCTGCAGTTTCACCGGTGGCGGTGGCGTCTTGTCGTGACCGTTACGGCTGAAGAACCGCGACAGCGTGGAGGGTTTTGCCACGGCGGTGTCGGGCGTGGTTGTTGTTGACTTGGTAGTGGTACGGTTAGTCGCCATTAAAAAAACATCCTAGATACGTTACTGGCGGTGGTCAAGTTTAGGTACAAGGTTTTATCCGCAGATTAGGCAGATAATGTTTCTGTGTAATCTGTAGATAAACTAACTCTCGACGCCGAGGTCGGTATCCGCCTCCGAATCCTCTAAAACCCTCATTCCCTCGAGCGCGGCCTTTGCCGCCGCCGCTTCTGCCGCTTTTATCGACGGACCTTCCCCGCAAATACTGCCGCCATCCCACGAAACCTCGACGTGGAATATACGTTGATGCGGTGGACCCAGCGTTTCGATTACCGCGTAACGCGGCGCCGTGCGACGTTCGGCCTGAAGTTGCTCCTGGAGCATCGTCTTGTAGTCGGCTTTGGCTGCCGTCAGCGGATCAGCACCTTCCAATTCATCCCGCAGCGCATAACAAACAAAACAAGTCGCTGCTGCAAGACCGCCGTCGAGAAATATCGCACCTGTAATCGCTTCAAACACGTCAGCCAGCAATGCGTTCTTATGCCGCCCGCCACTCTTCTCTTCACCGCGGCCGAAACGGAGGAAGTCGCCGAGGTTCAGTTCCTGTGAAGCCTTCGCGAGCGTCGGCGCACTCACGAGGCGATGCTTCATGCGCGACAACTCGCCTTCAGTCCCGCCGGGATAAGAGCTGCACAAATAATTTGCTACCACCAAACCCAAAACAGAGTCGCCGAGAAACTCGAGGGATTCATTGTGCAGTTTGCGCGCCTCGAGTTCATCACCGGGCGCGACTTTCTCATGCGCCCACGAGCGGTGCGTGATGGCTCGCTCGAGCAGCGCACGATCTGTGAATTTGTAAGCGAGAACCGTTTCGAGGAGGTCTAGATCGGGAATCGTTTCGGGATTTTTCAAAACACGCTGGATTATAAGCAAACGCCGGAAGGTTGTCTAAAAAAGCCAGCGACGCCGTGACGTAAAGCCCGCGCAAGCTATGAAATAAGCCCGCGAAGCGGGCGACAGCATAAAGCCTGGGGCGCAAGCCCCAGG
>DATFDT010000039.1:0-23106 GCA_035251975.1 Pyrinomonadaceae bacterium | reverse complement strand
TTCCTGACTTGTTCCATTTTCAGATTCAGGTTCTATTAGATGATTGAGCAACTAAGAATAGAGCAAGTCAGGAAGAGGGGCTTGCCCCCGCTCGACAGGATTTTCTTGTCAATTTGCCGATCCTGTAATTTAATTAGCGCGCCGTTCGTTTTCTTCACCTTTCCGTAAGAGGTTTATCATGCCTGTTTCTTCTCGTGCCCTCGTGGAACTCGTGTTGCTTGGTCCAACCAACGATCGCCGGCAGTTACAAGACTCTCCAGTGCTCGGTGACGTCTGGGTTGCCTACGCGGTCAAACCTGCTGCGCCGCAAGACCTGCTCATAACACCACATAAGTCAGCTCCCGCGGGTCCCGTCGCGAAGCTCATCGCCGATCGCGTCAGAGCCTTGAAAATGAAGCGCAATGAAAAAGAGGCAGCGAAGATCGCATACCTTCAAGGTCTGGTTGCCGCGAAACTGTTTTTTGAAGAGTTACTGCAGGTGATCGTGCCGATGACGGAGTGGTGGAACGATCCGAAGATTCAGAAACAACTCCAGGATTACGTGAGAGGCGACGGTCGCCTCACACAAAAAATACAAGCAATCATGGACTGGGCCAAGGCGGAGGCCGACGAAGATCCCACTACGCTGGCTGCAAATGACTTCGCCAGCTTTACAGCGCTCGACCGTTACATAAGTCTGGCTGGAATCATTCTCTGGGCGGCGACGGAGAATAAAACCAACGATTCATCGCTCGGTGCGGGCGAGGCGTTAATGAAGTTAGAAACGCCGGATCCGGTGGTCCAACGGCTTAGCGATGCCTTCAAACCTATTCTGACTCCGAAACGGGGCAAGGCGAACGTGGCGTCAAAGATTTGGCAAGTTTCGCTAAATCGAAAGGCGTTACCGGCTCTCGAGAAATCAGTTCCATCAGTCAAAGGTGATGCTGCGCGCACTCTGTTCAACGTGAACTGCAACCGGATCACCTGGGCCGTTCTGGATTCCGGTATACACGGGGAACATCCCGTGTTCAACGACAACAACGGCGAAAGCAGAATCATCAAGTCATTCGACTTCAGCAACATTCGCGAAATCGTGAGTCTCGATAACGACAGTCTGGACACAGTCCAAGAACGGGTTAAAAATTTACTCAAGGCGCCACTAAAAAATCCCATCAAGGCGAAAAAGGCGATTGAAAACTTACAGGAGTTGGCGACCGACGCGGCCAACGACCGCCCGATTCACTGGGAGTTAGTGGAGCCACTGATTGAAATCAAGCCCACGACCGGAACAAAAAGCGGACACGGCACACACGTGGCCGGCATCATCGGCGCAAATTCCGGTAAGAACTCAAACAGCAAGAAGAAGCTGAGCACGAGCTTCGCTGATGGAATGTGTCCGGACATCAATTTCTACGACTTTCGTGTGCTTGCGAAAACGCTGGAAGACACCGAATTCGCGATCATCGCAGCGCTTCAGTATCTGCGTTACCTGAACGAACGGCACACTTATCTTACGATTCATGGCGCGAACATGAGCCTCTCGATACCGCATGACGTGCGTAACTTCGCTTGCGGACGCACCCCGATTTGCAACGAATCCGAGCGGCTGGTTGATAGTGGTGTGGTGGTGGTGGCCGCTGCCGGTAATTTCGGTTATCAGAGCTTTGAGACCAAGGACGGATCTTTCGAGGGTTACACTGCTTTCAGTATTACTGATCCAGGCAATGCTGATGGCGTGATCACAGTCGGCGCCACTCATCGTTTTAAACCGCATACCTACGGCGTTAGCTTCTTTTCGAGTCGTGGTCCAACCGGTGATGGCCGGCTCAAGCCGGATTTAGTGGCGCCGGGTGAACGAATCGAATCGTGTTTGCCGAATGGTGAATGGGGAGAGCTAGACGGTACGAGTATGGCTGCGCCGCACGTCAGCGGGGCTGCAGCGATGCTGATGGCTCGCTACGATGAATTGATTGGTGAGCCCCGCCGGATCAAACAAATCCTCTGCGAAAGCGCGACCGATCTTGGTCGCGAGCGCAGCTTCCAGGGCCACGGCATGCTCGACGTGCTGCGGGCCTTTCAAAGTATCTAACCCCCTACTGAGGAGAAAAGTCATGTTTTTTACACTCGATGTGCGCCGCGCTCGCAAAGGCGATTGTCTTATTGTTCATTACGGGACCAAAACTGAGCCGGGCTTGATGCTGATCGATGGTGGCCCGGCAGACGTCTATGAACCACATCTCAAACCACGACTCGCAGAGATACGGAAAGCGCGCGGGCTCGCTGCCAACGCGACGCTTCCAGTCGATCTGCTTATGGTCAGTCATATCGACGACGATCACATCAAAGGCGTTCTTGAACTAACGAAAGAAATGATCGAAACGCAGGGGGCGAAACCGTTGCGGATCAACGGTGTGTGGCACAACTCGTTCGACGACATCATCGGCAACAATCCAGACAAACTGCGCGCCGCAGTGACGGCTTCGTTTGGTCCGGCTTCGCTTTCTGGTGACGGAGAAGAGGTGGAAGGTCTCGATCCCGAAGCGGCTAAAGTGCTTGCGAGTGTCAGCCAGGGCTTTCGATTGCGTGACGATTCAAGAGCGCTCAAGCTCCGGATCAATCCGCAGTTTAAAGGGAAGCTTGTAATTGCGAAGAAGGGTGCTAAACAGGTCGATATGGGTAAGGGACTAAAGTTTACTGTAATTGGGCCAATGAACGATGAAGTACTGGCCTTACAGGAAGCGCATGATGAATTTCTCGAGAAGCACCAGGGGAAGAAGAGCGAGGCATCGCTGGCGGCCTTCACGGACACGTCTGTTCCGAACCTTTCGAGCCTGGTTGTGTTGGCGGAAGTTGGAAAGAAGCGAATCCTGCTCACCGGCGATGCGCGTGGCGACAAGGTCCTTGAGGGACTCGAACTCGCGGGTCTTTTAAAGAAGGACGGCAAGAGCAAGATTCACGTCGATATTTTTAAATGCCCGCATCACGGCAGTAAACGTAACAATGACCCGATTTCATTCCGTCGTATCACCGCGGACCATTATGTGTTTTCGGGAAACGGCGAGCACGGCAATCCCCATCGCGAAACGTTGGAGATGTTGTTAGCCGAGCGCGGTGATGAAAAGTACACGGTCCACTTGACCTATCCGATCGACGAGATCGACGTTGCGCGGAAGGCCGAAGAAAAAAAGAAGGGCAAACCCTGGTCACCCAAGAAGCAAGGCCTCGTCGCCTTCTTCGCTGAAAACCCGAAATTCGCCAAAAAGGTTTCAATCTGCGACGAAAAGAAACCCCACCTGATCAATCTGCTCGACAAAATTTAATTTAGACACAGACGAACACGGATCAAATCCGCGGATTTTATCCGTGTTCATCCGCGTTATTTGTTCTTGCGATGAGTTGTGCTTCGGAGCATAGTGAGCGCCGGAGATCACTCATGAAAGACAAAGACGAAGTTGTGCCTCAGACCACAACCAAAAAACCGGAAAAGTATCAGATGACCGAAGCCGAATTCCGGCGACGGTTGAAGAACATCTCAGAATGGAGAAAGAAGCGCCTTGCCGAACCTCACACCAGAGATAACGCCGAAGGCGTTCGCTAATTTCAGCCCAGGGTTCGAGCTTGCGAGAACCCTGGGGACCAACACGTCAAAGGCGGTCTAACCCTGAAAGGGTTCGCCAATCGTGGAACCCTTTCAGGGTTTTATTTTTATATTCGCGTACCCAGGGTTGTCGCTGGCGCTCCAACCCTGGGCTGAAATTAGCGAACGCCTTCGGCGTAAATGAACATTGAAATCCGCCTTCTTCACGATCTCTTAACAACTTTTCACCTGCCCTTAACACAACCTTTTGCGGGGGCGCTTAGTATTCTTACCGGATAATGGCAAAATGGGTGTGCCCGATAATCCTTAAGGAACTGGAAATCGAATGAAGTCCCTGTCTTGTCGTCTGGGAATTTTACTGGTGATCACCGGTGCGCTCGCCGGTTGTGCGAATCAGGCGCAGCAAAGTTTTGAACGGCCGCCTGCGCCGGTCGTTGTTAGTACGGCCGTGTCGCAGGACGTGTCGAACTACATGGATGCGCTCGGCAAGATCGTCGCGCGCGAAACGGTGGCGATTCAGCCACAAGTCTCCGGCCGTATCGAAAAGATTCATTTCAGTGACGGCGCAAATGTTCGCAAGGGCGAACTGCTATTTACGATCGACCCGCGTCCGTTCGACGCGAATCTGAAACAGGCACAGGCCAACCTCGCGAAAGACACCGCCGCTAAGAAGCAACAAGAAGCGAACCTGGCGCGTGAGGTCGCGCGCGAGAACTGGGGCCGTGCACAAGTCGAACGTTATCGAACACTCGTTGAACAGGGTGTCGTCGCCCGCGAGCAGTACGAACAGCTCCGCACCGACTACGACACGCTCAAAGCCAATTCTGAAGCCGCGCGCGCTGCAGTGCGAAGCGCCGATGAAACGATCAAAGTAGACCACGCTGCAATCGACACAGCGAAGGTCCAGCTCAGTTACTGCTACATCCATTCGCCAATCGACGGTCGCGCCGGACAGCGACTCGTCGACATCGGCAACGTCGTGAATCCCGGCGGTGGCAATCCCGACGCGAACACTGGAATCGCAAGCAATGCGCTGCTCGTGATCGAGCGGCTCGATCCGATTTACGCAGACTTCACGATCTCGCAAAACAATCTTTCACAAGTGCAGGAACAGATGCGCGCCGGCACTCTCAGGGCTGAAGTGCGGCTGCCCGATTCGCCTGACGACGGCGTGTTTGGACAACTGACGTTTGTCGATAATTCAGTGCAGACCGAAACCGGCCAGGTAACGCTTCGCGCGACGCTTCCGAATCCCGGACATCGTTTCTGGCCCGGACGCTTCGTCAACGTTCGACTGCTGCTGGGCACAATTACAGGAGCAGTGCTCGTACCGGCAAACGCAGCACAGATGTCAGCGGCAGGATCGTACGTTTACGTCGTCAAACCTGATTCGACTGCCGAGCAGCGCACAGTTTCGCTGGGCCAGCGACAAGGCGAGCTGGTCGTGGTCCAAAGCGGCGTAGCCGCGGGTGAAAAGGTGGTTATCAACGGACAACTCGGTGTCACTCCCGGAGGCAAAGTCGCAATCCAGCAACCTCCGGCCAATCCGACGACAGCCGAAGCGGGTGGATCGAAATGAATCTCTCGGAACCATTCATCCGGCGGCCAGTGATGACCGCGGTCTTAACGCTTTCCGTGATCCTTTTTGGGGTGATGGCTTACTTCCAACTCCCCGTAAACGATCTGCCGGCGGTCGACTATCCGGTGATTCAGGTGACGGTCGGCTATCCCGGCGCGAGCCCAGACACGATCGCAAACAACATCGCGACACCACTCGAACGCCAGTTCATGCAGATCAATGGACTGGAAGTCGTAACCTCATCGAGCAAACAGGGCGTCGCCACGTTCACGCTACAATTCGCTCTCGAAAAAAACATCGACGCCGCGGCGACTGACGTGCAGACGGCGATCTCGCAAGCGACGGGCAGTCTTCCGGCAGACCTGCCATCACCGCCTACTTACTCGAAGTCGAACCCGAACGATCAGCCGATCATGTACATCGCGATGACCAGCAATTCGGTCACGCCCGGCCAACTGTACGACTACGCGAGCACGCAGGTGGGCCAGCGCCTAAGCATTCTGCCCGGCGTGTCGCAGGTCAATGTTTACGGCACAAAATCGGCGATTCGCATCAAGGCCGATCCGTCGGCGATGTGGGCGCGCGGGATCTCCATCGACGATCTGAACAACGCGATCAGGCAGGGAACAAGCTACACGGGCGCAGGGCAGTTGGATAGTTCTTCGCGTACGGCGATCCTGCGACCGCAAGGTCAGCTTGAAAACGCCGAACAATATGGAAATCTGATCGTCGGCGGTACGAACAACGCACCGATATATCTTCGCGACGTCGCGTCCGTGAAAGACTCGGTCCAGGACGAGCGCGTAAACATGCGCTTCTGGGTGCGTGGTCGTGAGGTGCCGACGGCGACTGTGATCGTTGCGGTTAATCGTCGCGCCGGCGCGAATGCAGTTGAAGTGTCGAAATCGATCTACGGGATCCTGCCGATGGTCCAACAGGAGTTGCCGGGATCGATAAACATCCTGCCGATTTACGATCGTTCGGCAAGCATCGTTCACTCCGTTGCCGACGTTCAAGCCACACTCGTGATCGCTTTCGTGCTCGTCGTGATCGTGATCTTCGCATTTCTCGGCAGAGTGACTGACACGCTCATTCCTGTCGTAGCGTTGCCGCTGTCGTTGCTGATCACGTTCATGGCGATGCGTGGTCTTGGTTACAGCCTCGACAATCTTTCGTTGATGGCGCTAACGCTCGCCATCGGCTTTCTGGTTGACGACGCGATTGTGTTTCTCGAAAACACAGTGCGCCGGATCGAGCGTGGTGAGCCGCCATTTGAAGCGGCCATCAACAGTGCGAAAGAAATCAGCTTCACGATCATGTCGATGACGATCTCGCTCGCGGCTGTGTTCATTCCGCTCGTCTTCATGACAGGTCTCGTCGGCCGCATCTTCCGCGAATTTGCGATCACGATTGTCATCGCGATTCTCGCGTCCGGTATCGTTTCACTGACACTCACTCCGTTAATGTGCGCGCGCTTGCTGAAAGAACGTGGCCACGGCATTCGACAGACGTGGATGGAGCGCGTCATTGGCGGCATCGAAAAAAGAATTTTGGCTCTTTATGGCGGATCGCTCTGGTGGTTTCTGCGTCATCGCTGGATCTCGCCCGTGATCTGGGTGATTTGTCTGGCGGGCACGATCTGGTTGTTCATGCTTGTGCCGAAAACGTTCCTGCCGCCGGGAGACAGTGGTGTGATCTTCGGTGCGTTCATCGCGCAGGAAGGCTCGTCGCCGAAACAGATGCGCGAGTACCAGGATCAGGTCGATAAGATGCTGCACAACGATCCGAACGTCATCACTGACTTCACGATGACGGGCGCGACCGGATTTCTCGCGGCAAATCAGGGCATCACGTTTACCTTCATTGGACCACCTGACAATCGCAAACCGATCGCGATAGTGACCGCCGAGATGATGGGCAAGCTCAATACGATTCCCGGCGTCATGACGTTCCTGCGACCATTTCCGGTGCTGGAGATCAGCACAGGTGTCACCAACCAGACTCAGGGCCAATATGCATTCACCGTGTCGGGCGTGGATCCGAATCAGGTTTACGAAACGGGCCAAAAGCTTATGGCGAAGTTGATGACGTATCCGGGCTTCCTGAGTGTCTCGTCGGACTATTACCACAACACGCCCAACCTGAATATCGACCTTCGTCGCGATCAAGCGAAGACGTACGGCATTTCGGAAGCGCGTATCCTGACGTTGCTGCGCAATGCTTATTCGCAAAACTATACTTACCTGATCAAGAAACCTGAGGATCAATACCAGGTCATTCTCGAGATGGAAGACTCAGTGCGCGAGAAGCCTGAAGATCTGTCGCTGCTCTACATCAAGTCAGACGATGGTAAAAGGCTTGTGCCGCTGAGCGAGCTCGTGACGTGGAAGCAGACACTTGGTCCACAAGTCGTGAATCACCTTAACCAGTTCACGAGTATGACGCTTTCCTTCAACCTGAAGCCGGGCGTAGCGCTGGGTGATGCGACGAACTTCATCACGAAAACAGCGGCTGAGACGGTGCCGAGCGGCGTGCGCGGCGAGCTGCAGGGCGAGGCGCTTACGTTCAGCCGCACCGTGACCAGTTTGACAATACTGATGGCGCTTGCAGTGTTTGTGATGTACGTGATTCTCGCGATCCTTTACGAGAGTTATGTTCACCCGTTGACCGTGCTTTCTACTTTGCCGACCGCGCTTGTTGGTGGACTGTTGACGCTGATTATTTTTGGACAGGAAGCGTCGCTCTACGCGTTTGTCGGAATGTTCATGTTGATGGGCATCGTGAAGAAGAACGGCATCATGATCGTCGACTTCGCGCGCCATCGAGTTGAAGCGGGCGAGCCGGCAGACAAGGCGATTCACGATGCGAGTATGGATCGTTTCCGGCCGATTCTGATGACGACCCTGGCGGCGGTGTTTGGTGCGATACCGATCGCGCTCGGCTATGGAGCGGATGGTTCTTCGCGACGGCCGCTCGGATTGGTGGTGGTTGGCGGACTCATCGTTTCGCAGTTCATCACGCTTTACATCACACCCGTGATTTATCTCTATCTTGAACAGTTCCAGGAAAGAGTCCTCGATCGCACCTCATTCTTCCGTTCGCGACGATCTCAAAAGCAACCCGCGATTGTTGAGTCGTAAATATTTTAGCCACGGATTTAACGGATCTGTGGCTAAAATACCCTCATGTCAAATGAACCCGAACCGAATACTACAGACACTGCAACACTCGTAGTTGGCCCACAGGATCTCGCGAGCTCTATTGCAAGCGAGACCGGCGATTCGTTTCCACCCGTATTTGCCACCGCGCGTATGGTTGCGTTGATGGAAGTCGCCGCGTCCCGCGTGCTCGTACCTTTGCTTGGTCCAGGAGAGTTGTCAGTCGGCGTCACTGTCGATATAAATCACACCGCACCGACACCGCTCGGCGCGGAAGTCACGGCGACCGCGCGTTACCACAGTCGGGAAGGCAAGCTCTTTTTGTTTGAAGTTAGTTGCGCCGATAAAGGCGGTGAAGTTGGTCGAGGATGGCACAAGCGGGCGATCGTTTCGAGTGAACGGCTACAAAGCGGTGCTTTAAAACGTGCTGGTTGAGGTGTGCCATGTCAGTTGACGTATTTGAGCGGGAATTTGCGATCGAGAGTCTGAAGAGCGAGCGACTGCGGGTTACGATCCTGATGGGCGCGATTATCAGCTCGATCGCGCTCCTGCTCCTGATGACGCTGCTCTTCTTCGATCAGTTCAACAACACATTTCGCGGCAACGCGAGGAGCTTTTTATTTGCGGCCGGCGTGCTCTTCACCGTAAACGTCAGCTACCTGTTGGCCGAACGGATCATTCTCGGACGTTTGATCAAAAAGCAGATGAAGCCGATTCCCGCGCTGAAGTACCTGAGCGCGTTTGTTGAGACGAGCATTCCCACCGCGGGAATCATTATCGGTTCATACTTTCTTGGTCCAATCTACACGTTCTTCACGCCGGCTGCGTTTATCTACCTGTTGTTTATCTCGTTGTCGGCGCTGCGTCTGAATGTAAGACTGTGCATCTTCACAGGCGCGGTGGCAGGATTGGAATATACGCTGCTGGCCTTCTACTTCGTGCGACAAGCTGCGGGCGCGCCGGTCGATCCGGTTCTTGTTGCTCTCCCACAGCACGTGTTCAAGGGTTTTCTATTGTTTCTGATGGGTGTGGTCACCGGGTTCGTCACGATCCAGATTCGCAAACGCATACTCAATGCTTTTTCTGTGGTCCAGGAGCGCAACCGGATCTCGCGCACGTTTGGTGAGTACGTCTCGCCGGAAGTCATGAGCAAGCTGCTCGATCTGAAGCCGGATCTCAGGAGTGAGAGCAAGAATGTTTGTGTGATGTTTCTCGACATTCGAAACTTCACGGGCTTTGCGGAGAAGAGAAGTCCTGCAGAAGTCGTCCAGTATCTCGAGTCGTTGTTTGAGTTCATGATTGAGATCGTGAACCGGCATCACGGGATCATCAATAAGTTTCTGGGTGATGGTTTTATGGCAGTGTTTGGCGCGCCGCTTTCGGATGGAAGAGATTGCGCTAACGCGCTGGATGCAGCGCAGGAGATTCTCGCGCGTGTGCGTGACGAAGTTGAGGCCGGGACGATCCTACCGACGACGGTCGGGATTGGTCTTCATGCCGGAGAAGCGGTGACGGGGAGTATTGGATCGGCGTTGAGACGTGAGTATACGGTGATTGGTGATGTGGTGAATCTCGCAGCGCGGATTGAGAAGTTGAATAAGCGGTTTGATTCGCAGTTGTTGATTTCGGAGATTGTTTGGCAAGCGGTGAGTGATGATGAGGGTAAGGCGGTGCCGATGGGGCAGGTTGAGGTCCGCGGAAGAGAGCAGTCGATCCAGATTTATCAAGTGGCGTGAGCGGAAACAGCGGGGGCAAGCCCCTCTTCCTGACTTGTTCTATTTAATCTGGCGTGAAACACCGAACAAGTCAGGAAGAGGGGCTTGCCCCCGCTGTTTAGTTAGAGAGAGCTAAGTTTCGACTCCAGCTCTTTTGTGATCTCTGCCGCTGTTTCTGCCGTGAAGTGAATCGGCTCACCAAAGGTCACCGATACTGTTCCGGGTTTTACTAAGCGCTGCTTTCGTTGTTTCACCTCGAATAATCCGCGCAGCATTATAGGTACTACGGGGACGTTTAGCTCTGAAGCTAGTAAGCCTATGCCTGCCTTGAAGGGTTGGAGTTGACCATCCTTTGTCTCCGTTCCTTCCGGGAAGATCAAAATACTGAAGCCGCGATCTACCGCTTCACCTGCATACTCGAAGCTCTGCCTGAAGCCACTCTGGCGCGGTAACGAAAACACATTGAACAGCGTCGCGCCCAGCGCATATTGGACCTTCGCGTTCATCCGCCACTCGCGCAGTATTTCTCCCGCCATCGCGATTGCCATTCGATAACGCCAGCGCCAGGGCAACGCGGAGAGAATCAGTGCGGCGTCGACGTCAGTCACATGATTTGAAATGAACAGCACCGGCGGCTTCACTTTTGCGAATCGTTCGACACCGATCGTTTGCACACGACACATGATCAAAGTCAGCGGCAGGAAAAACACGTGATAGACAACGAAGCGAATCAGAGTGAAAGGGAAACGCATGGCCCAACGCGGGTATGGATAAGCGACGGCTTCGGATTTCCCCCGACTGACGATTGTTTCGATGTCGGCGATCGTTGTCGCTTCAGTGATCGCGGCTTCGTCCAACTCGATTTGATACTGGTCTTCGAGAGCGCTCAACAACTCGACTCTGCCGAGCGAGTCGAGTTTCAGATCGTCCGATAGGTTTGCGTTCGGACTGAGCGCGGCGGGCTCGACGCGTGTGATACGACTGATGACCGGAAGACTTAAGGGGGCCAGGTCAGTATCACTCGCTGCGGATGTAGCCGGTTGCAGCATTGACTTCACCGTGTGTGCAATCTGCCCTTTGATCACCTTGCGTGTGCCTGGTGTGCGCGGGAAGTCGCTATTTGGCCAGGCAATCCAGTGACGAATCCGTTGAAACTTTGCAAGTGATTCGTTTGCACGTTGAACCGCTGCGTTTAGATCTGCTTCTTCGTGAGCAATCAACACAGCCAGCGCCTCAGTACCTCCGCCGAATGGAATCACCGCGCTCGCTTTAATCTCTGGTTGACGATCGAGTGCAGCTTCGAGATCACTTGGATAGATCTTCAAGCCCGCGGCGGTGACGATCGTTTCTTTACTCCGCCCGCGGAAATATATGTTGCCGCCCGGACCAAACTCGCCGATGTCACCCGTGTGAATCCAGCCTTCGTCGTCAGTTAGCGATTGGCCATTATTGCGCCAGTAACCAGCCGAGACATTTTCACCACGCACGAGGATCTCGCCGTCGTCGCCGAGCTTCACTTCCTGTCCCGCAACAGGTTTTCCGATCGAGCCGTGCCGCATGCGAAACGGATGCGAAAGACTCGTGAGCGAAGCAGTCTCAGTCATGCCATATCCTTGAATCACTGCGTAGCCGAGTCGACGCCAGAAAGTTTCCGTTTCGCTTTCGAGAGTCGCGCCGCCCGTGATGAACGCCCAGAAGCGCCAGCCAAACTGTCGATGGATCTTTCGGAACGCCCACCAGTTTCTTAAAAAGTGTCGTCCTTCCGCCGCGCGGATCTGATCGTCAGTAAGATCAGCTTTCACTTTCTCTCCGAGCGTTTCGAGCACACGCGGCACAGTGACGACCGCGTTGATGCGTCGCTTC
Source organism: Pyrinomonadaceae bacterium (assembly GCA_035251975.1). Classification (GTDB taxonomy): domain Bacteria; phylum Acidobacteriota; class Blastocatellia; order Pyrinomonadales; family Pyrinomonadaceae; genus PSRF01. Next base: position 11,214 of record DATFDT010000039.1, on the reverse strand, counting down.
TTAACTGTGCTGATGATTTGCGACGGTTTGTATGATTCGCTGAAGTAGACCTCGGCGCCGAGTAGCTGCGGTATGAAGATGCCCATCAACTGTCCAAACACGTGGCTCAGCGGCAGCAGGCAGAGAAAACGTAGCGGATGCACGAGCTTCTCCCAGCGTCTGTAGCGGTTGAATTCTTTCTCGATGGGCGCGATGTTCGCGAGGAGATTTCGATGCGTGAGACAGACGCCTTTAGGTTCGGCAGTCGTGCCCGAAGTGAAGACGATCTGGACCAGATCGTCGGGCTTCGCTACAGTCGGGTATGGTTGAACTGAATGTTGTGGAAGACTGTCGAAGGCGAGTCGAGGAATGTTGAGTTGCGGTTGCGGCTCGTCCGTGAGCAGTAATCTTGCGGAGACTTGTTGCTGCACGCGCGCGACAAAATCAGGCGCCGATTTTAGATCCAATGGAACCACAACCGCGCCGCGCAACAAACAACCGTAAAAACATGCGATCCACTCAGGACGGCTCTCGCCCCAGAAGAGCACGCGGTCACCCGCACCGATTCCTTGCTCTTCCAACTCGCGCGCAAACTGAAACGCCGACGCAGCGAGACGTGCGTAAGACCAGCGTGAAAGCCGCACTCCCGTCTCGTGCGCGACCGCCGTCTGCTCGCCGTGGGCGTGGCAATCATCAAGAAAACTCAGTAAGGTTTCACGCACGCTTCAATTCTAGCGCGTGCTTCTGGCGTGTTCACGTCCGGCCAGACAGTTCATTCAACCGCCACAATCGCACTTGCCCAAAAGAATTTAGCCGCGGATTTACGCGGCTAACTAAATGTATTATTGGCCGATTGGAGGATCGGTGGCCGTCGCCTGCTGGTTCGCATTGACGTGAATCGTGTTTGTATCAGAGTCGACGTAATAGAAGTTTTTGCCCGTCGCTGAAACCCCGGTTGGCACCTGCGGGTCAGCGTTGATCGTGTATCCCGCCTGCGCCGAGGTCGACTTCGGAATAATCTTCATCGTGTAAACATAGCCGTCGACCACCGGCGTGCTGCCGTCGAAGCGGGTATCGAGGTAGTTCTCCTTGCGCATCTCCTCAAACGTTCCAAACGAGCTGCGCTGGTGCCCGTTGTAATAGAGCATCTGTTGCTCCTGAATCGAGCGGAGGGTTTTTACGGCGGCTGCCTCGTTTGCCGCTTTGATAGCCGAACGATATCCTGCGATTCCGACCCCGATGAGGATGCCGATAATGGCGATAACGATCATCAATTCGATCAGCGAAAAGCCGCGCTGGTTCTTTTTGGTATTATTCAGGGGTTTCATAAGTTCTCCTCGGGCACTTACACGAAGCTTTTAAATTTCCGTTCCGAATTGTGCTTACGCTTGCCCGTCCTTCGTAACGGCGTTTAGTCTACTACAGGAGCGTGTGAAGGTCACATTGGTGTTATATCGGCCAACTTTTCCGTGCGACACGTGCTCTTAGCATGTAGAATTAGGCCAGTTTCATGCGGAACCTCGAGTCCATCAGCAGCGAACAGATAGCCAGCGCCAACGCGGTCGAGCAGATTGAACGGCTCCAGCAGGCTGTCGAAACCGTCATCAAGGGCAAGCCGGAGGCGATTCGACTGGCTATTGTTACGCTCATTGCCGGTGGTCACCTGCTCGTCGAGGACGTGCCGGGGGTGGGCAAAACGACGCTGGCCCACGCACTCGCCCGCGCGCTCGATTGCAATTTTCAGCGTATCCAGTTTACTTCCGACCTGCTGCCGTCTGACGTGATCGGCCTTTCCGTCTTCAATCAGCATAGCGGCCTTTTTGACTGGAAACCGGGACCGGTTTTCGCCAACGTTGTGCTGGCTGACGAGATCAATCGCACCACGCCCAAAACCCAATCGGCGTTACTGGAAGCGATGGCCGAGCGACATGTGACTGTGGAAGGCATGACGCACGATTTACCTGCGCCGTTTATCGTGCTCGCGACGCAGAATCCCATCGAGCATCACGGAACGTACCCGCTGCCGGAGTCGCAGCTCGATCGATTCATGCTGCGTCTGCGCATCGGCTATCCGGCGCCCGCTGACGAACAAAAGATTTTGCGCGATCGTGAGTTTGCAGATCCGTTAGACGATCTCGGGCCTGTGATGAACGCTCGTGAAGTCGTCGATCTGCAACAGACTGTCGCGAGTGTCGCCGTCGATGATGTACTCGTTCAATACCTGATGCGGATCGTTGCTGCCACGCGTACTTCCGAGATGCTCGATCTCGGTGTTAGTCCGCGCGGAACGCTTGCACTCTTCCGCGCCGCGCAGGCTCTCGCGCTCACGGAAGATCGCACGTACTGCATTCCCGACGATATCAAGCGACTTGTCGTGCCTGTGTTTGCACATCGCATCGTAGTCAGCTCGCGATTCTCATCGTCGCTGCGACGTAGTGAAGAAGCCGAAGCCGTCCTTAACGAAATCCTGAAAACTGTTAGTGTTCCGCTGTGAAGCCAGAGGTAACGATCGATCGCGCGGCTCCTCAGAAAGCGTCAATGCTGCGCGTGATTCTCGGAACCTTGCTGGTTATTGCCGGGCTCACGTCTGCGCTCGTGACAGTGTTGGCGCGGAGCAATGGTGACAATAGTCTCGCGGGTGCGGCTGCGATCTTGTCGCTCGTGATCGCGTTGCTGCTCACGGTTTTTATCGTTCCGCCACTCGCGCGTTCGGCGCGTGTTGAAGTCGCAAACATCGATTTTCCGTTTGAGCCGACGAGTGGTGGTGGCGTGTTTCTGGTGATCATTATCGTTGTCGGTTTTGCGGCGTGGAACACCGGAAACAATCTGCTGTTTCTCGTGTTTTCGTTGCTGTGTTCGACGCTCTTCGTCGGCTGGGTGCATGCGGGCACTTCGTTGCGCGACCTGACTGTCTCGGCGCGTTTTCCGGATCACATCTTTGCCGCAGAAGCGGCGCCGGTGATCGTGACGTTGCGCAATACGAAGCGCTTGCTGCCGTCGTTTTCGATTCTGGTTGAGGCGCGTGGTCCAGTTAACGAAGTGGATCCGAAACGGCGTCGACGTCATGCCAAACGACTGCTCGCGTATTTCAGTTACGTTCCGCATCGTGCGGCTGCGGAACAGCGAGTTGAGCAACTGTTTCCGACGCGCGGGCACGTGCTGATCGATGGATTTGAGCTTTCGACTCGCTTTCCGTTTGGGTTTTTTAGACGGCGACGTCGTTTGCGTGCGCGGAATGTGGATATCATTGTGTATCCGAAGCCGGAAGTGATCAGCGACAAGTTACATTTGTTGCCGATGTATGCGGGAAGAATGCCGGCTATGCGACGTGGCGCGGGGCACGATCTGTTTTCAATGCGCGACTACCAGCCGCAGGATGACTTGCGACACATCGATTGGAAAGCGACTGCGCGATCGAGACGATTGACGGTTCGTGAGTTTACTTCAGAAGATGAGCGTCGCATCACGATCGTATTGGATACGCGTCTCTCACATGGTGCGGGTAATGATCTTCCGGAGCGGTTTGAGCGTGGCGTGGTCCAGGCGGCATCGTTGATCAAGCACTTCATTGAAGAGCGTGCGGAAGTCAGGCTTGTGTTGGGAGACGATGTTGGACCATTTGGCTCGGGAACGGAGCAACTTTATCGCTGTTTGCGCCGGCTTGCTTTGGTGATTCCGTCGGATAGCGAAGGCCCGGGACTTGCCAACATTAGTTGGAATGCGGTGGAGCACGATTACGCGATTCTGTTGACCGCCGCGGCGCCGGGATCGATCCCTGCAAACATCTGGCGCACGAGCCACGTGATCTACTTGTAAAGATTTCTCACGCGGCGGGGCCGGGGCGCAACGCTTTCTTCCGTTGCGCCGCTGCGCCGCCGCGTGAGAATCTTTCTTCGAAACACTGCGTGCCTAAATCTCTAAAACTAATCGGTTTGTGTTTCATCCTCTCCGGCGCTACCGGACTGATCTACGAAGTCCTCTGGGCGCGGATGCTCGGTCTCGTTTTCGGCGCGACGACGCTTGCTGTCAGCACTGTGCTCGCGGCGTTTATGGGCGGCCTTGCCCTCGGCAGTGCACTCGCAGGGAAGCTGGCCCCGAAAATTAGAAAACCGCTGAGCACGTACGGCGTGATGGAGATCGGCATCGCCGTTTACGCGCTACTCGTTCCGCTTCTGTTTCGCTGGATCGATCATCTGTACGCGCTGATCTGGCAGCAGCTTCATCCCGGATACTTCACGTTCAGCCTTTGGCGCTTCCTGCTTTCGGGCCTCGTGCTGCTTGTGCCCACGACGTTGATGGGCGCAACGCTTCCAGTCCTCACGGCAGCTTTCGCGCGTTCGTCAGATTCGAACTCTGTCACAAAGCTTTACGCCTGCAATCTCGCTGGCGCGATCCTCGGAACCCTCGCCGCCGGATTTGTATTGCTGCCGGCGCTCGGCGTCCGCACGACGATCGCTGTGGCGGCAATCCTTAACGTCATCGTCGGCATCATCGCCATCGTCTTACAACGCGAGACCCCCGCGCGCTCGGAATTCACCGACCATCCCGTCAGTCCTGAAAAACCTGCAAATCCTGTAAACAGCTTTTGGTACTTCGCCGCGCTCGCATCCGGCTTCGTAACCATCAGCTCACAAGTCTCATGGACGCGCACGCTCACGATGATCATCGGTTCGAGCACTTACGCATTCAGCATCGTCGTCGCACTATTCCTGATCGGCCTCGCACTCGGCGCCTGGCTCGTTACACGAAAAGATCGTTCACAACGATTGCGTTCAGCGATTCTGAAAGTTGAAGCCCTGACGGCCCTGAGCCTGTTGCTTAGTCTGTTTGTGCTCAATGAGATTCCTGCGCTCCTGATCAATCTGGGTTTGCGCTTGCACATCTCTTCGTGGGTTGGACTGCTCGCGCTTCAAATCTTTTCAGCGACATTACTCATACTCCTGCCCGCGGTGTTGATGGGCATGGTGATGCCGCTCGTACTGGTTTGGGCCAGTAGCGATCGGGCGAGGGCAGTCGCGCAGGTGGGGCGCAGTTATGCGGTGAATACGATCGGCGCGATTGCGGGCGCGTTTATTACGGGCTTCGTCCTGATTCCCAAAACTAGTACCCGATTCACGCTTTTGTTTGCTGCGATCTGCTGTCTCGTCGTGGCCGCGATTGCTTATCAGCCAACGGGCCGCGATCCGGCGTTGAAGCGCAGCCTCGCTGTTGGGTTGATACCAGTGTTCGTGATTGTGCTTTTCATCATCGCGCCGCCGATGAATCTCGCTGATCTCTCGATCGGTGCGTACGACAGTCTGGTGCGTGTGTTGGCCCAGACGCGCGAAGGTGTGAAAGAAGCTGAGACAGGACCAAACGTACACGAGCTGTTGATGTACGAAGAAGGTCCGACGGCAACGGTGTCTGTTCGCCGAGATCAGAACACGGTCTCGATGGCGATCAACGGTCGCACCAACGCCTCTGACAGTAACTACGACATGCCGACGCAGGTGATGCTTGGTCAGCTTCCCGTGCTGATCGCGCCGAAGATCGATCACGGGTTGATTATTGGTTACGCGACAGGCGTGACGGTCGGCGCGATGTTGCAATCGCCGGTGCAGTCAGTGACGTGTGTCGAGCTCGAGCCCGGGACGATTGCGGGTTCGCAGTTCTTCAATCATGTGAACAATCGACCGCTCGACGATCTACGCACGACTCTGATCATTGACGATGCGAGGACGTTCCTACGCGTGACGCCGAATCGATACGACATGATCGTGAGTGAGCCGAGTCATCCGTGGGTGCCGGGCGTGGCCAACTTGTTCACGCAGGAGTTTTTTGAGCTTGGTCGCGCGCGGCTCAGTGACGATGGAATTTGGGTGCAGTGGGTGCAGATCTATCAATTATCAACCGAGAGTTTGCGGTCAGTACTCGCGACGTATCAAAAAGTCTTCCCGCACGTACTCGTGTTTCGTGTTGGCGGTTTGAGCAACGGCAAGGATTTATTGTTGATTGGAAGCAACCGGCCTTTGAATCTCGATCATTTGTCCGAGCGCTTCCGTGACGCACGCATGTCAGCCGAACTCGCGCGTGTCGATTTGAAGTCGGAAGCTGATATTCGCGGCTGGTATGTTTGCGATGAATCGAAGCTTGGTCCAGCCGTCGCAGGCGCGAAGATCAATACCGACGACAACATGCACATCGAAATGACGGTGCCGCGCGAAGCATTTCGTCCCTTAATGCAATCCAACGCCGACTGGATTCAGGCACTCGGCCGCTGATGCTTCACCACTTCGCACACAATCCGGTATTCCCGCACCTCGATACGCATTCCCCGACAGTGTCAGTCCCGGCAGTTCGCTAGTCATCCTCTCAATCTCTTCCACGCGCTCAAGATGCCCCACCTCGTACTGTGGCATCGATCGCTCCCACTTCGCGACCTCAACAAAAAGCGGATCTTCACTAATCCCCAACAACTCCCGCAAATCAGCCTCAACTCTACTCGCCATCTCCGCCTCGTCAAGCGCGAAGATCTCCGGTTGCAATGCGCCACCCGCAAACGCCCTCAACAGGACACGCCCATCCGGCGCACGGCCGGCAAACTTCACGCTACTAAACGTACATGCAATCAATGATCTCTTTTCAACGAACGGCACCACAAACCCAAACCCATTCAACGGATGTGCAATCGCCGCGCGCCGGTAACCGAAATTGATCGTCGCAGTCGACGCATACTTGATCTCTCTCAGCTTCTGCGCAAGCTGTTCATGCGTCTCACTCAACAGCGCCGCCGCAACATACGCCGGCACAGCTAAACACACTCCATCCGCCTTGATCTCTTCGCCTTGATCCGTGCTAATCGTCCACCCATGATCGAAGGTGAGTCTTTGCGCCCTCGTCTTCACGCGAAGATCCGCGTTTATCCGTGTTAACGGATCGACCAGCATTTGCATACCTCGATTGAATGAAAGAAACAAACTGTAACGCGCCCCGCTCGTCCCCGTTTTCTGCGCCTTACCTTGCCGCAACATCGCGAGAATCAGACTACGATGCTTTTGTTCCATGTCTAGAAAGCGCGGCAGCGTGGCGCGCAGGCTCAGCGTTTCAGGATCAGCAGTGTAAATACCACCAACCATCGGTTGGGCCATGCGTACAAGCGCCTCTTCACCGAGCCTGCGCCGCACAAAACTCGCGAGACTCTCGTCAGTCGAACCATTGGTGCTCTTGCGTGGCAGTAATAAATCAGCCGCCATCCGCACCTTTCCGGGAAGGCTGAAAATATCGCTCGTGATAAACGGCCACATACGCGACGGCGCCATCAACTGAAACCCTTCGGGCACGGCGCGCAGACGCCCATCACGAACGATAAAACTACGCCGGTATTCTTCGTTTGTCTGGATCAGTTGCGACTCGATCCCTAACCGTTTTGCAAGTGCGATTGCGTGAGGCTTTTCGGAGATAAAAGAATCTGGCCCACGTTCGATGAGGAAGCCGTCGCGATACTCAGTCTGAATCGTTCCACCGAGTCGATCAGACGCTTCGAGGACCGTGACCTGTGCTGCTTGATTCAGTTCGAGAACGCGATGCGCCGCCGCGAGTCCTGAAATGCCGCCGCCAATAATAACAATCCTGTTCATCCTGCAAATCTTGTAATCCTGTCTAACTAATACGACAACAATCAGGCGCGCAGATATTCGGCGGCACCTCACCATTAATTCTTTCGAGGATCAATTCCCTAATCATCCTCACAAACGCTGGATGCGTTCCCGCCGTTGCAGCGCGCACCATCTTCAACCCAACCTCATCTGCTACTTGCCGCGCCTCGACATCGAGATCGTAAACAACTTCCATATGATCCGAAACAAACCCGATCGGCGCCAACACGACATCCGTCACACCCTCATCGCGCAACATCCTCAAATGCTCACAAACATCCGGCCCAAGCCACGGCTGCGTCGGCGATCCACTGCGGCTCTGATAAACCATATGCCACTTCTCAATCGGAAGCTCACGGGCAATCAACGAGCCCGCGTGCCCGAGTTGCGACACATAATCACAGTTAGCCGCCATCGACTCCGGAATGCTGTGGGCAGTAAATACGAGATGCGCCGGCTTTCCGAGTTGATCCAGCGCGGCACGAATATGATCGACATTCGCTTCAATAAACAGCGGGTGCTTGTAGAAGACTCGCAACTTCTCAACGCGCGGCGACTCTGGTCCAACTGCTGCTTGCGCATCGCTGATGTTCTGAAGATACTGCCGGCAACTCGAATACGAGCTATACGCCGACGTCACAAACGCCAGCGCATTCTTGATTCCATCGCCTGCCATTTGGCGCACCGTGTCAGGCAACAGCGGATGCCAGTTACGATTACCCCAGTAGATCGGAAGTCTTGGCCGGTGTTGCTCTAGTTCTTTTTCCAGCGCCGCAATCAAATTTCGATTCTGCTGATTGATCGGACTGACGCCGCCAAACAACTCGTAATGACGCGCAACCTGTAGCATCCGCTCGCGCGGCACGTTCCTTCCACGCAGAACATTCTCGAGGAACGGAATCACATCATCCATCCCCTCCGGCCCACCAAACGATACTAACAGCAACGCATCAAAATCCATCATGTACCATCTCAACGAGCGCGATCACATTCTCCACCGGCGTCTCCGGCAGAATCCCATGTCCTAAATTGAAAATATGCCCAGCCCTTCCTTCCGCTTGATCGAGTATTTGCTTCGTCCGCTCCCGCAGCACATCCCGCTTCGCAAACAACACAATCGGATCGAGATTCCCCATCACTGCAACATCGTGTCCAATGCGCCGCCATCCTTCATCGAGCCGCACACGCCAATCCAACCCGATCACATCACCACCAGCTTCGCGCATCAACTCCAGTAGTGCCGCCGTCCCCGTCCCAAAATGAATAACCGGCACACCCTTCGTGACGTTCTCGATCACACTCTTCGTGTGCGGCAATACAAACTCGCGATAGTCATCCGGACTCAAACAACCCACCCACGAATCAAACAACTGCACCGCCTGTGCCCCCGCCTCGATCTGTGCATTTAAGTATTTGACCAGCGCCCTGGAAATCAACGCCATCATCGCGTGCCATGCACCCTTGTCGTCATACATCAGCCGCTTCGTGTGTACATAATTCTTCGACCCACCACCCTCTGTCATGTAAGACGCGAGCGTGAACGGCGCTCCACAAAAACCAATCAACGGAATATCAGGCTTGAGCGCACTCCGCGTCTGCCTGATTGCCTCATAAACAAAATGAAGCTCCCCCGAATCCTGAAGTTCCCTGAGCCGATCCACATCCGCAGGCCTCTGCACCGGATTATGAATCACCGGCCCTTCACCTTTCGCAAACTCCAGCTCAATCCCGAGCGGCTCGAGTATCAACAAAATATCGGCAAAGATAATCGCCGCATCAACCCCCAACCTCTCGACCGCCGTCACCGTCACTTCCGCCGCCAGCGCCGGATTCTTACAAAGCTCAAGAAACGTCGTCCTCTCCCTCACCTCTCGATACTCGCGCATATATCTTCCCGCCTGTCTCATCAACCAGACGGGCGTATAAGGCGTGGGCTCCCGCCGGCACGCTCGCATGAATGGACTGTCGTGTAGTGATTGAGTCAAAGGAGCTACTTTTTCCGTCTATACAACGAAGGCTGATTTCTTGATTTTAGTGAAACACCTTTTTCGCTAGCTTTTGTTCGTATGGCGTGTTCTGTACGTCCTAACTTTAAACCAATAACCCGTGTCGGCGTATTTTGGCTGGCCAATTGGCGAAGCTGTTTTACCTGAGTAGCTGTCCAGCGCTTACCTGTATTGGTCCTAGATTCGCTCTTTTTTATACTGATTTCCACTTCAACCTCAGGCAGCTTCTCCCAGTAGTCACCCATATCATGGGTTTCAAAAAAAGCTACAAACTCATCCACCGATCTAAAAGCGGGTAAGTTCTTACTTTTATTTCCTCTCATATTGTTTGCGCTCCTTTTTAACCATATCGCGGGCGCTTACGATTAACGCGTGGTTATTCTTCTTTTGTATGAATATCACTGGCTAAATAGCGTCCAGCCTCAGTTCTTCCCAGAGCCATGTAAACATCCTCTCCTTGCGAGTGCCTTTCTGAATGAACCGAAATTTAGGACGATTATCGAATACTTCTTCAACCTCGCTGATGTCAACATGATGCTTAAACGTGAGTTTATCAATTATTTGGTGAAGCCAAATAAGGTTTTCAATCTTCAAGAGAGTCTCATCCAACCCCCAGCGCTGTTGTTAAGGGCATTGGCGTCGTTGTGATTCTGGTTGTGAGTGGGCCAGATTCGCTGCTTCTTTGTTTGGAGTGGGTGCGAGAGACTATAGCATAGTTAATTCACAGGGTCGCAGGGTCGCTTAATTTTGTTTTGGAGCGAATGACAACGCACTTGTAAGATAGCGGCGTATTCCGATTCCTGCGAGGGTAGACCTCCATGCCCAGTAATCCAAAATCCACTACAGCACGCAACGGCGTCTTCATCTCTTACGCCCGCAGCGATGAAAAGAAGTTTGCCGACGGCTTGCGCCAGCGATTGGAAGCGGAAGGTATTCCCACTCTGGCAAGATCGCGTCGCATGGAAGGTGGGTGTGACTGGTGGTTGCAGATCACCCGAAGCACTGGATCAAGTTGAGTTCATGGCGCTGGTGATCACGCCGAATGCGCTGGAGTCTGACACGGTTCGGAAGGAATGGCGGTCATATAGGTCGGGTAAATGGCTGTGCAATCAGCGCAGATGGAGCCACAATATTTTCAGTTTCGGTGGATCAGACGCTGAAAGTGTGGGACGGGGTAACAGGAAAATGTATCTCCACGCTACCTGTCGATGGTCCCCTTAATGGCTGTGCCTGCTCCGCTGACGGTCAAATAATTGCGGCGGTGGGAGATCGGGGAATTTACTTCTTGCGCCTCGTGCGTTAACTCGCCACTTGTGTAATCTGCTGCGCTAATCACCACGATCTGTTAACGCTCGAACATTTCCGAACGTCTCCACGTTAACCGCAACGGATCTTCCCGTTCGGTCACTAACACAGGGTTACCGCTCGAAAACTTGGTGCGGAACCGGGTAAGAGGCTACAATGCCGGCCAAAATGCCGCAGTTTGTCGGCCGGGCAGATATTTGCCACAACTCCCCGGTTCGCGGTGTTTGCATCGTTGAGAGAGCGGTGATAGATGAACGGACAAGCTAGAGCTTTGATCGATTCCATGTCTA
>DATFDT010000038.1:0-11651 GCA_035251975.1 Pyrinomonadaceae bacterium | reverse complement strand
GCCCGTTTCTTCGACAAACGCTATATCGCGAAACGGGCGGCCACGGAGGGCCGCCCCTACAGTTGTTTTTCGAAATTCACTTCAAAATCGCGGCTTGGGGGCTGATGGTGAGAAGGTGCCAGCGCTGGAAAGTATTGATCGTCTCGTTCGGCATCACGCGCACATAGGCGGTTTGGAAATAGAGCGTTTCGGGCCGGCGCCAGTCGAGTCTTACGATCGGATTGAATGATGCCGGCGTCGACGGAGCTGAACTCGCCTGCTGTGTATTCGTGTTCGCTTTTTGAACCGTGGTTTTCTGATCGTACGCAACTGACGCCGCAATCAACTGATCGCTGAGCGGCAGACGCGCCTGCGTCGGAGTCTTTCCGCCCGCATCATAAATCGCCACATCGGTATCAAACGCCGTCGCGATCTTCGAAGCGTCCGGCGACCACACCGGCAACGCATCCGTTAACGCATCATCAAGCAATCGCTCCGTCCCATCAGGCGCGATCAAACGCGGCCGGCCTGCAGGCAACTTGTACTGTCGCTCCCGCGCGTTCCATTCATCTTCCTTACACGCAACCGCAACCATTGCGTGTCCATCCGGCGCCCAAACGAAATAATAATAGATAAGCCCTTCACGCGACGTGAGCGGCTTGAGATCGTAACCATCGCGATTGCAGATGTAGATCTGTTCAGTGCTGTAACTCGCCACCGCCGGAAACAGCGGAGCGACCGACGGCGAAGCCACAGGCGATCCACCGGGACTTGGCTCAGGCTCGTTCGGCGGCGTCGGAGTCGGACTCGGCACTACGCGCTTATGTGCGATGAAGTTGATGAAGCCGCCGTCCGGCGACCACGTCACAGTCTCCGGAAAAACGCATGCCAGCTCCGGTGGAACCAAATTACGCAGAAACTGCCCGTCAGAGTTGTAGAGATCGATGCGAAACGTCGATCCGGGTTCGTCAGCAGTGCCGTAGAGCGCGAGCACACGACGGCCATCAGGCGACACGACTGTTCTCAGCAACGCTTCATCCGTGCGCTTCGTGCTGAAGTCGTTAGCGACGGCCGTATTCTTGTCCAACGTGTCGTCGATCTCAGTCGACGGTGGCGTGACATCCGGCGAGAGTCGATACGCGAGATTACGCGAAGGCACGTCGCGCAGGACGCGCGGCGTCACGTTCTGTCGATCGATGACATGCTTGCACCCAGTCGCAAAGATCAAAAGAAAGAAAACCAATCTGCGTTTATCCGCGAAGATCCGCGGCAAGATCCATTCTTTTGTGCTTCTTTGCGGCATCAAAATCGATCGTTGATCAACTCGCGGACCAAACCGGGATTCAACGCTAGCAGCGCGCGAATTGTGTTACGCGGTGACAGATGATCTTCGTCGCCTTCATCAAGGTCGACGCAGTTGTGTTGAACCGAGCGCGCCAAACGTCTCGCGATCGATTCGTAATCGGGCGTGTTCACGATGTACGCGCGCGCAGCCATCGCGCCGATCAAATCGCACGTGACTTCTTCGCTGCGTTGCCCGTGAATGTCCAGCCCGGTCAGATCGGAAGCCTTGTTGCCGACGGCGCGGACAAGCGCGCGCAAGTTGTCGTTGTCACCATCGGCGATGTGCATCAGCTCATGTGCGAGGACGCTGATCATTCCCTCGTCAGAACGCAGACCCGCGAGAAAGATCGTGCCGAAAGTTATCACGTGCGGGCGGCTTAGATAGACGGAAGCGTTATCGCGCGAGTCCATGTCAGGCCTCACGCGCTTGACTGAATTCACACGCACGATTGCCTTGCTCAGGCGGAGATTGAAATAACGATTCTTAACACCGTACTCGGTCGAGAGTTGTCGGAGTGAATTGATGACGAGTTCTTTCGCGACGGGAAGAAGTCGTTGCGCGCGCTCGGCGCCGGCGCGTGCTTCGGGACTGTGGAGCGGCAGTGACGGGCGCGCCTGCATCTCGTCAATCGCGATGCTGCTCTTCGGATCGAGCTTGGCTTGTGTGCAAACAACTCCGATCGCTTGTTCGAGCAGCGCCCTCGCTTCGGGCGACATCGATGCGTGCGCGCGCTGGCCGGGCTTGGTTTGCGCAGAAGAGGCCGAGACGCAAACGAAGACCAATATGCCTGTGCAAAGATATTTCTTCATCGTCTCATCGGTGGCGCCAGGTCGCCTTGCGCTTCTCCATGAACGCTTTCACCCCTTCGTTTGCGTCGTGAGTCTTCATCAGCTCGTGCAGGTAAATGTTTTCCTGTTCGTCCAACGCGGCTTCGATCGATCTGCCGCGACCGAGGTCCAGCGACTGTCTAGCGTAGGCCAGCGAGGTGCCCGACAGTTCTCTTAACTTCACCAGAACTTCGAGCAGCTTCGGTTCGAGATGTGCGCTGGGAACGACGTGATTGCACAACCCCAACCGCCCGGCTTCCACCGCATCGATTATCTCACCCGTCAGTATCAATTCGCGCGCGCGTTTTTCACCAATCACGCGCGGCAGAAGCACGGCAGCAACTGGTGGAAACACGCCGAGCTTTATTTCCGGCTGCCCGAATCGCGAGCGATCGGACGCGATCACGATATCGCATGCCGCGACGAGTTCACAGCCGCCACCGAGCGCCGCGCCGTCAACGAGCGCAATCGCAGGCTTCGCTAGCTGTTCGAGAAGACGGAAGATTGAGTGAAACGCGTCGAGCATCTGGAAGATCGTTTCCTGCGCGTGCTCCTCGACCGACACACCCGCACTGAACGCACGACAAGTCTTATCGGCATCGAAAACGATCGCCACCAGCTCGCGCTGCGCGCACTCTGCGAGCGCACTCGCGATCTCACGCATCATCGCGATGTTGAGCACGTTCAGCGGCGGCTTAGCAAACGTGATCCGCGCCACGCGATCGTCAATTCTGAAATGGATGTGTTCCATCGTCAGTCTTAGACAGGATTTACAAGATTAGAACAGGATTAACATGTTAATCCTGAAAAAATCTTGTAAATCCTGTCTAACAACACCTCAACCAATTAGCATAGATCTGTTTCTGCACAGGCGTCGGAGTCGTCACCGGCACGATTCTAAAACTGCTCTCGCGCTTATCACTCAACTTGATCAGCAACGAGCTCAAGTCATCAAACCTGAAGATCGTTAAATTCACCAGATCGCCAGGCTTCTTCTCCGCCATCCGCGCGTTGAAGAAATCCTTCGTCGCTCGCATATTATCCATCGCCACGATCTGGTCGCCCGCGTTCAATCCCTGCTCGTACGCCGGTGAGCCCGCATAAACACGCTTCACAATCAACCGGCCTTCCTCCTCCGCCACATCCGCTCCGAAATAAACTTTCGCATCGGCCGCCGCGGTCGTCGCCAGCTTCAACCCCGCCGCATCGAGCGCCGCGTTGTAATCAAGCTCCTGTACCCCACGCACGTACTTGCTGAAAAACTCCTCGAGACTTCCACCCGCCATCAACTCCACGGCCTTCTGAAAATCCACCGGACCATAGTTGCGGTCCTTCTTGAAAAACTCCGCGTAAAGATAACGCATCACGTCGTCCAGCGACTTCGCACCGCCACTCCGCTTTCGTATCTCGAGATCGAGCAGCAACCCAAGCAACGCGCCCTTGTCGTAATACGAAACCTGCGAGTTTATCGAGTTCTCATCCTGCCGGTAATACTTCACCCACGCATCAAAGCTCGACTCCTCAGCACTCTGCACGAGCCGGCCCGGCGTGTTCTGCAAGTTTTGCATCGCGCGCGCTTGCGCACTCAAATACTCACTCTCGCTGATCAATCCCGCGCGACGCAAAACCAGATCTGCATAGTAATCAGTAATACCTTCAGCGACCCACAAAACTCTCGTGTAGTTTTCCTGCGTGTAATCAAATGGCCCAAGCGCGTCGGGTCGAATCCGCTTCACGTTCCAGAGATGGAAAAACTCGTGCGAGACGAGACCGAGAAAGCCACGATAATCGCGTTCGGGCGTTTCGGTGGTATTCGGTGCTGCGGACGTAGCGCGGTCGCCGCTGCGAATCTTGAAACCGAATCGCGGGTAACCGAGCGCGGTTGAATTCAAATGTTCGAGTCCGCCACCAGCGCTTTGTCGCAGATGAAGAATGAAGGTGTAGTCGCGATACGGAATCTCGCCGCCCATCAACTCGACTTCCGTCTCGACGATCTTCTGCACGTCGCGTCGCATGCGTTCCGGATCGTAGTTCCCTGCTCCATCGATCACGATGCGATGCGGAACGCCCTTGACGTTGAAGACGAGTGTCTTGAAGTTGCTGGCTTCGAAAGGCGAGTCGTAAAGGACGTCGAAATTCTCGGCGCGAAAAGTGTTCTTCTGTCCTGCAACGGCAGGCAGTCCAGTGGCGACTTTCCAAACGTCAGGCGCGAGCACGTGCACCGTCGAAGGCGACTCTAGAGAACCTTCGAGATACATCAGCAAGTTGGCGTTGTTCCAGAAGGCGTGTTCCGAGTTTAGCTCGCTTGTCCGCACCGAAAGCTCGTTCGCATAAACACGATACGTCGCATACCACTCATTCGCGCCCTTCGTCGCGATGCGCCACGTATTCTTGTTTGTCTTTTCCCATTTCAGCGGCTGATCGGTGGCGTCGTGGGCGGCAAAGTCCTGAACGTTCCGCTCAAACTCGCGGATCAGGTACGAACCGGGCGTCCAGACGGGCATCACCAGCAGTTCTTCCTGGGGACCGCTCGCGTTGCGCTTGATCGCGACGGTGATGTCAAACAGGTGCGTGTGTGGCTTCGACATCGCCACTATGAACGAAATCTCAACGGGCGTCTGCGCCGCGGCCAATATCGGGAGCAGGAGCAGCAAAGCGGCAGCGCACAGTACGAGGCTCTTATGCATGAATCTTGTTCATCTTGTTAATCTTGTAATCCTGTCAACGAATGTTACTATCTTCGCGCTCTTGTAATCCACAGCAAACACGAGATCGAAATGTTTCGACGAATCATCGCCACGTCTCCAGCCTGGTTTACAGTGCCGATCCGTTTGGGATTGGCGGCTGTAATGATCGCACACGGCTCGCAGAAAGTTCTGGGCACCTTCAACGGTCCGGGCTTCAAAACATACGTCGCGGGCAACACGCCAGTCGGTTTCATGCGACCGGCATGGCTCTGGCTCGCTGCCGCAGCGTTTTCTGAATTCGTGGGCGGAATCGCTGTCGGTCTCGGTTTTCTGACACGCGTGGGCGCGTTCTGCATCGCGTGCGTGATGGTGACGGCGATTTTCGGAGTGCACTGGCCCGGCGGCTTCTTCGCGGCGAATCGTGGTTATGAGTATCCGTTGACTCTGCTGGCCATGGCGTTAGCCCTCCTGATCTCCGGCGGCGGCCAGGCTTCGGTGGATCGAGCCCTAAGCGGGGGACGCAATTTAGGACGGAGTGGACGCCCCGGAGGCCGCAGATAAATCCGCGAAACATGAAGCGCTCACCGCTCATCGTCATCTTTACAACCGTCTTCATCGATCTCGTCGGTTTCGGAATCGTGATTCCGGTGTTGCCTTTCTACGCTGAAGGTACGGCCTTCAACGCGACGCCGCGCACGGTCGGGCTGCTCTTCGCCTCGTACTCCGTGATGCAACTGATCTTCTCGCCGATCCTCGGCGGCTTGTCTGACAAGTACGGTCGCAGGCCGGTGTTGTTAGTCTCGATCATCGGCACGGGCATTGGCTTTCTCATACTCGGACTCGCAAAAACGATCTTGATGCTTTTCATAGGTCGCATCCTGGACGGCATCACTGGCGGAAACATCTCGACTGCACAGGCTTACATCGCCGACGTCACGAGCGAAGAAAATCGAGCGAAAGGCATGGGCATGATCGGTGCGGCGTTCGGGCTCGGATTCATTTTTGGACCAGCGATCGGCGGCATCCTGAGCGGCTGGGGAATTCACGTGCCGTTTATCTTTGCAGCGGCGTTGTGCTTCGCGAATGCGATGCTGCTGTATTTCACACTGCCTGAGACAGTAACGGCAGATCATCCGGCGAAGAACCTTGCGGGTGGTCGCAGTCTGCGGCAAGTCGCACGCGCACTGAAGCAACCGAAGCTCGCGTTTGTGTTGGTGATCTATTTTCTGTTCATCGTGGCGTTCTCGATCATGACGACGTCGTTCTCGCTGTACACGATGTTTCGCTTCGGTTACGACGCGCAACATACTGGGTATTTGTTCGCGTACGTCGGGTTGATAGCGGTCATTATCCAGGGCGGATTGATTGGGCGACTCGTGAAGCGCTTTGGTGAGCTGCCGCTCGTGATCTTTGGGGCGCTGTGTTTTGCGATCAGTCTGTTTGCGGTGCCGTTCGTTGGACCAGCGGCGGGCGGGTTAGCAGGGTTGCTGATTGGTGGCGGTGTGTTTTCGATGGGGAATTCGTTAGCGACACCGGCGCTGACGAGTCTGGCGTCGAAGAGTGTTGGCCCAGCACAACAAGGCGTCGTTTTAGGAGTAACTCAATCAACAGCGAGTTTGGCGCGCGCAGTGGGGCCGACGCTCGCGGCTGTATTGATCAGCAGCTCCATCGCGCATCTCGGCGCTGACGGTTTATTACACTACATGAGCGACCGCTCGCTCTTCGTCACCTTCTGGACCGGCGCCGCCATCATGCTCCT
Source organism: Pyrinomonadaceae bacterium (assembly GCA_035251975.1). GTDB lineage: Bacteria > Acidobacteriota > Blastocatellia > Pyrinomonadales > Pyrinomonadaceae > PSRF01. Next base: position 5,054 of record DATFDT010000038.1, on the reverse strand, counting down.
CGCAACCTTCCTCGCGACTTACTACAGCAAAATCCGTGCTGTTTATCAGTAAAATCCGTGTTATTTAGCGAATTGACCAACAGGCCCTTCGGGATTAATCACGTCCTTCAACGCTGAATAGGGCACGAGCACATATTGAGGACCAGCAGCATACGGCCCAACCTGATACGCATCGAAGCTGATCCCCAAACCTTTCTTCGTGATGGTCCAGTTCCGGTAATTCTTAGCCTGCGGTGCGGCGCCGCTCTGGATCTCCTCGTCGAGTAGACCCTTGTCTTTCGCCTGCTTCTTCAGATCGGCGATGCAGTAGTCGGCGATCGCCTGCAAATATTTCGCCCCCGGTTTGAACAGATCTGCAAGCTTCAACGGCTTCCCATTCTTCAGATCGTAGTTAACCACGTCGCTAACCGTGTTCGGATGCGCCGCGCCCTGGTAATAACTCCCGATACTGAACCCGACACTGATAAGGTCGTCCTGCGCCAGCGCCACTTCGTAACTCACATTCAGATCGCTGCCCATCGATCCTTCCGGTCGCGGCTCTTCACCTTCTTCGGGCGCCATCGCCTTCTTGAACCCCGCCACCTCCTTCAGCACCGGCGCGCGCACCACCTGATTAAACTTCTCGAAATTTGGATTGCTGCCGCCCGTGAGCTGCGGATAGCGAGCGTCAATGTCATACATCAGCTTCTTGTTGCTTTCCTTGATCTGTTTCGCCACCAGATCGACATCGCCCGTGAAAGCAATCGGCTCTTCATGAACCGAGAACGCAGTCTTCTTATCGCTGTCTTTTTCGCTCGGCGGCTTGGACCAGTTGCCCGCGAGCGTTGCAAGCCCGTCGCCATCAACCGTCCAGATCCCCTTGAACAAGCCCGTCTGTTTCCCGCTCTTATCAAACTCTTCGAGCGTCAGGTTACCGTCTTTATCGACGCTGCCACGCAGATCGATCCGCGTGCCGACCTTTTGGTAGAAATAACTGCCGGCAAGCTGATCGCCCGTGCGCACGATTTTCATCTGTAAGTCGAGTGAAGAGCCGATCGAGCCTTTGAAGTGTTTTGTTAGCGCGACCGGTGTTGCGCCGCCCTGCGAGTGATCGAGTTGCGGCGACGCACTCGCCTGGGCCTGCGGCGCTGTGCTCGCTGGCGGTGGTGCTGCTGCCTTCCTACAACCAACCGAAATGATCAAACAAAAAAAGAGTAGGCTTATCTTCATCCGCGTTCATCCGCGGAAATCCGCGGCAAAATTCCCTTCCGAACATCAGCAAACGTCAGCTCACACAGCCTTCCCCCACTAAATAACGGATCGTTTGTCACATCGATCAATGCAAACGGAGGTTTTGTGAAGGCGTCGAGCTCTTCGTCAGTTTCAAAGCTGGTTTCGGCGAGGACGAGGCCAAACAGATCGCCGAGAAACATATCAATTGAAAACTTCCGGCCGTCAAACTCGAACGGGTAACGGTTCTTACGAATCTCGTTTGTGTCGAAGACTGATAAGACTTCGGCTTCGAGCGCGTTGAGATACGTGTTGGTGATGATAGTGCGCGAAAGATCGTTCGGGTCGGGCGCGAATTTCTGTGTGAACTTGACGGTCCACTTGTTCGTCCGCGGCTCACGCACTTTGCGAATGCGCAGGCGCGTGCCGGTGATGTAGTTGTCAGTAATCTGTAGATGCGGATCCGCGCGCGTGATTCCCTCAGGCAGATCGCGCAACAAATATCGACGCTCCCGCTCGATCCGCGCGTACCTGCTCTCAGGAACGATCGTATTCTGGTCAGTAAGCTTCGCTACACCCATCGACAAAAAGAGTACACAAAAGGCACAAAAGAACAAAAGGCACATAAACAGCTTTTCTGATTTTGTGCCTTTTGTTCTTTTGTGCCTTTTGTGTACTTCTAAATCTTCCCAGCCTTCATGTCGGCGAGTCGCTTCTCGAAATTCGCCGTATTAACTTTATCGGCCTTGCCTCGCTGCACAGCCTGTTCGCCCAACGCGATGGCTTCTTCCTTCTTTCCGGCCTTGTACAACGCATTCGTCTTGGCGACTAAATTCTGGAACGTCTCCTTCACCTTGATCGACTGGTCCACCCACGCCATGCCCTGCGCATCGTCCGCGGTGTCCTTGTTGTTGAGGAGATAGTTCCCGGCCTGCAGCGGCGTACGCCAATCATCGGGCTTTGTATTACCGACAGCAGTCTTCAAATGCGCAAGCGTGGTTGCCGCAACGTCTGGTACCTTCACCGTAAACGGCACGCTGATCTTCTCCCAGCGAATGTTTACCTGCGCCGAGTCGTCTGCAACCGGATCGATACTGTATGAGAGCCACTCCTCACTCTCGTTCACCGACACGGGCTTCGCTTTCACACGCAGCGTGTCTTTCGCCGGATCGTAGTCGAAGCTGCCCCACTGGTTCGCAGTGCCGTTGAAGACGATGGTCCACTCGTCTTTGGTCGGAATCGTGTGCAGGCTGTAACTTCCGGCCGCGAGCTTCTGCCCGTTGATCAAAACATCGTCAGTCACGACAAACTGCGTCGCTTCATTCGCGCCAGTGCGCCAGACGTGGCCATACGGCACGATCGGAGCGCCGGCTGGACGCTCATTTTGATTATCGAGTGTTGCCTCGCCTGTTGCCTTTTGCCCGGGCAGCGGGTCGCCCCAGATCTTTCTTCCTTTCACGCCGGGACGGCTGTAAGTGATCGTTACATCGGTGACGCCGATTCTTTGCATGACGCTCGCTTTCTGACTCGGCCGCGGCGTTTCAACTTGCGCGAAAACCGAAATGCCAGAGCATAGAACAAACAAGACAGCAAACAGGGAAACAGAACTACGTTTCAGGGAACTCATGGTCTTTCTCCTCGTGATGGGTTTGGAGCAGATGATACAACGAATCGCTGTTTGACCTATAATGTTTTCCGCTTTCCAACCCGCAGTCCTTTGGAGGAACATTCCATGTCTCGCCGTTTCATGCTCGTTGCTGCCCTATCATTCTGCTTTTTGGTTTTTTCTGCAAAAACCGGAGCGCAAAACGGACACGGAGGCCAAACGCGTCTCCTGCGCACACCGACCGTCAGCTCCACTCAGATTGGTTTCGCTTACGCAAACAATATCTGGGTTGTGCCACGCGCCGGCGGCAGCGCCAAACGTCTGACGAGTTTTCAGGGACAAACCGCGAACCCACACTTCTCACCTGACGGAAGATGGATCGCGTTCAGCGGCGAGTATGCAGGCAACTTCGACGTCTACATCGTTGCGTCTGACGGCGGCGAGCCGAAGCGCCTGACGTGGCATCCGAGCGCTGACATCGTCGAAGGCTGGACGCCGGACGGCAAGTCGATTCTCTTCTCTTCCAATCGCGGAAGCTGGGCGCCGAGCGGGGCACCGCGATTCTACACAGTGCCCGCGGAAGGCGGCGTTGAAGAACCGATGTCGCTGCCGCGCGCGTACCAGGGCAAGATTTCCGCCGACGGCACACGCATCGCTTACCGCATGAACAACTCGTGGGACGAAGAGCGTCGCAACTATCGTGGCGGTCAAAACCGTCCGATCTGGATCGTCGATCTCAAAACTTATGATCTCGTTTCGCCGCCGTGGACCGATTCGAAAGACGTGAATCCGGTGTGGGTGGATGATTCAGTCTTCTTCATCTCCGATCGCGATGGCGTCGCGAATGTTTGGGAGTATCAAACGAAGACGAAGAAGCTCGCGCAGATCACGAAGTTTACTGACTTCGACGTGAAGTCGATGGACTCGGGCGCGGGCACAGTCGTGTTCGAACAGGCAGGCTACGTACACGAGCTCGATCCGAAGAGTGGCAAAGAGAAGATCGTCAACATCGTCGCGGCGGGCGACTTTCCGTGGATGATGGCGAACTGGGAAGACGTGTCGAATCGTTTGACGAACATGGCGCTCTCGCCGACGGGCAAACGCGTCGTGGTTGAATCGCGCGGCGAGATCTTCACGATACCGGCAGACAAAGGTGATGTGCGCAACCTGACGAACTCGAGTAGCTCAGCCGAGCGCGATCCGGCGTGGTCGCCTGACGGTAAGTTTGTTTCTTACTTCAGCGACAAGTCAGGCGAGTACAAACTCGTGATCGAAGCGCAGGACGGGCTCACACCGCCGCGCGAGATCACGCTCGCGAAACCGACGCATTACTACACGCCGTCATGGTCGCCCGATTCGAAGAAGCTTCTGTTCACTGATACGAATTTGAAAGTTTGGGTGCTCGATGTCGCGAGCGAGCAGGCGAAGATCGTGGGCCAGGATCCGTGGATGGTGCCGCAGCGTACGTTGAATCCGGTGTGGAGTCCGGATTCGAAGTGGGTCGCGTATGCAAGTCGTTTGCGTTCGCTGTATCACGCGATCTTCATCAGCAACGTCGATACAGGCGAGACGAAGCAGATCACTGACGGGCTAGCGGACGCTGTTTGGCCTGCGTGGGATGCGAGTGGGAAGTATCTGTGGTTTCTCGCGTCCACGGATTTCGGCTTGCGTTCGCAGTGGCTCGACATGACTTCGTACGATCACAATCCGACGTTTGGGTTGTATTTCGCCGTATTGAAAAAGGCTGATGCGAGCCCGTTGTTGCCGGAGAGTGACGAAGATCGTGGTGTCGGTACGGGCACGCGCAGACTGCAACCCGGTGCGTGCGCCGGTGAAGGTGGTGGTCCTGCTGAAGGTGGTGGCGGTGGCGAAGGTGGCGGCCCTCAACGTGGGCCACGTCCGCCTGTTGCGGTGCAGATTGATTTCGACGGGTTAGCGCAGCGTATCGTCGCGGTGCCGGGAGTTCCGGAGCGCCAGTATTCCGATCTTCAGGCCGGTGTTGATGGCCAGGTATTTTATCTCGAAGCAGGTCGAGCCGGTGGTGGACCAGGCGGCACGGGTAACAATTTGCAGCGCTATCGTCTCTGCGATCGTCGTACGGCGACATTCGTCAGCAACGTCGCGGCCTACGAGATCAGCGCGGATCGTCGCAAGCTCGTTTATCGTGCGGCTGCTGGTGGCGGCCCCGGCGGCGGACCAGGCGGTGGCTTTGGTGCGAATGCGCCCGCGCCACAGTTGT
>DATFDT010000037.1:0-4367 GCA_035251975.1 Pyrinomonadaceae bacterium | reverse complement strand
AAAAGATCGGGAATTCGTTTTGGATAAATTTCGGTTACGGGAAGGTCTGACCATTCGATCGAGATATCAGTCAACAATGGACTACGAACACGATCGTTGAAAACACGTGCCACCGCAGACGTGTTCCCAACTTCAGAAATGTAATTAACCTCGCCGCGACCGTACTGGCTCATTCTATTTAACAGCGAACGATTCGGCGCTGGTCCAAAACCCATGGCAAACACGCGCGCATTCGGATGTTTCTGCACTTCGGCGATGATCTCCGCTTCGTTAGAAACCTGGCCGTCAGTCAGGAAACAAGCGATGCGAACGTGCTGTTGTGAATCTGATGGATCGAGCGCGGCTTTGATAGCCTTCATCATTTCCGTACCGCCATTGCCTTCCTGGGTCGCGAGAAACTTTTTCGCTTTTTGCAGATTTCGCTGCGTAGCAGGCATGGGTTCGGAAAACAGAATATCGGTATCGCCTGCGAAAGTGATCAAGTTGAACGTATCGTGCGGGTTGAGTGTCGAAAGAGCGAGGTCCATGGTTTCTTTGGCTTTCTCGATCGGAAAACCACTCATCGAACCGGAAGTGTCGAGCACGAAGACCAGTTCTTTCGGAGTTACGGTTTCGACTGCAACGCGCTGGGGTGGCTGTAAGATGAGAGTGAAGAAGCCACCCCTTTCGGAGCGATGGGTAAGGACGGCATCGTTGATGTTGTCGCCTGCGACACGATACGTCAGCAGGAAATCTTTATTTGGCACAGTGGCGCGATCTTTCAGACGCACGACGGCGCGCTTTTCGTTAAGCTGCTGCACTTCGGTTTCGTGCGACTGGGAGTTGATGGCAACGATCGGCACACCAGCATCCAAATCGATTTCGAGAGAGATATCGTGACCAGCACGCATTTCAACTGGCGCGTTGGTGGGAGAAACTGGTGAGGGTGTTTGCGGATCAGCGGGAGCGACGACAGTGGCGGGGACGTAACGTGGAGCAACAACCATCGGGAAGGACCATTCATACGAACCATCTTCGTATTGAAGTGTTTCGACGTAGCTGATCGTGATGCGAATGTTTTGGCCCGGCAGTATGTTTGCCACTTGCTGCGTGAAGACGTTTGCTTGTTCCTGATTGAGCAGGCTAGCGGTCCGGCCTTCCTGCCTGGCGGCGTTGTAAGTAGCTTGAGCTTCCTCACGGCGCAAGATCTTTCCTTTAATGACGCGCTCTCCAATCACCATCGTCATATCATCAACAGCGGCAGCATCAGGCAGCGGAAACTTGTAGACAGCTTCGATCTTGTTTGGGAAGTTGTTCTGGAATTCCTGAGTGACCGTCACGCGTGAAAGAAATCCGCTGACTTGCGCTTTCACGTCGGTGTGCTTGAGCGGACACTCGCCGGCTGGTTTGCCGTCTTTATCGAAAGCGTGAAGCGACCCTTCAGTGGGCGCTTGATTCTCCTGGATCGTGGCAGCGGCAGTTTTCTCGTGCACAATCGTGGAAACGGTAAAGACGATGGTCAGGGAAAGAGCAGTTAATACAATCCATTCAAGAATTGATCTGCAGTGCATAGTCTTGTCCTTCTCTGCAGGCACACATCGGCGTCATGCTAGTGCACAGAGAGCGTGCCGCTGCCTGAGTAATCGCTGGTTGTGTTTTTAACTTGCTTGGACCATGCGGGGGAGACCGCGCGAAGCAGAACCTTCTATTTGGCTAACGCTATTGATGCATATTTTCGTAGGTTGGTAGCCTGACCGCAGAAAACTTTCTGACAAAACCTTGCCGTTCGCAATCGCGATCAATTACATTAACTTCATCACGCCCCATGACCTCACGTCATTCGGACAACGGAGGCCTTCGATGCTGCAACAGCTTTGGGATAGTTTCGTTATGCTGATCCCGGTGTTTTTCCTGCTCACGATGATCTTTGGTGCTGGATTTTATATCGGTCGTGTTAGCAAGAAGGATAGCTAGATCCGTGTAATCTGTGGCTAAATAATACGCATGAAGAGATCGGGTATAGCGGATCTTCCTCTACACGGTGGGCGTGTTCCGCCGTGGCTTGCCGAGCGCATGACGAAGCTCGGCACCGCGATTATCGAGACCATCGTTCACGATTACGGAACGTCGGCCTTTCTCTCGCGTCTCAGCGATCCATTCTGGTTCCAGGCCTTCGGTGCAGTGATGGGAATGGACTGGCATTCATCCGGCATTACTACTTCCGTGATGGGCGCACTCAAACGCGGCCTCGCACCACGGGCAAATGAACTCGGCATTTATGTCTGCGGTGGCCGCGGTCGCTTCTCGCGCAACACACCAAACGAGCTTCGCGCACTGGCAGATAAACGCGGCTTCGATGGCGACGCTCTGGTGCGTACAAGCCGGCTCACAGCACGCATCGACAACAACGCCATTGCTGATGGCTTTCAGATCTACCTCCACAGTTTTGTAGTGACGTCAAAAGGCGAGTGGGCCGTAGTCCAACAAGGCTTGAATGATCAAAACGGATTAGCGCGTCGATATCACTGGCACTCCGCATCGGTCCGTGACTTCGTTGCTGATCCACACACGGCGATCTTCGGCGAGAACCAGGGCACGATCATGAATCTCGTCGACGCGAGAGCCGATCATGCGCAAAACGCTTTACTCGAGATCGCAAACGAACGTCCCGAGAAGACGATCATCGCCGCGCGACACCTGCGACTGCCTGTCCATCACGAAGTTCGTGAGAAAGACGTTGATCTGAAACGACTCGGTGCAGTGCTCGCCGTCGCGTACGAAAAAGGTCTGCACGACTTCACCGAGCTCCTGTTACTCGAGAAGCTCGGCCCACGCACACTCCAATCATTGGCACTTGTTGCTGAAGTCGTTCACGGCGCGGCAAGTAGATTTCAGGATCCAGGGCGCTTCGCTTTCGCGCATGGCGGGAAAGACGGCCATCCGCATCCGGTGCCGCTGAAGACTTACGATGAGTCGTTGCGGTTTCTGCGCAACTCGCTTGATGCGGCGAAGGTAGGCCACACGGAGAAACTGGACGGGTTTAAGCGTCTCGATCGCTTCGTGCGTATGGTTGAAGCACAGCGTGAACCGCGGGTGGATCTTGACGCCCTCATTCGTCACGAAAATGCAATCTCACCTTTATTGAACGGAAGAACCGTGTTTGACGACCGTCAGCGGCGTTATTCAAACCCGCGTCAGGGCACATTGTTCTAATTTAGTGACACCCTTCAATTTCGGCTTATGTTTTGCTAACCTTTTTGGACCCCCACCAAGTTTGCCCCGACATTTAAGACGTTGCTGGAATGTGCCGTTGTGCATTCCCCATTGAGAATTTAAAGGAGCAAAACTATGAGCTTTAACAAACTAACTGTGGGCTGTCTTCTGGCCGTCTTGGTGTCGGTGGCGCCCGCGGTTTTTGGGCAAGTAACTCCAACAGACACAACCACGCAGGCCACACGGGAACGAAGCCTAACGATGCGTTCAGTTCCGGCGGGGTCCAAGATGAAGTTCAGAGGCGTCGTAATCAGTCGCGATGCCGACGTTTTTACGATTCGTGACCGCACAAGGCAAGACTATCAGGTCCTGATTACTGACAATACCAGCATTAAAACCCACGGCGGTTTCCTTCGTTCCGGCAAAAAATATCCGGTCACAGATATCCTTCGAGGCTTGATTGTCGAAGTAGAAGGAAAGGGTGATGCGCAGGGCCAACTCGTAGCCGACAAGATTCGCTTCAATGAATCGGACATGCGTGCTGCAATTACTTCGGACACACGCGTCAGTCCTGTCGAAGCTAACATGGAACGCGTTGCGGGTCAGATGGACGAACTCTACGCCGTCGCCGCTGAAGCTCGCGCCGAAGTAAAGGCCGTCAATGAGCGCGTTTCAGCCCTCGATGATTACGACGTGCAGGAAACAGTCGCCGTCACATTCCGTACGAACAGCGCCGTCCTGTCACCGGAAGCCAAGCAGACGCTTGACGATCTTGCTGCGAAAACAACCAGTGCACGGGCGTTCATGATCGAAGTTGCCGGCCATACCGATTCTACCGGTAGCGACGCCAAGAATTTCCGTTTGAGCCGCGCGCGTGCGGATGCGGTCGTGCAATATCTGGCCGTGCAGCACAAGATTCCGCTGCGCCGGTTTGTCACGCCGATGGGCTATGGCAAGACCGAAGCGGTCGCCGATAACACAACCCGTGAAGGCCGCGAGCAGAATCGACGCGTCGAAGTGAAGATGATTATCAACCGTGGTTTGAGTCAATCGACGACCCCGGCCCCGACCCGACCGTAAGTCGGACACGAGCAGACATACAGCACGAGAGGCACAAAGCACGTTTTTCCCGTGTTTTGCGCCTTTTGTGCTTTTTTATGTCCGCTACACGGTTT
>DATFDT010000036.1:0-38235 GCA_035251975.1 Pyrinomonadaceae bacterium | reverse complement strand
AGAGTGTCAGCGAATGGCGACGTGATGGAGTTTAAGACTGACGCGGCGTTTGCGACCGCTTGAGGAGCTTTGAAAACATGTCACAACAGTGGAACCCTTTGCAGGATCTGGTGATGCTGCAAGATCGAATGAACAGGCTTTTCGAAGACGCCACACAAAGGCGCAACCAGTCGGATGCAGGCGCAGGCGATGAGTTTGAGCGAGCGGATTGGACGCCCGCTTCCGACATATATGAAACTGATACGGGCTACGTGATCGCGATGGACCTGCCGGGAATCGATCGCGAGGCTTTAGAAATCGACATCGACGACAACCGGCTTGTGGTAAAAGGCACGCGCGTGATTGCAGAGTCGCGTGCGTCTCGCGCCGAGAGACCGAGAGGAAAGTTTTTGCGGACATACAGTGTTCCGGCGTCGGTCGAGCAGGGGAAAATCGCGGCGGAGTACAAAGACGGAGTTTTGCAGATCAGTCTGCCAAAGCGAAATGAACAAAAGCCGAAGAAGATTGATATCAAGATTAGTTAGGGACAGACGGAATATGACTAATGAAGAGAACGAGCTAAGGGTCACGGATCGTCGTCGCGTTTATCTCGACGATCGAGAAGAGGCAAAGACGGAAGCTGAACCGCCAAACCTCAAGCCGAGTTACGTCGAAGAGCTCGAAGCACGCACGAAGGCCGCCGAAAAGCAGGTGCAGGAGGTCCAGGCGCGCTTCGATCAGTTACGGCAACAACTGCAACGCGAGACTGACGAAACGCGGCAGCGGTTGAATCGTTCGGCTGACGAGCGCGCCGCGGGCGAGAAGGCAAAGTTCATTGCGTCATTGCTACCTGCTCTCGATAACTTGAACAGAGCAGCCGCATCCGGAGATGCACCTCGTGAAGCGATCCTCGAAGGTATTCGCAGTATCGCGACGACCTTCGAAGCTGCATTGACGAATGCGGGAGTCGAACCGATCCAATCGGTTGGGGAACAGTTCAATCCCGAGCTGCACGAAGCCGTGGACACTGAAGAAACAGGCAGCGAGATGGACGGAAAGGTAATCGAGGAATATAGTCGCGGTTTCCGAATGGGCGATCGTCTGCTACGACCAGCGCGCGTGAAAGTCGGACGCGCGTCAGTACAAGCCCGAGAAGCGCGAGAGCAGTAATAGTTTCTTCTCTGCGTGACCTCTGCGTCTCTCTGCGGTGATCTTTACTTGAGTTTCATTTAACCGCAGAGACGCAGAGAACGCAGAGGTCACGCAGAGAAATTTTAGTTGAGGAGAAAATAGAGTGCCGGCAAAAGAGCTGAAGTTTAGAGAAGAAGCACGCAACGCGATGCTTCATGGCGTGGACGTGCTTGCCAACGCGGTGCGTGTGACGCTTGGACCAAAAGGTCGCAACGTTGTTCTGGGAAAGAAGTTTGGTGCGCCAATAATCACTAAAGACGGCGTCACTGTCGCGAAAGAGATCGACCTCAGGAATCCGTATGAAAATATGGGCGCGCAGATGGTCCGCGAAGTTGCCGTCAAAACCAACGACAAAGCAGGCGACGGCACCACGACCGCGACAGTCCTCGCGCAAGCAATCTTTCGCGAAGGCGTTAAGAACGTTGCTGCCGGTGCGAACCCGATGTCTTTGCAGCGCGGTATTCAACTCGCGACCGAAAAAGTCGTCGCCGAGCTGGAGCGTATGTCGAAGAAGATCAAGAGCAAGGAAGAGCTGACAAACGTCGCCTCCGTTTCTGCAAACAACGATCGCCACATCGGAGAACTGATTTCCGAAGCGATGGACAAAGTCGGAAAAGACGGCGTCGTCACGGTAGAAGAATCACGAACACTGCAAACCGAGCTCGACATCGTCGAGGGGATGCAATTCGATCGTGGTTTCCTGTCGCCCTACTTCGTCACAAACGCGGATCGTATGGAAGCAATTTTAGAAGAGCCGTACGTTCTTCTTTACGACAAAAAGATCTCTGCAATGCGCGATCTGCTACCGCTGCTCGAACAGACAGCCGGCGCCGGACGTGCACTGCTGATCATCGCTGAAGATATCGACGGTGACGCGCTCGCGACGCTCGTTGTGAATCGTCTGCGTGGAACGATCAAAGTCTGCCCAGTGAAAGCTCCGGCGTTTGGCGATCGACGCAAAGCCATCCTCGAAGATCTCGCGATTCTGACCGGTGGCAGAGTCATCACTGAAGATCTCGGCATCAAGCTGGAGAACGTCACGCTCGAGGATCTCGGAACTGCCAAACGTGTGATTGTCGATAAAGAGACCACGACGATTGTCGAAGGCGGCGGCGATAGCAAAGCGATTCAGGGTCGTGTAGCCATGATTCGCGCACAGATTGAAGAGACAACGTCTGACTACGATAAAGAAAAACTCCAGGAACGACTCGCAAAACTTGCGGGCGGCGTTGCGGTGGTCAAAGTCGGTGCGCCGACCGAGATGGCGATGAAAGAGGTCAAGATGCGTGTTGAAGACGCATTGAATGCGACCAAAGCGGCGGCGCAGGAAGGAATCGTTGTCGGAGGCGGCGTCGCATTGCTGCGAGCGGCGAAGGTGCTCGAAAACCACAACTACGAGGATCCCGACGTTCGCACGGGTGTGAAAATCGTGCAGCGTGCGTTACAGGAGCCACTGCGAAGAATTGCAGAAAACGCCGGAACTGAAGGCGCAGTGGTTGTCGGAGAAGTCGAACAATTGAAAGGAAACAAAGGCTACAACGCCGTCACCGGAGAAATTGAAGATCTCGTCGCGGGGGGAATCATCGATCCGACCAAAGTTGTACGCACCGCGTTACAAAACGCTGCGTCCATCGCAGGATTGTTGCTTACGACTGACGCTGCGGTGACCGACGCGCCGGAGAAGAAGAAAGCTGGCCCGCCGATGGGCGGTGGCGACGATTACGATTATTAAGATCTCTCTGTGGCCCTCTGCGCATCTCGGCGATCTCTGCGTATAAAACAACCGTTAACGCAGAGATCGCCGAGATATGCAGAGGGCCGCAGACAAAATCCGAAAAAGGCAATTAACGGCAGCAAATTTGCAACAGAGCGCTCGCCAGGATTGTTATTGCATTGAAACGCAACGGCGCTTATGCTGGCGACATCCAAGTCCAGCAACTTGGATAGGGCCGAGTTGTTTGAAAGTTGAGTGTATCGTCGCACTTAATTGCTGATCAGAACGAGTGCGACGGGCGTAAAAGAGATATGAGTGATTTAGGTTCATACAAAGATAAATTTGGCGACAGCGGTCAACGCATTCTCGAACATGCGTTGAATGAATCGCGACGTCGCGACCAGAATTTCGTATCTGTGGAGCACATCCTTCAGGCCTTAACTGTTGAGGAGCCTGACATGTTCAACTCCACGATGCGCGAGCTATCGCTTGACCCGGTCGTGGTCAAAATGGCAATTGAGAAACGCCTGACTGGCAGCCGGCAACAACACGTCGGAAAAGGATTTCGCATCGGCCCTGATACAACTGACCTGTTTAAGCGCGCAATGGAACGAGCCCGACTGCAGGGCCGCAAGACGATTGAAGCAACAGATATCTTTGAAGCGTTGAGTACTCACGACAGTCTGTTCGTCGACGTACTGCGAACGATGGGTGCAAGCCCTGAAGCTGTCCAGGAAAACGTGCGAGCACAGGTGCAAAAACGAGAACAGGAAGAAGAGCTGAACAGAAAGAAGTTTGAGCTTCCGCCGTATTTGAAACACTTCGGAGTTTCACTCAACAGGCTTGCTCGAGCCGATAAGATTCCGCCAACCATCGGACGAGAAAAAGAAATTCAACAAATCATCGAGATCCTCTGTCATCGCGAGCGTGCGAATTCGCCGATGCTCGTTGGTGAGCCAGGCGTCGGTAAGACTGCGGTGATCGAAGGACTCGCGCGTTTGATCGAGTTGGAACCGGAGAAGGTTCCGGCGCGTCTGCGTGCGTCTCACATTGTTCAACTACAAATGGGCGGCATCGTGGCCGGAACAATGCTGCGAGGCATGTTTGAAGAACGCATCAAGGGAATCATCGACGAGGTTAAAGAACGCGATAATCTGATTCTCTTCATCGACGAAGCACACACGATCATCGGTGCAGGCGCAGCGCTCGGTACATCTTCCGATGCAGCCAACATGTTTAAGTCGGCGTTGGCGCGCGGTGAGATGCGCATCATCGGTGCGACTACGCTTTCCGAGTACAAAGAATACATCGCTGACGACGAAGCACTCGCACGTCGCTTCCGCATGGTGAAAGTGGTCGAGCCGACGCTTAACGAGACCAAGGAGATCCTGCTCGGTCTTCGTCCACGACTCGAGAAAAACTACTCCGTCAAGATTTCGGACGAAGCCATCAACACCGCGTTGGAGATGGCGCCGAAGTACATACGCAATCTGCACCTGCCTGACAAAGCCATTGGCTGGCTCGACACGGCGGCTGTGAAGGTTGAGATCAATGAGCCGCAGAAGATGGTGGTCCGGCCCGAGCACGTCATCGACGTGATCTCGCAGGAGTCGCGCATTCCGCGCGACATGATCTTCCGCGATACAGGCGATCGTTTTGCGATGACTGAATCGATGTTGGGTCGTCGTGTTATCGGTCAGAAGGAAGCGATTAAGGCAGTTGCACAACGGCTGCGCTTGAACAAAGGTCCACTGAAAGAGTCGCACTACAAACCCGACGGTGTGTTGCTGTTCCTTGGTCCAACGGGCGTTGGCAAAACTGAGTTGGCTAAAGCCGTTGCCGAGTTCATGTTTGGTGACGAAGAGAAAATGGTTCGCATCGACATGTCGGAGTACAGCGACGGCACAGTCAGTATCGAGAAACTGATCGGAATGCCGCGCGGCATCGTTGGCTCTGAGCGAGGCGGAATCCTTACCGAGCAACTGCGCGAGAATCCGTACACGGTGCTGCTGCTCGACGAGGTTGAGAAAGCGTCGCCTTACTTGATGAACCTGTTTCTGCAGGCTTTCGACGAAGGCTGGTTGACGGACGGGCGCGGTAAGAAAGTTTATCTTTCAGACGCGATCATCATCATGACTTCGAACCTCGGCTCGGAGAACTTCAAGAAGTTTGAAAAGCCTTTGGGCTTCGGCACCAAGACGGCTTCTGACTTTCGCGCCGTGAAGAACGAAGTGATGAAAGCTTCGGAGCAAAGATTCTCGCCGGAATTTCGGAACCGGATCGACGAGATCGTCGTGTTCTCACCGTTGACGATGGATGAGGTTCGCCAGATCGCGAGACTCTATCTTGAAAAACTGCGCCGACAGATGGAGCGGCAAGGCAAGTATGTTGAGGTAACCGAAGCAGCAGTTAACAGTTTGACTGAAGCTGGTTACAACACGGCTTACGGTGCGCGCTTCCTGAAGCGACACATCGATGAGAAAGTGAAACTTCCAATCACCGGCTTGTGGAAGACGGCGTCACGTTTCCGCGTTGACGTCGAGAATGGTGAAGTTACGGTGAAGCCGGATGAGGGCCCCAAGCCCGAATTTAATTAAAGACAGGACGCCAGGATTTACGAGTTTCATCTTGTAAATCCTGCAAATCCTGTAATCCTGAAAAATGATCCTCCTGTTAATAATCTCCTTACTTTTCGCGCAGTCCCCTGCCCCACAGACATCGGTCGACGAGAAGTCGCAACAGATCATCGATCGAGCGATCGAATCACTCGGCGGGCAGAAGTATCTCGGCGTTCAAACCGTAATCGGCAAAGGTTTCTACACCACCTTCAAAGACGGTAACTCGCAAATACCCGCACGCTTTCTCGATTACATTCAGTATCCCGATCACGAGCGCACGGAATTTTCCGGCGCGGGCATTCGTACGATCCAGGCCAACGCTGGTGACACAGGCTGGATGTTTGACGGCGCCGTCAAGAAGATCTCAGATCAGACGCCCAAACAGGTCGAGGATTTTAAGCAGGCGATTCGCACGAGTCTCGAGTATCTGCTGCGCGGCTACTGGAAAAAGGATGGCGGCAAGATCACTTACGCCGGTCGACGCGAAGCTGGTGTTGGCAAGCGCAACGAAACGATCCGTTTGGTGTTTCCTGATGACTGGTGGATCGAGTATGAGTTCGGCGCGCGAGACGGTTTGCCGGCGAAGATCATTTACAAGCGTGAGCGAAAAGATATGGACAGTGGTGATATGGTATTGATGACTGAGGAAGATCAACTCTTCAAATTCATCACCGTCGATGGTGTCACCGCACCGTGGGTCGTGGACCACTTCATCAACGGCATGCAAACCTCGCGGATCAACTATGAGTCAGTGCAGTACAACCAAAAGTTTGCAGATAATCTCTTCACCAAGCCAGCGGATGTGAAGAGTATTAAGTAATTACATCGCCAATCCGCCGTCGACCTGGATAACCTGCCCGGTTATATAACGAGCATCATCTGACAACAGAAACGCAGCGATGCGGGCGACCTCATCCGGCTCCGCAAAGCGACCGAGCGGGATCTGCTCCCGAATCTTTGCCTGGTAAGTTTCATCGAGCTTGCCGGCCATGTCAGTTGCGACCATGCCGAGCGCGAGCGCGTTGACAGTCACTTTCCGGCTCGCAACCTCTTTCGCCAGCGACTTCGTCAGTCCAATCATGCCGGCCTTCGATGCTGAATAATTTGACTGGCCCGGCATTCCGACCTCTCCACTGATCGACGAGATGTTGAGTATCGATCCACCGGTGTCCTGTCGCAGCATCGTTCGCAACGCTGCCTTCGCGAAGTTCCACGAGCCTTTCAGATTGGTGTTGAGCACTTCATCCCAGTCGTCTTCTTTCATACGCAGGATGAGATTGTCGCGCGTGATCCCGGCGTTGTTGATGAGAAAATCGATGCGTCCGAATGCTTCTTTTACTTGTTGGACCATCGCGGCCGCAGCCTCGGTGCTCGCCACATCACACTGCACGGCCAAACTGCGCACGCCCAGCGCTTCAAGCTCCGACTTCAAACTCTCCGCGGCTTCAGCGCTCTTCGCATAATTGAAAGCGATATCAGCGCCACGTTTTCCTAACTCGAGCGCGATGGCCCGTCCAATGCCGCGCGTCCCACCCGTAACGATCGCCACGCGACCTGCAAACTGTTTTTCTGCCATGAGAACTCTAATAACACAGGACACAAAGAAGCACAAAAAGCACAAATAAATCTTCTGCGCTTTTTGTGCCTTTTTGTGGCTAAAGATTGGTTTAGTCGCACCAGTCGCCGGTCTGCTGCAAGCAACGGAAGTTGTTGCCGAGCGCCGGGAAAACAGGCGTGCCGTCAGCTCGCTTCACGTCACGAATGAAAGCGTCCGGACGAATGAAACCGTTGCGCGGATCCTCGGGGATCGGGCAGAGGACCCAACGAAACACAGGGTCGTTAACAGGACGCGTGCGCAGCTCGATAAAACCTTTGGAGGCGAGGTTGTCGATCTGCGACGGGCTCGTCAGGATTGCTGTGCCGTCGAGGTCACGACCGTTAGACGCTGCGATCGGATCGAGTTCTTTGCGACCCTCTTTGGTGAAAGCTTTCGGCGTGTAGACGACCCAAACGGCTACCCACATGCCGAGCGGATCGTTTGAGAAGTAACCGTCGCGCGTGTCAAAGAGATTGTCCTGCCGCTTGTTCGGAAGAAACGGATCGAGGATGGAGCCGTTCGACGCTTTCGGAAAGATGAACACGCGAAAGTGCTCGGCAGTGTCGAACGAAGCCTGCGCGCGCGCAGTCAGATTGCCTGAGGCGTCGTGCTCGAAGCTGTCCGAGTTGAGCACGCCGAAGATGTTCGCGTAAGTTAGACCACTCGAGCCGGTTGTGCCGGGTGTGGTTTCGATGGTTCGAACATTTGCGCGGTTCGGATCGGTGTTGGTGTTATCGACGACGAAATCGCCTGCGCGTGATGGAGTGCCAACACGCAGCACAATGTTTTCGGGGATGATGCCGTGTGCGCGGTACGTAGCATCGCTGAAGTCGAATGGTGATGTGCCGAGGTCGCTGCCGCCATCCGCGGAAACGCTCGTGCTGAAGTTAAGACTAGCCACCATCGTCAGCGCGAGTGCAACGATAGCGAACCAGAGTGTCCATTTTGAAGTGTTTCTATTTTTCATGATCGGTGAGCTCCTTCGTATATCTCTCAAACGAGGAGCGCATCATGTCGGAAGAGTCTTCGGAGGAATGTCAGCGCGGCGACAAAGCAATAAAAAAGCAAGTACACAAAAGGCACAAAGAAGGACACAAAGGCACAAAAGCATATAAGTGAAGTAATCTCGCTCAATACATCGAGCGACCCATCATCAGCTAATGTGGTTTGTGCTTTTTGTGTTCTTCTTTGTGCCTTTTGTGTACTGCTAAAAAGCTGCGTAGGTCTGAAGCTCTTTGAGACGTTTGACACGAATCCAACCGCGGCCCAACTCGATGATGCCGCGACGTTCGAGATCGTTGAGAACCGTGGTAGTAGTTTGACGCGCGGCGCCGATGAGACTCGCAACATCCTGGTGAGTGAGCGGCACTATGTAATCGGTGCCGACTGTTTCGAATTCGACGGAGCTCGTTGAAAGCTCGTGCAAGAGTTCGCAGATGCGCCCCGACACCGGTTTCGAGGTGATGTCAGAAAGCTTCTTCTCCATTCGTCTTCTGCGATCACCAACGAGCTTGATATAACTCAAAGCCAGCATCGGCAGCGACGTGAGGAGTCTCGTAAAATCGTGCTTCGAGAAAACCCACATCAATACATCGTCGAGCGCCTGGGTCATGTTGCTGCGCTGCGACTCGTCCACGAGCGCAAACTCGCCAAAGATCTCCCCTGGTTGAATGATGTCGATCGCGATCTCTTTGCCGGATTCAGAAAGCACGGAAAGCTTCACTCTCCCGCGTTTCAGAATGTAGACGAAGTCAGCGCGATCGCCGGGCATGTAGATGAACTCGCCGCGCGCTTTGCGCATGCTGCGTGCGTGCGCCGCGATGCGAGTCATCTCCTCTGATTCAAGCGCGGAGAAGAGTTGCACGCGCCGGTTATGTCGAGGCCCGGGAAATTCAACTATTAGAGATGCTGCGACTCCCATAATTCAACTCCTAACCGGAGGTTTTTCCTGGAGTACTGGGCGAACTCCATCGATTGAGGTTCTCAGACGTTTACTGATTCTGGCGACTGAAGCATTTCTACAAGACTCCGGTCGTTCAGCTCGAGTTGCTCGCGCGTGGGCATCTGATCGAGACGCAGCAACTCCTCAGCCGCCGCCATCTCGCGATCGCGATTCATGCCTGCGACAGCGCGCACGCGATTGTCCTTCACATAGAAAGCAAGAAAGTCCTGTGCTGCGACGTCGCCGCGGTAGATGATCTCGTCCCACCCGGCCGCATGTCCGACGTAAAGCAATCCCATATCAAACTGTCGCGTCCAGAAGAACGGAACCGCGTCGAACGTGACGTTGCGTCCTAACATATTGCGTGCCGCCGTGCGTCCTTGCTGCTGCGCGGTGCGCCAGTGTTCGATCCGCAGATACTCCCCCGTACGCGGATCGGGGAAACTGGTGATGTCACCCGCAGCAAAAAGTCCGTCGACGGCACGCAGCCGCGAATCGACAACTACGGCCCCCGCCTGGTCCAACTCCACTCCCTCAAGAAACTGCGTGACTGGTCTCACTCCCACTCCAACCACGACCATGTCCGTCTCGATAAGCTCGCCCTTGTCGAGCGCGACTGCTTTAACGTCGTGATTGCCTTCGAAGCCGTAGACAATATTGCCGAGCTTGAAACGAACGCCGTGACTCTCGTGCACACGCCGGAACAACGCGCCGACTTCCGCACCGAGTGTGGTTTCAAATGGTTCCTGCGAGGGCGCAATCACTGTTACTTCAAGACCACGCTCGCGCAGGCTGTAAGCCGCTTCCATGCCGATAAAGCTCGCCCCGACAACGACCGCACGACGACAATGCTTGGCTGTCTCGATGATCGAGTCAGCATCAGCAAAACTGCGCAACACGCAAACGTTCTTCAGATCCGAACCGGGAATGTTGAGACGCACCGGCGCACCGCCGGTCGCGACGAGTAGCGCGTCATAGTCCATCGTCTCGCCACGTTCGAAAGTGATCGTTTTGCTTCGTGCATCAACATGTGTAACCTCACGGTTCAGCAGGAGCTTGATGTCGTGATCCCTGAAGAACTCTTCATCACGCAACGGCATCCATTCCGGTTCAGCATGGCCGTGCAGGTAATCCTTGCTGAGATTCGGTCGATCGTAAGGCGCGCGGTCTTCACGCGTAACCATCACGATGCTGCCACGGAAACCTTCTTCGCGTAACGCCTGCGCCGCAGCGTAACCTGCCGCGCCCGCACCGATGATCACGAACTGTCGCGAGTCAGCGGACGTGTCGCGCTTACACATCGCAGGCATGCGTCGATCTTCTGCACCTTCCGGCAGACTCAGCATGATGCGTTCGCCGTCGACTCGCAGAGGGTAAGAAACGAGCGAATCGAGTGCTGGTGGATCCTCCATATTACCGTTCACTACATTGAAGGCCGCGTGGTGCCACGGGCACACGACACGAGTGCCGCAGAGCGTGCCTTCCGCGAGCGGTCCGCCGTAGTGAGGACAGGTCGCGCTGACTGCGTGGAAGTTATCGCCAACACGCGCCAGCAGTATCTTTACTTCATCGACTGAGATTTCTTTCATCTCGCCGTCGTGAAGATCGGAAGTATTCGCGAGATGAACTTCTTTCAGAGACATTGCAGTTTGTTAGGCCACACTTACGAGATGGCCCATCTTCTCCTTCTTGGTTTTGAGGTAATTTACGAATGAATCGTGCGGCTCCACTTCGAGAGGCACGCGCTCGACGACTGCGAGTCCGGCTTGTCGCAGCGCGTGGATCTTCGCGGGGTTGTCAGACATCACACGCACGGCGCGCAGACCGAGATCGAGCAGGATTTCGGCACACTTTTCGTAACGACGCATGTCTGCCGCGAAGCCGAGCCGCTCGTTGGCTTCGATGGTGTCGGCACCTTCGTCCTGCAGTGCGTACGCGCGGATCTTGTTGATGATTCCGATGCCGCGTCCTTCCTGTTGCTGGTAGATGATGGCGCCGTGTCCTTCCTGCTCGATGAGTTTCATGGCGGCCTGGAGTTGTCGACCGCAGTCGCACTTGACTGAGCCAAACACGTCGCCTGTCATGCACTGCGAGTGAACGCGCACGAGGCTCGGCCGATCAGCTCTCAGGTCTCCCTTCACGAGCGCGACAAACTCTTCGTCGGAGTCGAGCGAGCGGAAACCGATGATGCGAAACTCACCCGTCTCGGTGGGCAGTCGCGCTTCAGCCACTCGCTCGACCGTCGGATGAATGAAGTGAATTAGTCTGAGTGTCATAAGCGTCCTGTTTTCTCTGTGCGACCGCTATGTCCTCTGTGTCTCTGTGGTGTTAAGAACGTTTCAACCACCGAGACACAGAGAACACAGAGATCGCACAGAGAAGAATTCAAATTCGATCAGAGCGACTTCAAGTATTCAACGAGATCCGATTTCTGCTGATCGGTCAGATTCGTACCCAGGAAAGTGTTGTAGTGCTCGATCACGTCGCGGAGCGTGGCGAAACGTCCGTCGTGATAGAAGCCGCCTTTCTGGTGTGTCCACAGTCCCTTGAGCGGCGAGGTGCGATAACGTTCGTCCGGCGAGCGTTTCGCTTGGAAATCATCGATGCCGATCTCTTCCGGCGTGTGCATGTTCCAGCCGGGCTCAGTGAAGGTTGGTGGCACGTGACACACCGCACACTTCGCCTGACCATTGAACAACGCCGCACCGCGTGCCGCCGCCGCCGGATCGAAACTACCCGCCGGCGCCGCGGGTGCAGGAATGGCGAGTTGATAAAAGTGAAGCGCAGGAAGCTTTGGACTGATCAAATCGGGATTGCTGCGTACGTTGCCGAAACCTTCGCGCGCGGCGATCGGAAACTTCACCGGATCGTTGAGACGCGGATCGTAAAACGTTCCCTGCCCATGCATCTCAAGGTTGGCGACGAACGCATTCCAGTGCGTGACCGATCCCCAACCGGTCCACGTGTGAAGGTTCACGCCCACGAGACCAAATGCCGGCGGAATCAACGTCGCCGCTGACTTGCCATCAGGCCTGAAAGCCTTGCCGTCAAGAAACAGCTCAGCATCAAACTTGCCCGGTCCCCAACTCTGCAAAACTGTTTTCACTGTCGGTACATCAACGCCCAGCAGGCTTGAAACCGGCGTGAGATTCGGACTCAGCGCCACGATCGCGCCGACGTTTAGATCGCGATTGGCCCAACCATCGAGACGCTGGCCGATACCGGGCGCGAATGAGTCATCCACTGTCGAATGGCAAAACGCACACGTGATACCGACAGACTGAAGACTTCCATCGCTTCTGAAGGTACCTTTCACGCCGACGACTGCGTTGAGTTTGAGCAACGCGAGCGTCGTGGCCGGATCGTCAAGATTCACGCGCCCGCGCTTCAACTGAGAAACGAGTGACTGCGGCAGTGCGTCCGAATCAACTTTCAAACCGACGGCGAGTGCAGTCGCAGGGCTGACACCCGGCCCAACACCACCGAGATTCGCGCCGGCAATGGCGCGGTGGAGTTGCAGCGAGTCAGTCCAGAACGCCTCGTCTCCAAACGTGTCAAAACGAAAAGTCTGCTTGCCCTCTGCAAGCATTCGCTGGGCGTTGGCGTCGGTCTGCTGCTCGCTCTCCGTCGCCTTGACCTTACTCGCCTCGCTATCCTTCGTGCTTACAAAAACCAACGTTATCGCGGCGGCGAAAAGCACTAACGCGATCTTCGCCAGGCCGCGCTCGGCCAAAATGAGTCGCCCTTTGCTCGGGTTCATAATCATCCTCCTTATGCGTATTCCTGACTGAGACGGGCCAGTGCAAGTGCAGCGAGCGAGAGTCCGAAATCCCTCAGCGCCACGTCGAAATAACCGGGAATCATGAGCAGATTGGCCACGATCAACAGCAGCCAGGCCGAGACGACATAAGCGAAAATGCGTGGCTTAAATGCGACTCCGAGGCCTGCCACGATCTCGATCACACCAACGGCGAGCATCAACTCGTGTCCGTGTCCGCCGGTTAGGTTATTGACGAATGCAGGAAGGTATTGATCCCAATTCACCAGCAGGTGAAAAAATTTGTCGAGCCCGGCCACAATCGGCGCGACGGTGAAGCCGGTGCGCAAAATCTGAAACGCCTGATAGCCGGGGCTGCTAACACTCTCGCTCGTTCTCGAGGCGATCCCCGCTGAACCACTAATTGCCTGTGCCATGGTCTTAGTGCTCCTGTTTGAGATTTGGTCCTGAGCCCAATAAAATACTCCTGTCGCTCAATAAGTCAAGAACTTATTTGATTTTTTGTGTTTTCTTTAGAAATGCGTTAGAATCGCGAGGCAGATGGAAGGAATTACCTTCGATAAACGCTTTTTCGACAGTACGCGAGGGCAGATCGTTACACTTTTGCGCACTGCGCCGTGCACCGTCGAGGAGCTGGCAGGAAAACTAAACCTCACCGATAACGCCGTTCGTGCTCACCTCGCGACTCTCGAACGTGATGGACTTGTCAGGCAAAGCGGCTTGCGGCGCGGTCCTCGAAAACCGCACTTTACCTACGTGCTCACTGAAGAAGCTGACCGGCTCTTTCCGAAAGCCTACGACGCACTACTCAATCAGCTCATCGCTGTTCTAAAGACACGGTTGGAGCCGGAGGAGATCGAGGATGTTTTGCGTGAAGTCGGGCGTGCGCTCGCCGCAGATGCACCAGCGAGTGCCAGTCTGGAGAGTCGTGTGCAGACGGCGTTGAGGGTTCTCGAGGCGATCGGTGGTGCGGCTGAAGTCGAGCAGCAGGGTGACAAGCTCGTGATCGTATCCGGCGGCTGTCCACTCGCTGCCGCTGTATCTGTTCACCCGGAAGTTTGTCGGCTCGCCGAGACTCTCGTCGCCGAAATTGTTAAAGTGCCGGTCGAAGAACGCTGCGACCGCTCGGGCCGTCCCAAGTGCCGCTTCGAAATTAGCCACAAAGAAGCACAAAAATAAATCCAGCCACAAAAGGCACATAAGCAAGAGAAAAAGCATTTGTGCTTTTCGTGCTTTTTGTGGCTACATACCTTCTATGCTGGATCTTAATTACGTCAGAGAAAATTTAGATAAAGTGCGCGCGGCGCTCGAAGCGCGTGGCGGCGATACAAGAGCGCTCGATGATTTTGCGCAGGCTGATGAAGAGCGGCGTCGAACGATTGCCGAATCGGATCAACTCAACGCACAGCGCAATGCGTCGAGTCGTGAAATCGGCGGCTTGATGAAGGAAGGTAAGAAGGAAGAAGCCGAAGCGCGTCGCGCCGAAGTCAGCGGGTTGAAAGATCGCATCGCCGAGCTGGACGGGCTGCGCTCACAGACTGAAGAGCGCATGCGCGAGATGCTCTCAACCCTCCCAAACGTTCCACACTCGTCAGTTCCGGTTGGCAAGGACGAGTCGGCTAACACTGAAGTTCGTCGCTGGGGCACGCGCCCGGAGTTTTCATTCGAGCCAAAGGACCACGTCGACCTCGGCACCGCGCTCGGCATACTCGATCTCGAACGCGCCACGAAGATCGCATCCGCACGCTTCGCGATTTTGAACGGCGCCGGCGCGCGACTCGAACGCGCACTGATCAACTTCATGCTCGACGTGCAGACGCGCGAACACGGTTATGTCGAGACGCTGCCGCCATTCATCGTCAATCGCCATTCGCTTTTCGGGACGGCGCAGTTGCCGAAGTTTGAGGCAGATCTTTTCAAACTCGAAGATCCGCGTGAGCTTTATTTAATTCCGACAGCGGAAGTGCCGGTCACAAACTACTATCGCGACGAGATACTCGACGCTTCGCAACTACCGATGAAGTGGGCGGCGTACACGCCGTGTTTTCGATCGGAGGCGGGCAGCTACGGGCGCGACACGCGTGGCGTGATCAGACAACACCAGTTTGAGAAAGTCGAGCTCGTGAAATATTCGCTGCCTGAAAACTCTTACGAAGAGCTCGAAGCGCTAACGAGAGACGCCGAGGCTATCCTGCAAAAGCTGGGATTGCATTATCGTGTCGTGACGCTCTCGACTGGCGATCTCGGCTTCGGAGCGGCGAAGACTTACGATATCGAGGTGTGGCTGCCGTCGCAGAATGCGTTTCGTGAGATCTCGTCTTGTTCGAATTATGAGTCGTTCCAGGCGCGACGCGCGCAGATCCGTTTCCGGCGTGCAGGTGGTGCGAAGCCGGAGTTTGTACACACGCTGAATGGATCCGGGTTGGCGATCGGGCGTACGTGGATCGCGATCCTCGAGAATTACCAGCAGGAAGATGGAACGGTGTCAGTGCCCGAAATACTTCGACCGTACCTGGGCACTGACCGTATTAGTTAACGCGGATCTTCGCGGATAAAAACGCGGATTACTTTACACGGATATCGAACGGCATCACGAGCATCGACTCGCCGTTCTTCATCCGATCCATCAACTGCATGTAGCGAAAAGCGCGTCGCGCATCTTCCGGCAACGCCGCATAAACTGCCCGCTGCTGTGCGAGTTGCGTGTTGGAGCTATCGTCGCTAGTACTCAATAACTCCTGCAGGAACGTCCTCGGGTAAGGCAGGATCACGCGCTCGACGCCTTTGTCAGCCGGAATCTTAGCAAGCTGTTTCGCCACCTCGATTGCTTTATCGAGCCCGCCGAACTCATCAACGAGCCCGCGGTCCTTCGCCTGCCCGCCGGTCCACACGCGACCCTGTGCGATCGAATCGATGTATTGAGCGTCTTTGTGGCGTCCCTTCGCGACCTTCGGCACGAAGTCCTGGTAGTAAGTGTTCTTGATCCACTCTTCAAACTTTGCGCGCTCGTCGTCGGAAAACTTCTCGGTCTCACGAAACATTCCCGCGTTCTTCCCGCGCAACACGTATTCGTTCGAGATACCCAGCCAGTCGTAAAAACCACGCATCACGGGCTTGCCGGCGACGACGCCGATCGATCCCGTGATCGTCGAAGGCTGCGCAATGATCTTCGCCGCACTCGCCGAAATGTAATAACCACCCGACGCCGCAACGTCACTCATCGACACCACCACCGGCTTCTTCTGATTCGCTGCTTCGACTGCGTGCCAGATAATGTCTGACGCGAGCCCCGAGCCGCCGGGACTATCAACACGCAACACAATCGCTTTGAGCGACTTGTCTGCCGCCGCATCATTCAGCGCTTTCGCAACCGTGTCTGATCCGATCGACTGATCGCCGGACGGGCTGTTCTGCGAGGTGCCGGAACCGATCTCGCCCGACGCATAAATCACGGCGATCTTCTCGCCCTTATTCAATCCCAGCGATTCCGGCTCGACGTCTCGATAATCCGTTCCACGCACTGCTACAAACTCATCCGTGTCTTTGTAACCGAGCAACTTCTTGAACTGCTTCTCGACATCATCGCGATACAACACGTCGTCGATCAGACCTGCTTCTTTCGCCTGGGCCCCACTGTACGGAGCGTTATCGATCAGTTTGCTCACTTCCTCCGGCGTCTTGTGACGCGCCTGCGCGATTGTGTTCAGGTAACGTCCGTAGAGATCGTTTAGCATCTCGTTGATGTACTCACGATGCGCCTCTGTCATCTGCTTCTGCGTGAACATGTCGCCCGCGCTCTTGTATTTTCCGATCTGGTAGATGTCGGGATAGATACCGAGCTTGTCGAGCGATCCGCGGAAGAACATCACGTCCGCAGCAAGCCCGTTGATGAACAACTCGCCGGGCGGCGGCACGATGATCTTGTCGCAAGCCGTCGCGATGTAATACTCCTTGTTGAGTCCAAACTCGATGTATGCGTAAACGGGTTTGCCTGACGAGCGGAAATCGGTGATGGCATCGCGAATCTCTTCCGCCTTGCCCCAGCCCACGCCTGACATGTTCACGTCGAGCAGGATGGCTTTGATTCGTTTGTCGGCTTTCGCCTTCTTAAACTGCATGACCAGACCGCTGAGCGACTGGTCTGGTCCACCAAAAAATTTCTTGAATGGATCGTCGGGTGTGTAGTCTGGCAACGCGCCCGCGACGCGAAGTGTGAGCAGGCTGTTGTCGCGGATGGTCGGTTCGCCTTTGCGAAACACCGACCAGACGAGCACGACTCCGATGACGATGACGAGGAGCCCGGCTCCCAGAATTCCCAGTATGATTAAAGCTACTTTTCGTGTTGATGACATTGTTAAGATCCTCGGTTTTGTTACGTAAGGGTGCGAGAAAAGGTTTATTTAACTACGAATTAGGCGGAGTTTTTCACGATCCAGCCGCCGCCGATGACTTCGTCGCCGCGGTAGAAAACTGAAGCTTGTCCGGGCGTGATCGCGCGTTGCGGCTCGTCAAAAACGATGCGTGCGCGATCATTATTTAGCGGAGTAACAGTCGCCGGTGCGGCTGTGTGACGATAACGCACACGCACTTCGGCGCGCACGGGTTCTTTTGGATCATCAAAGGCGATCCAGTTCACTCGAGCGACTGTAAACTCGCGGCTCAGTAGGTCTTCAGCCGAACCCGCAGTTACGCGATTCCTGTCAGCATCGATCGAGATCACATACAGCGCGCGCTCGTTTGCGATTCCCATCCCGCGACGCTGTCCGACGGTGTAGCGATGAATACCTTCGTGACTACCAATTACATGTCCATTTGTATCGACAATCTCGCCAGGGCCTGGTAAACGCTCAGTCGCGTTCTCGTATTCGAGATAACGATCGATGAAGCCCGCGTAGTCACCGTCAGGCACGAAGCAGATCTCCTGCGACTCTTTCTTCTCGGAAACGCCGATAAGATTATGTTGCCGCGCCGCCTCGCGAGCTTCGGGCTTCGACATCTCGCCGAGTGGAAAGAGCGCG
The DNA here is from genome assembly GCA_035251975.1 of Pyrinomonadaceae bacterium. GTDB lineage: Bacteria > Acidobacteriota > Blastocatellia > Pyrinomonadales > Pyrinomonadaceae > PSRF01. Next base: position 20,398 of record DATFDT010000036.1, on the reverse strand, counting down.
CGTGATAGCTGCGCCTGCGTCAGTTCCCAGAGAAAATACGATTGATCCTTCTGCTCGTTCTTGCCGCGGAGGAGTTTGTAACGATTGGTAACCTCGTCGAATTCGACGCGCGCGTAGTGGCCGGTAGCGACTTTCTCACATCCGAGACTGACCGCCAGTCGATCGAGTGAAGCAAACTTCAAACGACTGTTACACGAAACGCACGGAATCGGTGTCTCGCCACTGAGATAATTGGTGACAAACGGTTGAACAACATCGCGCTCGAAGTCGCGTTCGAGGTTCAGCACGTAAAACGGAAAGTCGAGCTCTTCGGCGACGCGGCGTGCGTCGTAAACGTCGTCGAGTGAACAACAGCGAGACGGCAGCGGGTCGCCGTTTTCGTCAACGTTGATCCCGCGACGCTGATCCCAGAGTTGCATCGTGAAACCGACAAGCTCGTGTCCCTGTTCCTTGAGAATTGCCGCGGCCGCGGAAGAATCCACGCCACCACTCATTGCTACTGCTATCTTCATTACCTCTATCTCTACACCGAATGTTAAGATGCCAATAAATGCCAGAAAGCGCAATTCAGGACTATCGAGTAGCAACTGAGCCGTATTACCTGCCCGTCGGGCGGGAGGTCGAGCTCTTCGAGGCCGCGCATTCCGCGCATCTGCCGGTGATTCTCAAAGGGCCGACCGGTTGCGGCAAGACACGTTTCGTCGAGCACATGGCGTGGCGACTCGAACGCCCGCTGATCACGGTCGCGTGTCATGAAGATCTTTCGTCAACCGATCTGGTTGGACGTTTTCTGCTCGAAGGTGAGGAGACGATCTGGCACGACGGCCCGCTGACGTCCGCTGTCCGCAATGGCGCGATCTGTTATCTCGACGAGGTTGTCGAAGCGCGTAAAGATACGGTCGTGATCATTCACCCGTTGACTGATCATCGCCGTCGTCTACCAATAGAAAAACTCGGCACGATCGTCGAAGCGCCGCCTGATTTCACGCTCGTGGTTTCGTACAACCCGGGTTACCAGTCGATTCTGAAGGATCTGAAGCAGTCGACGCGGCAACGGTTTGTGGCAATCGAGTTTGACTATCCACCACCCGAGATGGAAGCTGAGATCGTGGCGCGCGAAGGCGGCGTTGATGAGGGCACCGCACGCGATCTCGTGCTGATCGGACAAAAGGTACGGAACCTGCGCGGTCATGGTCTGGAAGAAGGTGTTTCGACGCGACTACTAATCTACGCCGCCCAACTCATCGCACTCGGCATTCCTCCGGTCGATGCGGCCGACGTCGCAATGTGCTCGCCCATCACCGACGACCGCGAGCTCCAGCGCAGCATCCGGGAAATCGTAACCACCGTGATCTAATCCGTCTTGTTAATCCGTGTAATCTGTGGTTTCTGATGATCAACAACAACAGTCCTTCCTGGAACTAACACGCAGCCTAACAAGCCTGCCGTTGGACCAGGCAGCGGCAGTGCTCGAGACGAGCGCGTCGATCGCTGCCATCTCGCTCCGCGCTGGTATCGAGTTTTTGCGTGCCGCGCCCGCAGCCGCACACGTGTTGCAACCCGCGGAGCTGCGCGCGTGGGGCGAGATGGGCCGTCGTCTCGCGATGACGGACTACGAAAGCGCAGCGACGTTCTTCGCTGAAGGCGTCGAATCACTGCGAACCGTTTTACCTGCCCTGCGACCTTCGATCTTCGTCTTGTGTTCACGACAGATGGTCCTCTCGACTGCCATCAGCCGAGAAACTCTTCACTCGTTTCCGTCCCTGGCCGCAGAGATCGATGACGACGAGCTACTGCGCGCCATACTCGACGTCGCCACAGAGATCGCACGTCGATCCGCGAAACACAGCGCTGAGTTTCTCAACGCAAGCACTATCGTTTCACGCGCACTGAAGTCGTTTCAAAGCCCTGCCGTAACCGCGGCCGCACTCGAGCTTAGCAGCGCATTCGCGGCACGCGCAGGTGGCATTGCCGCCGACGCGTGGACCATCACTCCCGAGGCCATCGCAGAGCTCTCCGCCACGGACGCGATGCGATTGTTGAAAAGCGCAAGCAGCTTCCTCGAACGCGGCGGTGGCGCGGCTCTTCACGTCCTGATTGCAGGCGGTGAGATCCTACGCCGCGCACCGGAGATCTTCGATGAATGGATCGCGCTGCTCTGGGTGGTCGCGATGCACGGCAATGCGAGTCTGGTAGCGTTTGTTCGCAGTAGTCCTGGATTCATTCGCATACTCAACGCCGATCCGAATCGTGCCGCCGCGATCGCACTCTCGCAGCGTGTGCTGGCTCTGACGAAAGAGATTGCAGCGGTTGACGGTGAAGCGGCGCTCGCTTGTTTCCGATCGAGTGCACGTGCGTTGCGTAGCGTTTCGATCGAGCAGTTTGAAGCGTGGGCGCGTCGCGGGCTTACTTCGGGTCGCACAGATACGCGCGCGCGCCGCAGTTACTTTTCACTCGAAACACGTGGTAGTTACGAAGCACTACTCAGCGGCAGCGCGGGCCTCGCGCTTGAGTCAATACAACATCTATTGCGACTGTATGTCGAGGCACTCACCGGACGCGAAGTTGAAATCGCACCACTCGCCGCTGTGCCTGACGAAGCACGCATCGATGATGGACGCACGATTCATCTGCCTTCGCTCGTGAACGAGTTTGGCGACGAGGATCTTGATTTCCGTTTGTACAAAGTTCTCGCCGCTCATGCTGCGGGGCAGATCGAGTTTGGCACGTACGAGCGCGGCGGGATGCTGCGTGTGGCCCACTCGGCGATTGCCGCAAAGTATTCGAAAGAGAACGTCGATGCGCTCGATGCGTTTGCGATCGCGGATGAGATCGTTCAGCTACGCGCCACAGAAGAGGATCACAAAGAGGCTCAAGAAGACACACAAGCAAACACAAAACTGGAAGAGATGGGTTATCGCGAGGTGCTGAAAGCGTTTCCGCTGCCGCAACTCGCGCGTCGTGTCTTTGGAACGCTTGAAAACGGGCGGATCGATCGCAGGCTGCGTCGTGCGTATCGTGGTTTGAGTCGTGACCTCGATCTGATCCGGCAGCACCTCGGCCAGAGCCGTCCAAGCATCACGGGACTGCCGGCTGCGCTCGTTCCGTTTGAGCTGCTTTTCCAGATCACGATGCTCGGCGGCGCACGCGAAGATTCGCGTCTCGCTTACGGGCAGATCGTTTCCGAGTTGGAGACGGTCGTCAGCGAGTATCTGCTGCGCGATCAGATGACCGTGGCTGACACGTTGATGGCCACCAGTCGTGTTTACGATCTGTTTCAAACCGTGATGCCGGTTGATGATTCCGTGCAGCAAGTTGAAGCGCCTGAAGATCAGACCGAGTCTGACGACGAGTCGTCCGCGAGTGATCGAATGAAGCAACGACAAGCCGAGCGCATGCCGGAGCGTCGCGATGCGCGCGAGTTGTTCAACGCGTGGAACGATCCCTCAGCGGAGAGTGATCCGGACGAGCTCACCGGTGCTGACGCGTGGTCTGAAGCCGAAACGCCAGAGCAAGTGCTTGCTGAAGGTGAGGTGGCGTACAACTACGACGAGTGGGATCGTGAGTTGACCGATCATCGTCTTGGCTGGTGTCGCGTCATCGAGAAGAAGGTGAAGCATGGCGATCGCAACTTCGTCGATCTAACGAAGGAACGGCACAAGGGCGTCATCTCGTCGATACGTCATCAGTTTCAACTGATGAAGCCAGAGAACCTCACGCGCGTCGCGAATGAAGTCGACGGCGAAGAGTTTGATCTGAATGCGGTGATTGATTATGTGATTGATCGCCGTGCCGATGGTCACCAATCTGAACGAATTTACACGAAACGATTGCGCCGACGACGCGACGTTGCTGTCTCATTTCTCCTGGACCAATCGTCATCAACCGCGCGCACGATTGGTCGTCATCCGCTGCAACCGTACACGCGCCCCGGACGACGCATCATCGAGATCGAGAAAGAAGGACTCGTGCTGATGAGCGAGGCGCTGGAAGCTGTGGGCGACACTTACTCGATCAACGGCTTTACTTCTGAAGGTCGACGCAACGTGAAGTTTTATGTCGTGAAAGATTTCGACGAAAAATATAGCGACGAAGTGAAGCGACGTATCGGCGGCATCAGTTACCAGAACAACACCCGTCTCGGCGCCGCAATTCGTCACGCCACCGCAAAACTCGCCAAACAAGATGCCCGCACGCGTCTCTTGATCGTCCTTTCAGACGGCCGACCATACGATCACGACTACGGCGATGCACGCTACGCGCGCGAGGACACACGCGAAGCATTACGACAAGCGAAAACCGAAGGCATTACACCCTTCTGCATAACCATCGATCGTGAATCCGAATCCGAGCTCCGCGATCTTTACGGCGAAGTCGGCTACACAATCATCGACGACGTTCTCTCTCTCCCCGAACGCCTCCCCGGAATCTATCGCAGACTAACAACTTAATCCGCGTCTTAAAGATCCGCGTTAATCCGTGTTCCCCCAGCCACCACCACCCGGCGTCTCAACCCGGACTCGATCCCCAGCTTTCAACTCAAACGATCCTTTCGAACGCAACTTAGCGTTGTTGAGCTTGTTGATTCCAACCGCTCCATCCCCTCCCCCAAACAACCCGTACGGTCCATGTTTCCGTCGATCGCATAACAACGACATGCGCGCCGCGACAAGCGTCTGGATCTCACGCACGACACCATCGCCGCCACGATGCTTCCCTCGCCCGCCGGAACCTTTACGCAATCGATACTCACGAACGCGCAACGGATACGCATACTCGAGCGCTTCAGCGGGCGTATTTAAGCTGTTCGTCATGTGCGTGTGTACACCACTCACACCATCGGTCGAAGGACGCGCCCCCATTCCGCCCGCAACTGTTTCGTAATACGAGAACTCCAGTCCGGTGCGCGTATCAATTCCACCAATCGTCAGATTGTTCATCGTTCCCTGGCTCGCCGCGGGTATTCGATCTGGTATGGCCTGGGCCAACGCCTTGAACAATACATCGACGATGCGCTGCGACGTCTCGACATTGCCGCCCGCGACAGACGCGGGCGGATTTGCATTCACCACCGTTCCACGCGGCGCGATCACATCGATCGGTTCCATAAGCCCCGCGCTTGCGGGCACCTCACCGCCAACCAAACAGCGAAACACATAACTCACGGCGGATACTGTGATCGCCTCGACCGCATTGATCGCGCCCACGACTTGCGGCGCGCTCCCAGCGAAATCAACGAGCGCGCGCTCGCCTTTGATTGTGATGCGCACCTTGATCTGCACCGGTTGATCTTCAACACCATCGTCATCCAGCGCGTCTTCCGCTTCGTAAACGCCGTCAGGGATCGAAGCGATCGTGTGTCGCATCAAGCGCGCGGAGTAGTTGATCAGTTGCGACGCATATTCGGTCGCCTCGCCTTCACCACGACGCTCGACGATCTCGAGCAGTCGAGCGGCACCAGTTTTTAACGAACCGATCTGCGCGTCGAAATCGCCGCGACGCTCGACGTTGCCACGAACGTTCGCGAGCAACAGACGCATCGTGTCAGTATCGAGAATACCTTTGCGTACGAGACGAATTGGTGGAATCCGTATGCCTTCGCCATAGATGTCGGTTGCGAGACCCATCGAGCCGGGCGTTGCGCCACCGATGTCAGCGTGATGCGCGCGATTCGCGACATAAAAGAGCGTGCGCTTTTTTTTAACGACAGGCATCACGAGCGTCACATCAGGCAAGTGTGTTCCGCCGGCGAACGGATCGTTGAGCGCGACAACATCACCATCAACCAGATCGATCTCCGCAAGCGCAGCGGCCACCGCCATCGGCATCGATCCGAGGTGTACCGGCATGTGATCGCCCTGCGCCACGACCCGACCATCGGCATCAAACACCGCACACGAGTAATCACGGCGCTCCTTGATGTTTGGTGAGAACGCGGTACGACGCAGTGCGACCCCCATCTCCTCGGCGACCGAAGTAAACAGCGCGCGATAAATTTCTAAAGTGGTTGGATCAAACTTCATTTGAACTCGATCAGTAAATTGCCGAAGCCGTCAATCCGTGCTTGCGAATCCGCGTCTATCAGTGTTGTCGCTGAGTATTCCGTCACGATGCACGGTGTTTTCAATTTAGTATTTGCAAACATATCCTCTCTCCTGTAGAGCGCCGCCGTGGTTTTCCGGCCATGGAGGTACATACTCACTTCGCCGTGCGGCTGTAGTTTGCCTGATTTGATTTTTGTTAACGGCAGCTTCTCAACCTCACCGAACGATCGCAGCCGCGCACTTACGATCTCGATCTCGCTCTGCTCCTGCGCATAACCGTAACGTTTGCGGTGCACACGATGAAACTCCGCCGCCAGATCACCCGCCACGTTCCGCACTTCCAACTCAAAAGACTGTCCACGATAACGCATCGCGAGTGAACGCTCGTGTCTTTGTCGCGAACGTGGAAAGCCTTCACTGCGCAACAAGGCCGTTGCTTCCCTCTCCATTTCGCTAAAAACCTTTTTGATCCTTCCGATCTGTTTCAACGTAAACATCACCGTACGGCTCTGGTCTTTGATCACATCGGCCACCAGCACGCCGACTGCCGAAAGCGCGCCCGGAGCTGTCGGCGCTATGATCGTCGGAATGCGCAGCGCACGCGCAAGATCGACTGCGTGCAAACCACCAGCGCCACCGAACGGCATAAGCGCAAACTGTCGCGGATCGTGACCGCGCTCGACTGAAATGTGTCGTAGCGCGCGCTCCATGTTTGTGTTCGCAACTGACAACACACCCTCAGCGGCCGCGATCGCGCTGCGTCGTCTGCCTGCCGCCTTCGTCAGATCGTTGGCAAGCTTAGTCATTGCTTCATGCGCGCGCTTTTCGTCGAGCTTGAACTCACCACCGAGCAAACCAATACCACCGAAGTGGCCCAACACGACGTGCGCATCCGTGACGGTTGGTAACAACGAACGTCCGTAACACGCGGGCCCGGGATCGGCCCCGGCGGATTCTGGGCCAACACGTAGCGAGCCGCCTTCATCAACGCGCGCTATCGATCCGCCGCCTGCGCCGACCGTGTGAATGTCCATCACGGAAACAGCGACGGGCCACGCGGCAACGATCGCCTCATTCGTCGTTCGTATCGCGCCGCTGTCGCAGAGCGCGACGTCAGTTGACGTGCCGCCCATGTCAAAAGTGATCACGTTTTGAATTCCGGCTGATTGCGCCGCACGCAAAGCGCCAACAACGCCGCCCGAAGGGCCGGAAAGGATCGTTCGCACCGGCTCAATTGCGGCAACGTCAGCCGAGATGCTGCCGCCGGATGACTGCATCACGCGAAGATTGAGTGTTTGATCCGTTCCAGAAAGTCGTTTCAGATAACGGCCCATCAATGGTTGCAGGTACGCATTGATCACAACTGTGGAGGTGCGCTCATATTCGCGATACTCCGGAAGAATGCGACTCGAAATGGACAACGGCACGTCCAGCTCAGCGAGCGACGCTGCAATCCGCTCTTCATGTTCCGGATGCAGGAAAGAAAACAACAGCGAGACAGCGACCGCTTCGACGTGCTTCAACTTCTTCACAATCCGGCGCACGTCATCCTCATTGACGGGCTCGATCACTTCACCTGACGCAACCACACGTTCGCGAACGCCGAGCCGCAGATCATCTTCGACGAGCGGCGCAGGCTTGATGGCGTTGAGATTGTAGAGCTCGGGACGCGCCTGCCGTCCGATCACAAGCACGTCTTCAAAACCACGCGTCGTGATTAATGCGATGCGTGCGCCACGGCGTTGCAGCAAAGCGTTCGTGCCTACAGTCGTGCCGTGTACGACCTCGACGTTTGAGAGTTGGGCGCCGGTTTCAGCGCAGATTCGCGCGAGGCCCTGTTGAATTGCTAGCGAAGGATCGGAAGGAGTTGAGGGGAGTTTGAAAAGTTCAACGCGCCCGTCTCGTTCGAAAACGAAATCGGTGAACGTTCCGCCCGTGTCGACGCCGATGCGTATGGATTTTCTCCGGATGTTGGACAGGATTGACCAGATGTTTCAAGATTGACATGTCAATCCTGTAAAAATCATGTTAATCCTGTCTACGACTGACTTACCGATTCCCAGCAGCCACTTTCATTTGACGCGCGAATGGCATCCAGCGCGAGCTGCACACGATACCCGTCTTCAAACGTCGCCGCGTCTTTGACGGTTGTCTTGCCCGCCCGCAACGCGTCACAGATCGCGATCGAGAATGCCGTGAAGCCTCTGGACCAACTGCCCTCACGCATCCCCTGGGCCATATGGTCCTGATCGACTTGCACTGGCCGCCACGTTCCCGATCCGGTTGGCGAAAGCCACAGCTCGCCAGTCTCTTCAACCATCAACGCGCCTTTAGTGCCGTAAATCTCCAGCCGGTTCTCATACTTGCCGGATTCAACTACCGAGATCGAAGCCGCGCCGGTCGTATTCTCCGTATGTGGACCATCACTAAAACGGAACAAGAGCTTCGCTTCGTCGTCAGTCGTTACAGGACGCATTCCATCGCCGCCATTTTTATCCGGACGTTGCTTGATATGCGTCGTCAACATGCCGAGCACTTTCGTGACTTCCGCACTCAGCGTCCAACGAAACGAATCGATGACGTGCGAGCCGATCGCGCCGAGCGCGCCGCCGCCCATCTTCTCATCCGACCACCAGTCCCACGCGCGATCCGCGATGGCGCGATAGTCAGACCTGAAAACATAATTGCAATGACGCACCGCTCCGATCGCGCCTGTTTGCAACATCCCGCGCATCACTCGACGGCTGTTCAGAAACCGCAGCTCGTGATCGATCAACGCGAGCACGCCCGCCGCTTTGGCCTTCTCGACCATGCGCGCAGCTTCACCGGCGTTCAAAGCCATCGGTTTTTCACAAAGAACTGCTTTGCGTTGATCGAGTGCGGCGAGAGCGATCTCCATGTGAGTTGATGGAGGCGTGACGACACTGACGAGATCCACGTCCGGGTGCGCAATCAACTCCTGCCAATCGCCTGCGACGTGTTCGATACTAAATTCTTTCGCGATGGCTTCAGCTCGATCGCGGTTGCGACTGGCGACGGCAACGACCCTCGCCCCCATGCAATCGCGAAATCCCGGGATCTGTGTCGTGCGGGCAAACCCCGTCCCGATAATTCCGATTCCGACCGGTGACCTCTTCATGGCCTAATATTTAGCCACAGATTACACGGATTGCAAATCACGATTCACGTCCGGCGAGGCGGGCGATCATGGTAACGAGTTGGCTGGCGCCGATGGGTTTGGCGATGTGCATCTGGTAGCCCGCCGCCAGTGCCTGGCGTCGATCGATGTCGCGCGCGTATGCGGTCAGCGCTGCTGCGGGCGTATCGCCGCCTTTGTCGCGCGGCAGCGAGCGCACCTGCCTGATAAAACTGTAGCCATCCTGTTCAGGCATCGCGATGTCGCTCAGAATCACATCCGGCTTCCACTCGGAAAGCTTCACGAGTGCTTCATGCGCCGACTTGCAGCTTTTCACTTCAGCGCCAGTACGCGTGATCACGGTGCTGATGATCTGGCGTGCTTCCGGTTCGTCGTCGACGAGCAACACTTTCAAACCGTCGAGCGAATAAGTGTCAATAATTTCCGGCACGTGAGAAACAGTCACTGGCGTTCGATCCGCCATCAGCGGAAACGTAACTGTGAAAGTCGCACCTTTGGTTACGCCATCGCTTTGCGCCGAGACAGTGCCGCCATGCAGCTCGACCAGGTGTCGCACGATCGCGAGGCCGAGTCCTAACCCGCCAAAACTTCGCGTCGTAGAACTGTCCGCCTGGCGAAATCGATCGAACACGCGTGGCAGAAACTCCGGATCGATTCCCTGGCCCGAGTCTTTCACCGTCACGCGCGCGTTCGATTCATCCTGCTCGACGCGTAGAGTGATCTTTCCACCATGCGGAGTGAACTTCACCGCATTCGACAAGAGATTCCAGATGATTTGGTGCACGCGCGCCGAGTCAGCAGAGATCGCGCCGAGTCCTGGTTCGGCGTAGTAGTCCAACGTGATGCCCTTCGCGTCAGCCGCAGGTTGGACCACATTGATCGCCGCACGCGCAACCGAGGCGATGTCCAGCGGCCTGACGTCGAGATTGAGTTTTCCGGAAACGATACGCGACACGTCGAGCAGATCGTCGATGAGCTGCGCTTGTACGCGCGCGTTGCGATCGATCGCGTCGAGTCCCTGCGTCAAAACTTTCTCATCGCGCTTGCCTTCACGCAGTACGCTGGACCAGCCAAGCAACGACGTCAGCGGCGTTCGCAATTCGTGCGAGAGCGTCGCGAGAAACTCATCTTTGATTCGATTCGCCGCTTCCGCATCAGCACGCGCGCGCTCAGCACGCAACAACAACTGGCCACGCGATTCTTCCGAACGTTGCAACTGACTGATATATCGCGACAACTCTTCGACGTGCAGTCTTGCCGCCTCGGTTTGTTCCAGCGATGCTTCGATATTCTTCAGATAAGTTTGGTACGTGAAACAGATGATGAGAATGATCGGCGCAGTCGCGACGACCGCATAGAAACCATGTCGATTGATGAGAATCGCGATGATTCCAGCCGCAGACGCCCCCGCAAAATAAGTCACCGAAGTCCAGAGGTAATAAGTTCTCCACGTGTTCCAGACTGACTCTTTGATCTTGCTCGCTTTTTCGATCGCGATCAGGACGGTGTTGGCAATGTACTGCACGAGCGCCATCAAACAGACCGCAATAAAGAAGTTTTGCGTGAAATCCCGCGAGATGGCAGTTATAGATCCGAACTGCAAATGGAGGACGGTCGCGGTACAGAAAGTCGAGGTCGCGAGAATTGCTGAGTTGAAGAGAATCGTGCGTGGCCGTTTGCTGATGATTAGTGTCGCGGCGACGCCTTCGAGCGCTGAGACGAGTACTGCCGCAGGACCGCCGTAAAGCAACATAGTCAGAAAAACAAAAGTGTCGGCAACCGTAATGCGGCCGCTCACGCGCGGGATGGGAATAGCGATGAGGGAGCTAGCCATCACCATCAGGCAGAGGAAACCAAAACGTGGATCGAGATCGCCGTAAGGCAATTGATAAAGCGAGACAAGCACGATCGCTGCTCCCGCAATCACCAGCGACCACATGTAAACTTGTCCAAATTGAGGTCGATTAACGTCTACTTCTGCCGCGCTCATAATTCTACCCTCGTGGCCACAGAACACACCGGTTACACGGATCTGCCGTGTAATCAGTGCAGTCTATGTAAACTGTGGATCAGTTTAATAATCTAAGCAGTCGCTGCCATCGTCTGATGGTGCCGCCATCGTTGAACTACTATCGCCATTAAGCATGGCCGACTGAGCGCTGGCTACGAGGTCGCCTGTGATCACGCCGTCCCCAGTAATGACGCCGTCTCCGGTTATTACTCCGTCTCCCACCATACTACCTTCCGGCAACAGATCCTGAAACAAAAGATTTACTGCGAGGAAGGCAGAACCGTCTCCCGTAATGACGCCGTAACTCGTAAGTATATGATCGCCCGTGATAACGCCGTCTGAAAAATATGAAGGATCGAGAACCAAAGTGCTGTCACCGGTAATTACACCATTCCCTAGCAGCATCCCCAATGAGTATACGAGTTGATACTTCGTGATCAGATCACTTCCGGTGACGTATGTGTGATTGAGAATGATGCCGCGCGACCACGTGAACGTATGATTCGCGATAGCGGTCTCAGGCGCGGGTAGATCGCCCGTCAACAACGATGAGCCGACAGTCGCACCACTCAGATCTGTTCGTATCGACTGTGCCAACTGAACTGCGCCTGCGATGTTTAGTTGTCCCGCGCCCTGCTCGAACATGTTGTAACCAGCGAGCGGTTGCGCGGTGTACATCAACAAAGCCTTCACAAGGTTCGGTGTCAGACTCGGATTCGCTTGCAGCATCAACGCTGCAGTTCCGGCTGCAACCGGCGTGGCCATCGAGGTGCCGCTCAAATACATCATCTTGCGATTATCAACACTACTGACACCTGCATCGAGCGATGGTGTTTGCGTCACGAGATAATTGCCGTCAGCCTCTGCATCGATCAGTTTGTTGCCGGGCGCGACGAGATCAGGTTTCAGGAGATTGTCGTAGTGTCTGACGCCTGCGTCGTCTGTCGTGAAGCTGCGCGTTGGACCACGTGAGCTGAACGTTGCCACAGCGTCGTCGCTGCGATCGTCGGTGCCGAATGTGTTTGTCGCTCCGACAGTGATCGCCGAAGGCTCGATGGCTGGTGAGTGAATGTGACCGTAAATCTTGTTTCCATCACTATCTTTGCCGTTGTTGCCGGCGGCTGCGAAAACGACCACACCTGCATCAACCAGTCTGCGCACTGCACGACAAACGGGATCGTTGCGATAAGAATCCACAGCAGGCATGCCGAGACTCATGTTGACCACGCGAATGTTATACGTTGTTCGATTTGTCGCGACCCAGTCTAACGCTCGTAGTACGTACGCTGTCGTACCAACACCGGTTGAGTTCAGCACGCGAAGATTGATCAGATTCGCGTTAGGCGCGATGCCCACATATTGACCGTTTGAGATGCGACCGTTGCCGGCTGCAAGCGAAGCGACGTGGGTTCCGTGTCCGTAAGGATCGTCAGTGCGTCCTTCGTTAGTGAAGTCTTCGCTATACACTACGCGAACGTTGTTTGATCGATTCAGAAAGGAGCGGTGATCGGTATCGATTCCTGAGTCGAGAATCGCGATGCCGACGCCCGTGCCATCGAGTCTTTTACCTGATGGCCCACTGTTGCGAATCTGATCCGCGCCGGTAGTGCTCGACAGATGGCCCATCGGAATGACGTCGCGGTTTAGCGAGACGTAGGAAACGTCGCTGCGTGACGCAAGGTTTACCGCTGCCGATACAGGCAAAGTGACAACGCGTACCCCGAAGTTCTTGAACTTGCGGATATTTTCACCACCTGAATAGACGAGGGTCGAATCAATCGAGACGTCGGCCGGGCTCGTGGGTTGAATGATTACGCGGACGAACTCGGCGCCACGCCCTTCCGAAAACTTCCGGAGAATATCCTTCGAGACCTTTCGTTCGAGGGAGATGGTCGACTCGGCGCGCGTTCCGTTCTGGAATAGGAACAGCGCTGAAAACAGGAGCGCGGCGAAACTACTCCATAGCCAGGGATTTTGGTAACGCTTCATTTGGTACTCCGGAAACCGTGAGTGGTTTCACACTGGACAACTCAGTCGCGAATGAGGGCTTGGGGCTTCCAGGCATCCTCCGGGGAGATCAGTCGGGGTGAGGAAGAATAACAGGTTTGAACGATTAGAGATGTTGAGTTTTCGTGTCGGACAAATCGGGATTTAGCCACAAAAAGGCACAAAAACCGCAAATAATCATGCGAAAGTCGCGTCCTCCCACCCCGACCGAAAAACCTTGCCCGGCTAAATTGTTTGTGGAGGCTGCCATGAATTTGAGGAGCTCGATATTCTCGCTTAGTTTAGTGCTATGCGTCGTTGTGCTAACGATCACGGCCACCAGCACGCGAATCACGAGCGCCGCAACAGTGCCGACGGGGTTTACTGACACAGTGGTTGCGAGTGGTTTAGCAACCCCGACGGCTATGGCCCTTGCTCCCGATGGTCGCATTTTTGTTTGCCAACAGGGCGGCGCGTTGCGCGTCATCAAGAATGGCGCTCTCCTGGCCACTCCTTTTCTCACGGTCACCGTCGATTCATCAGGTGAGCGCGGGTTGCTCGGCGTGGCTTTCGATCCGAATTTCGTTTCGAATCAACTGGTCTATGTTTACTACACCGCTACGACGCCTACGATTCACAATCGAATCAGTCGCTTCACGGCCAATGGAGACGTGGCGCTTGCCGGCAGTGAAACGATCGTGATGGATCTGCCAAATCTGAGTGGGGCCACAAACCACAATGGCGGCGCGCTGCACTTTGGACCAGACGGCAATCTCTACGTCGCTGTCGGTGACAACGCTAACGGCACGAACGCGCAATCGTTATCGACGCGGCTGGGAAAGATTTTGCGCATCACTTCAACTGGCGGAATACCGACTGATAATCCGTTTTTCAACACCGCTACCGGCGACAACCGCGCGATCTGGGCGCTCGGTGTGCGCAATCCGTTTACGTTTACGTTCCAGGCTGGCGTGGGTCGGATGTTCATCAACGACGTGGGCGAGAATACGTGGGAAGAGATCAATGACGGTATCGCCGGCTCCAACTACGGTTGGCCCACGTGCGAAGGATTTTGCAATCCGCCGAATCCGAATTTCCGTGATCCGATCTTTGCATACGCCAACGACGCGAATACCTGCGCCATCACCGGCGGCGCTTTCTACAATCCGCAAGTTACTCAGTTTCCGGCGAACTTCGTCGGCAACTATTTCTTTGCAGACTTTTGTGGCGGCTGGATCAGGAGACTCGATCCGGCGAATGGAAATGCAGTGTCGGATTTTGCGACTGGCATTTCGTTGCCGGTCGACTTGCAGGTCTCGCCTGATGGATTTCTCTACTATCTCGCACGCGGAGCCGGCGCTGTGGGCCGCATCGAATTTACGACGTCGGGAGATAACATCGCGCCTACGGTGTCGATCACGAGTCCCGCAAACGGTGCGATCGTTGCGCGTAAGTCAAACGTGACGATCACGGCGACGGCGAGTGATAACGTTGGTGTGACGCGAGTCGAGTTTTTTGTAAATGGTGCGTTGCAATGCACGGACACGGCCGCGCCGTATAGCTGCGTGTGGCGCGTGCCCGCTGCGATGAATAAGACGTATCAACTCCAGGCGCGTGCGTTCGATCTGGCGGGGAATCAGGGAACGTCGACGGTCCAGGTGACGGCGAGATAAGACTTGAATGAAGGGTGCGATGATGCGCTTTAAGTTAGACGAATCGATGATAAAGTTTGCGGCAAATTGGTCATGACGGCATTAATCTGCCGCTTCGATTACTGTGGCCGACTGTTTTGAGTCTCGCTTTGACAGTGAAGGAACAAGCATCGGCACAGACCGTCGATACTTTTCGTAAGTCTCGCCGTGTTCGCGAACCAGGTCGCGCTCTT
Organism: Pyrinomonadaceae bacterium; assembly: GCA_035251975.1. Lineage (GTDB taxonomy): Bacteria > Acidobacteriota > Blastocatellia > Pyrinomonadales > Pyrinomonadaceae > PSRF01. The sequence continues at coordinate 5,315 of DATFDT010000036.1, read as the reverse complement.
CGAATTGAATTGCGAGCAGGATGTACGCTGTTGTCGCGATCGAAAACAGCAAGTGCGCGGCGGTCATCACCGGCGTCATCCAAAACGCGAACAACCAACCAACGTAAAGTGGATGTCGCACAAGCTTGTATGGTCCGGGAGTCGTAAACGTCAAACCGGCTTGTGGTTGACCCAGCAAATTCCGCCAGACTTGTCGCAGTCCGAACAAATCGAAATGGTTGATCAGGAAGGTTGAAAACAGAACCAGTCCCCAACCGAAAGCAAACAGACTACGCAACACGAATCGTCCAGCCGGATCTTCAACTGACCACACCGTACCGCCGAGTGGTCGCCACAACACAAACAGTAAGATCAGCGCCAGACTCGAGAAGAGCACGTAAGTTGAGCGCTCGATCGGCTTCGGCACGAAGCGCGTCCACCATTCTTTGAACCACTTGCGCGCCATCACGCTGTGTTGCACGGCGAAAAGCGTGAGCAACGCTACATCGATCGCGAGACTAATGGCGAGTGGCCCGGCCGCTGCGCCATCGAGTGTTCGCGGCACTCCGAAGTTGCCGATAAAACCGATGGCGTACAAAAACGTTCCGAAGAAAATCAGGTAACTAAAAGTCCCGTAAGCGAAAAATAAAACGCGCTTCAGCATGGTATTGCCTCCTCTTTCGTGCCGCGCAGGATCGCGCGTTTCGCGCCGGCAGGCTATGGGAGTTTAGTCCCGGTTTGGCTATACTTCGGGCCTTCGCATAGGACTTTTGTCTCAGCATGATCAAGAAGCCGGCACAGCGAATTCGATACCTGCGCACCCCGGACGGAGTGCAGCTCGCCTGGGCCGAAGCTGGCGCGGGTCCGACCTTGATCAAAGCCGCAAACTGGATGACTCACCTCGAATACGAATGGGAGAGCCCGGTTTGGCGTCACTGGATCCGCTTCTTCAGCGAGCATTTTCGCTTCGTGCGTCACGATGAGCGTGGTTGTGGAATGACTGACTGGAATGTCGGCGACCTGTCGTTTGCGCGGTGGATCGAGGATCTCGAAGCGGTTGTCGCGGCGGTTAATCCCCTTGAGCCGTTCACCCTCCTCGGGATTTCGCAGGGCGCGGCGACGTGTATCGCGTATGCAGTGAAGCATCCGGAACGCGTGTCGCGGCTCGTGCTTTACGGTGCTTATGCGCGTGGCACTTATCGTCGCGGCGATCCGGACAAAGATCGCTTTTATCGCGCGCTGATAGATATGACCCGGCTCGGTTGGGGCAAGGATAATCCCGTGTTCCGGCAAATTTTTACTTCGCGATTCATTCCCGGTGCGACCGAAGAGCAGATTGGTTGGTTCAACGAACTCTGTCGCAAAACAACTTCGCCGGAGATCGCTGCGCGACTACTCGAGACGCGCGCCAATATCGACGTCCTTGATCTTCTCGAACGCGTTCAGGCGCCGACGTTGATCCTGCACTCGCGTGACGATGACGTGATCCCGATTGCGGAAGGACACATTCTCGCCGCAGGAATTCCGGGTGCGCAATTCGTTGAGCTTGATTCGAAGAACCATATCCTGCTCGAATGCGAGCCGGCGTGGGAACGATTCTGCGCCGAGGTGCTCGACTTCATGGATGTTAAGGAATCCGCGGGTGAAGATCCGGCATTTGAGTCACTAACGGCGCGTGAGCGTGAAGTGCTGGCGCTGATCACGGAAGGCTTGGGCAACGCGCAAATCGCAGAGCGTCTTTCAATCAGCGAAAAGACCGTCCGCAATCACGTGTCGAACATTTTCGACAAACTCGGCGTCTGGACGCGCGCGCAGGCGATGGTCTTCGCGCACGATCGCGGCTTCCGTAACGCCCACGGGTGAGAAAAACTCTGGCAGGATCTTTTAAACGAGGACCGTATGAAAACATTTGCAGCACGTGTTCTTTTACTACTTTCTCTGCCGATCGCGATCCACGCGCAGTCACGCGAACCGCTGCCGAAACTCCTGTCCGTCCGCGAGCAACAAGCCGTACGTGAAACCTGGCTGAAGAAACGTCTCGATACGATGCTGCTGCCGATGATGCGCCAGCAGAAGATCGAGATGTGGATCGTGACGAACGAAGAGTTTCACGCTGATCCGGTCACTGAATACATCGCCCCCCCACTTCCTTACAATGGCCGCCGCGACTTCTTCATCTTCGCAGATCGCGGTGGAGACAAACTCGATCGGATTGCTCTTGTCCGTTATCCCGACGAACATCTGAAACTCTTTTTCGAAGTACTTAACCCGCCCGGCAGAGAGACTAATGCAACCCTGAAACGCATCGTCGAGGAACGAAACCCGAAAACAATCGCGCTCAACATGGGCGGAACGCGCGGCGCCACAAACGGCATCACGCACGATAGCTACAACTTTCTGGCGGAAACCCTCGGGAAGGATCTGGCGTCGCGTTTTGTTTCAGCCGCTCCGCTCATCGTCGAATACATGGACACGCGTTTGCCCGAAGAGCTCGAACATTATCGAACCGCTGTCACTGTGACAGACATCCTGACGCGGCGCGCGTTTTCAAATGAAGTGATTACGCCGGGCAAGACGACGGTCGGCGATGTTCGCTGGTGGTTTCTACAACAGGTGAACAATCTCGGACTCGGTGTGTGGTTCCAGCCTGATTTGCGTGTGCAACGACAAAACACTGAAACGGGTAAGGCGCTGCAGTTTCTTGAAGTGGCCGCGGAGTCCACCGTAATCGAGCGCGGTGACGTTATTCACATCGATTGTGGCGTGAACTATCTCGGCTTGAGCACTGACTGGCAGAAGATGGCGTACGTTTTGCGCGCCGGCGAGAAGGACGTTCCTGAAGGATTGAAGAAGGCGCTGACGAATACGAATCGACTTCAGGACGCGCTGTTCACTCACATCAAAACCGGCGCGAAGGGTTTCGAAGTCTATGATGCGACGATGGCGAACATGAAGACGGCGGGCATCGAAGCGATGATCTATTCACACTCCGTGGGCAATCAGGGCCACGCTCTCGGCGCGAGTGTTGACTTTCGTCGTCCCACAGCCGGCACATCGCTGGAGCCGCCCTTCCGCGAAGGCTCCTACACCTCGATCGAGTTGAACACCACCACTGCGATCCCCGAGTGGGGCGGGCAAAAAGTAACGATCATGATGGAGGACGACGCCTACCTGACGAAAGACGGAATGAAATGGTTTCGTCCAAGGCAAACCGCTTTTTATGTAATTCGTTGAGGTTTTCTCACACACTCACTAGTGGCAACGTCCGATAACGCTTGCCCGTGAGCTTCGATAATGCATTCACGACCGCCGGTGAGATCACGGGAACGGGTGGCTCGCCGCAGCCGGTCGGAGGTTCGGTGCTGGGAACAATATGGACGTCGATCGTCGTCGGAACATCGATGATGTACGGCGGTGCGTAGCCATCGAAGTTGCGCTGTTCGATGTGACCGTCCTTCAACGTGATCGCGCCTTTCGCCATCAACTGCGTTAGTCCGAAACCCAGCCCACCCTGAAACTGGCTCTCAACCGATAACGGATTCACCGCCAGCCCGCAATTAACCGCCACCGTGGCCCGGTGAATTCTCGGGCGCTTGTTTTCAATCGACACCTCCACCGCACACGCCACCGCAGTGTCAAACGATTCGTGACACGCAACCCCCGCGGCTCGCCCTCGTGGCAGAGTCTTGCGCCAACCACTCTTCTGGTCCAACAGCTCAAGCACTGAGTGAAGCTTCTTCGCATCGGCCTTGAGCAACTTGTGACGATAAGCAATCGGATCGACTTTGGCTCGATTCGCGAGCTCGTCAACTAGCGTCTCCATCACGAATGCAGTGTGCGTATGTCCGACCGAGCGCCACCAGAGCACAGGCACATTCACAGTCGGATGATGAGCCGTTACACGAAAATTCGGAATGTCGTAACTGGTATCTTTCGCGCCTTCGACAGCAGTCTCATCAACGCCGTCTTTGATCATCATCGCGAACGGAGTTCCCGCAAGTAACGATTGCCCCACCACCACATGCCGCCACGCGACCGGCATTCCATCACGTCCAATACCGATTTCGACGCGATGCACATGCATGGGCCGGTAATAACCACCGCGTACATCATCTTCGCGACTCCAGATCAGTTTGACTGGCGTGCCGCGAAGACGTTTGGCAATCAACGCCGCCTCGCGCGGGATGTGCGAATCCGTCGTCGCGCGCCGGCCAAAACCACCGCCGGCAAACTCCGTATGGAAAGTAACTTTGTCAGGCTTGAGACCGAGCACTTCGGCAATCACCATCTGGTCCATCGTCTGAAACTGTGAAGGCACCCACGCTTCCGCCTTGTCACCTTCGAATTTAACAGTCGCGTTGAGCGGCTCCATCGGCGCATGGGCCAGGAAAGGAAACTCATACTCGGCAACGAGACGATTCGCACGCGGAACACTATCCATCGCTTTCGTGTCGCCACGGTTGATCGCGACGTTACCGTCAGACGTCGCCAACTGTTTGTATTTCGCGAGTAGCTGAACGGTGTCAGCACGCTCGACGCCTGACAAGTCCCAATCGATCTTCAAACGATCGCGCGCCTGCTTCGCCGTCCAGAATCGATCCGCAACCACCGCTACAGCACTGCCCTTCGCGAGCGGAATTTCAAACACATCTTGCACGCCGTCGAGACTACGCGCGTCGCGATCGTCGACACTCTTCACACGTCCGCCAAACACCGGCGAGTGCGCCACAAGCGCGATTTTCATACCCGGCAGATCGAGATCGAGTCCAAACTTTTGCGAGCCGTCGCACTTCGCGCGACTATCGAGACGCGGTACTCGCTTGCCGATAATGCGAAACTCAGACGCATTCTTGAGCTTCACGTTTTGCGGAACAGGCCTCTTCGCGGCGTCGTCCGCAAGCTCGGCATAACGAGCGGAGCTATGCCCGGGTCCATACACGACACCGTTCTCAGTGCTACATTGATCCGGAGTGACCTTCCAACGATCCGCCGCCGTAGCGATGAGCATCGCGCGCGCCTTTGCACCGAGCTCGCGGTATTGCTGAAACGAATGCGCGATCGATCCCGATCCGCCAACCATCTGAATACCAAACATCGGATCCTTGTAAACGTCCTCGGCCGGTGCGAGCTCCGCAATGACCCTGGACCAATCGGCGTCCATCTCATCGGCAAGAATCATCGGCAGCGAAGTCTGAACACCCTGGCCAAACTCGAGCCGGTTAACCGTGATCACGACATGTCCATCACGCCGCACGTGGACAAACGCGTCTGGTGGATAAACTTTCGGTGGCGGAGGTTGCTGCGCAATCAGTAAAGATTTGTCGAGATAAAGCGAA
>DATFDT010000035.1:0-9753 GCA_035251975.1 Pyrinomonadaceae bacterium | reverse complement strand
TTCCTGACTTGTTCTTTTTCAAGCGGTTCAGGGAAATGAACAACTCAGCAATGAACAAGTCAGGAAGAGGGGCTTGCCCCCGCTGATGGATGCTTAAAGGCTTTTGTCCAGATAGGCAATGGCGCGGTCGAGGGCGCGGTCGTGACGGGAATAAACGTCGGAGCGTGTTTGACCGATGAGCTTGTCAGGCTTGATGCCGGCGCCTTCGAGTCGCACACCGCCCGCAGTCTTGTAGTCAAACTCACTGACATCCAGCACACCACCATCCGGCAACGCGTGCCGGTTTCGAATCGCAAGCACGCAACCGCACGTGCCGCTGCCAAGCACCTGCGCGCGACCTTTCGCTTGCAACGTCGCTGCGAGGATCTCCGCGGCGCTCGAAGTGTTTTCACTCGTCAGCACAACTAACGGAAGTTTGATCGGCGCGAGGGCTGAGCTACGCCACATGCGCTTCGGGAAAGTTTGCAACTCAAACGACGCACCGGAACGATCGGCAAACTTGCCGAGGTTAGTACCTTCATCGAGAAACAGCGACGCCACGTCAGCCATCGCTTCAGCATCGCCACCGCCGTTGCCGCGCAGATCTAAAACGATACCTTCCGCACCTTCGAGAACTTCCGGCAGGTTCTTCGCAAACTCGATCGCCACACTCTGCGTGAAAGCATCGAGCCGGAGAATCGCGATCTTTCCTTTGCGCTGATTGTTGAATCCGAGATTGCGCTGGCTCCAATAACGCTGAAGCACGGTTGACTTGTGTTTGCCGTTGCGATTGATCCATCCGATCTTGACTTTCGTGCCTGCCGATCCATCGAAGATGTTTGCGATCACGCGATGTCGGATGTTGCCTTCCTCTCCCAGACCGAGATAGCGCATGCGTTGCGCGACAAATTGCGCGACGGGAATGTCGTCGATGCTGGCGATCACATCGCCCGGTCGAATATCAGTTTTTGACGCTGCTGAATCAGCTTCGATCTGTATGACTGTCGGCGCGCGTTCGACTTCCCGAATCGTCAAACCAACGGTCACAAACCGCGGCGTCCACCAGTCAAACTTTTCATCGGGTGAATAAACTCGCGTGTGCGCGTCTCGCAGTGAAGCGATCATCTGGCGCAGCACATCGTAAAACTCCTGCGTATTTCCGGCGCGGGCTGCGACCGGACGAAACGTGGTCCGCTTTGCCTGCCAATCGATTCCGTGAAACTTCGGATCGTAATAACGATCCTCAATCGTTTCCCAAACGTCGTCGAACACTGCGAGCCGTCCTTCGACAGTCGCTGTCGATACGAGTGCGCTGCCATCACGAACCGCACGCGTCGTGACTGCGAACTGAGAAACTAAGAGGGCGATCAGGAGAGCGGCAAACGAATTTCTGATAGCGCGGTTTCTTCCCATCTCTACCTCGGTGGCTTGCGAAAGTTATAGCGCAGCATCACGCGCATCGGTATCGGGGTTCCGTTCTTCATTGCCGGGAAGAAGTGCAATTGACGAACTGTTGCCACAGTCGATTCGTCGAGACCAAACCCGGCCCAACGAACGATTTGTATCTCACCAACCTCTCCATCCGCGCCAACGTCGACCACGACGTCGACCGTCGCTTCAGCATCGGCGCGAGCAGCGGACTGCGGATATTCAGGTCGCAGTCTTCGATAAGGCCGGGGCGTGCGAATGCCCTGAACTTCGGCAGCTTTCTCGTCTTCGGGGGCTTCCTCGATTATTGCTTCTGCAGAACTTGTCAAAACTGTGCGTTGAATTCGCTCGTCTTCGTGACTCTTCTTTATTATGCCGATTAGACGCCCTGACAGAGCATCGTCCGCGAGATACTGTGACAGCCGTGCTTCCGCTTTGGTTGCTTCGGCGTTTTCAAAGCCTGGGCGCTCCCATAATAGTAAACGACCTGTGCGCGCGCTCACCAAAAAAATAGAGCAGTACGACTCAAAATAAATCGGCGACTCGAACGACGAGCGGCGCAGGGTTTGTGCGTCTCCGAGAATATAGAACTCGCCGGCCAGCGCCGCACCGAGATCGCGCGCCTCGCTCACCGTCAGGTTCAAAGATCCCGTGTAACCGATGCCTTTCGCCGCAGCGCGACTCAGATCAGCGTCGGCGATAGTTACTTCTCCACTCGCACGAAGTTTAGTACGGAGCGTGTCTGTTGCCTGTTTCGCAATCGCCGTCGATCCAAAATCCAGCACACTCAACACGGGAGGTTGTGCTTTTGCGTTACTTTGTGCTGCCGCAAAGAGCCACAAAACGAGGACAGGATTTACAAGATTTTTCAGGATTGACATGTGAATCCTGTCTTGATCTTGTAAATCCTGTCCTGACTACCACTGTGATAAAGCTCGTAGACTTCGTTCTTCACGTCAGCAGGAAAACACACTCGATGCAACTCATACGCGTGTTGTAATCCCTTTACCACATTACTCACTTCGCTGATCTCTCGAATCTGTGGCGAAGCATAACCGCTCTCCACGTAGATGTGTGTCTTGGGTTCCGATTTTTCAGTTTCGTAGTAACTGTAATACGGCACGTCGCTGGCGTGGTCCTCGATGAAGTAATAATCAGGATCGAACCCGGCCTGCGCGACTGCTTTCCTTGCGGTCATGAGAAACGCAGACTTTTGATCGTGTGGCATATCCAAATCGATCGCCTTGAACATACGTCGTGAGATAAAGCGACGACTCAGATCGCTCAGGATCGCATCGCCGGACCTTTGCCACTGCTTGATATGAAACACAAAATCAGAATCATCAACCTGCATGTGATCGCTAACAGTCAGTGTTTCGCGACGGAGTATTTTTTCGAAAGCAGTTCCCGGCGCATGCCACACTTCTTTACCCTGGTCCAGTAGCTCCAACGCGCGGCGAATGATCGAGCGCAACACCGCTTCCGCCGATCGCAGGGTCCGATGAAAGTAGACCTGTCTGAACATGTAGTAACGCGCTTGCAGGTATTCCTCGACAGCGTAGATCCCACGCGCCTGCACGTAAATGCGATCCGCGGCTTCATCGATCGCGAGCGCGTTGATGATCCACTCGAGATCGTAGATGCCATACTTCGCGCCGGTCATTAGCGAGTCGCGCAGAAGATAATCCATTCGATCGACGTCGAGTTGCGACGAGACGAGTTGGGCCAACGCTGCCGGTTGAAACTTGCCTTCGATTATCGATGCGACTTTAAGAGGCAAGTCGCTCGAATGCGATCGCAGTAGCTCACCGATTTCAGAATGCTCGTCGAGGATCACTTGCACGGTCCAACGCTCGTGATGAAAGTTGAGCACCTTCTCCATCACGTGTGAAAAAGAACCATGGCCCACGTCATGAAGCAGAGCGGCCGCACGTGCAGCAACACGATCTTCAGGATCGATCGCATAGGTTTCACTCAATCGATCGAGCACGCGCGTCATGAGATGAAATGCGCCGAGTGAATGAGTGAAGCGTGAATGTTCAGCGCCCTGATAAGTAAAGAGACCGAGACCGAGTTGCTTGATGCGACGCAGACGCTGAAACTCCGCAGCGTCGATCAATCGCATCATCAATTCGCCTTCATCGGAATCAGTTTGGAGACGGATGATGTTGTGAACTGGATCGCGATAGATGCGTTCAGGCATTGCGCGAATATTAACAGACAGACGCGTAATTGGAGGTAAGTCGTTTTACAGGATTCACATGTTTTTTCGGGTTAATATGCAAATTCTCCGACAGCCTTCCCATCCAGCCGCACTGCTGCCTCCGGTTGATATTTCTGGATATTCCCATTTTTTTGGATTTGAACGGCTCCCTGCCAATGGTTAAGTCTCCGAATACTTAGAGAATCGTCCATATACCGCGCGGGCATGGCATTTGCCAAAATCCGGCCCGACGAGGCCTCTTTTTAGCCGCTCGTTTTGGAATTCTTCGGTGCTGCCAATAAAAAAGGGAGATTTTTTCACAGGAGGGGGCAGCACCCTTTGTCTAGTTCAAGAAAGGAAAGCAGAAAATGAAGAATGTCTTTAAGTTTATTGCTCTGTCGGCACTTCTGATGTCATTCGCGCTATTTGCTGGTAGCGTGTTTGCGCAGACGTCGACGACAGGGTCAATTGAAGGAACGGTCACCGACACCACCGGTGCAGCCGTTCCGGGAGTCTCGGTCAGGGTCACGAGCCCGAATCTGATTTCGGCTCAGACGGCAACCACGGATGACAGTGGCCGTTTCAAGATCCTGAACCTTCCTCCGGGAAAATATAATGTTTCAGTAGAAGCTGATAAGGGCTTTGCCAAGTTTGAAAGAAGTGATGTTGAAGTAAATCTTTCCAGAACCTCCGGGGTTGAGATTCAGCTTCAACCGGCTGGCGCTCAAGCAAGTGTGACGATTACCGACACTGCCGGCGCGGCTGTTGACGTAAGCGGCAATACGACTGGTTCGAACGTTTCGTCCGATCAGTTTTCAAACTTCCCAACCCAGCGTACTGTGCAGGGCCTCTACACGATCGCTCCCACAGTAACCCGTTCAGGTTTGCGCGATGCGACCGGCCGCGACCGAGATCCTTCGGTGGCTGGTTCATCGGGTCCTGAGAACAATTACATTCTCGACGGTGTGAACACGACTGACCCCGCGTTCGGTGGTTCCGGTGCGAACCTTCCGTTCGAGTTTGTGCAGGAAGTCGAAATTAAGACCGGTGCGTATGGTCCGGAATACGGAAAATCGACTGGTGGTATTTTCAACGTTATCACCAAGAGCGGTGGCAACGAATTTCACGGCGACATCTTCGGCTATGGCACGACCAAAGGTCTGGTGCGCGAAGTGAAAAACTTCCCGTTCACTGGTTCGGCAGCCAATGGCTTTTCCGAAGTTGACCTCGGTGGCGACATCGGTGGTCCAATCGTCAAAGACAAGCTCTGGTTCTTTGGAGCTTTCAATCCACAGAAGAGAAAGAATTATTACCTGACGCAAACGTTCCACACGCCCGTGGACAACGACGTAACGATTCCGTTCTACGCCGGCAAGATCACATGGGCGCTCAATTCGCGTAACACTTTCACAGCCTCGACGTTCGGCGATTTCACAAAGATCGACGGCTTCCTGGCTACTGCGGCCCTGAACAACGTCAACGGGTTCGGCGACAACATCGAGGCCTTCGAAGGACGTCAGGAGACTGGTGGACACAACTACGCGTTCCGTCTCAACTCAACGATCACGAATACTTTCATCGGTGAGTTTTCGGGCGGTCTGCACTTCCAGAGAGCAAACACGATCCCCCGCGCGATCGATGCTTCGCTCGTTCTTGACAACTTTGCAGTGTTGAAGAATGGCTCTGTTTTAGTTCCAACGCAGACGGGCGCCAGCTTTGACGCTATTGCCGAAGCTAACGATTTAGCCAATACGACCGGGTTCATCGATTTTGTCGACGGACGCGGTGGTTCATTGCAGCGCAACTTCTCGCGTGGTCCGGGCTTCGGTCTGTTTTCAACTCAGGACCGCGACCGCTATGAATTTGCGGCGCACATGCAGAACATTATCGGTGGCAGCCACACGGTGAAGTGGGGCTTTGAGTGGAGCCAGAATCGCTACGACATTAATACTCTGTCGAGCGGTCCGGCGGTTACTTATCCTTTCACACCGGGTTTGGGTCTGGAAACAGTCAACGGTGCAGATTCGAATTCGACGAATGGATCCCGCATCACTAACAACTGGCTGGTATGCACTGTTCGGAACAACCAGATCACCTGCCCGAATAGCGCAGCCGTATTGCGTGCACAGGCAATCCCTGGCGCTACACTGGCCGCACTTGGACTCACGGTGAATCCAGCTGTGACCTCCATCACCACGGCTGAAGCGTTTAGCAATCCGTTCATCATCAGGAACACCACCCGCGTACGTGACTTCCAGCTCACGGGCTCGACCTACACGAACGTGGAAAGTTTCTATGCTGGTGACGATTGGAAATTCGCTAAGAACTTCCAGCTCAGTTACGGTATCCGCTGGGATTATCAGCAGTCGTACTCGGATGGTGGTAGTACCTACCTGAAGTTCAACAACTTTGATGACAATGCTGCACCGCGCTTCGGCTTTATCTGGGACTTTACCGGAAAGGGCCGCGGCAAGATTTTCGCTAACTACGCGCAGTTCATCGAAGCCCCGATTCCGCTGGACGTCAACATCCGCGCGGGCGGCGGCGACACACAGACGGACAAGAACTTTAACGTCAACAGGCTGAACGCACCGGCAGGATCTTTGATTGTTCCGGGCGTCAGTGCAGGAGCTGTTAATCTTGGAGCTGCTGCCACGCCGATCGATCCAGGTCTGAAACCCCAGAGCATCCGTGAGTTTACGTTCGGCGCCGAGTATGAAATCGGCCACGACATTACTCTCGGAACGCGTGGGACTTACCGTGCGATGGTCAATGTCGTAGAAGATGGTTCATTCGACGATGGTAACAACTACTTCCTCTTTAACCCGGGCCGCCTTGGTACCGGAACTACGGAAGAAGCAGCTTGTGCCGGCGATCCGGGTGATCCGGCCAACGACATCGATCCTCGCGCTCCGCAGTGCTTTGGCCGCGCTCAGCGTTTCTACCGCGGAATCGAGTTCACCGCTACGAAGCGATTTACTAATAACTTCCAGTTCATCGCTTCCTACGTGTTCTCGAGTTTGATCGGTAACTACGAAGGCCTGTTCCGTAACGATAACGGGCAGTCTGACCCGAACATCACTTCTTTGTTCGACCTTCAGAGCTTGCTCAATAACACTTACGGACGCTTGCCGAACGATCGGCCGCACCAGTTCAAGTTCAACGGCAGCTATCGCACCCCGTTTAAGCTTCTGGTTAGCGGAAACTTCTACGCGCAGTCAGGTGTGCCGTTCAACCAGCTGATTCCGCATCCGATCTATGGAAATAACGAAGGTTTCGGCGTACAGCGCGGAACCGCAATCGTTCCGACTGTGGACGCTGCCGAGCCGGGATTCCCCAACATTGTTGAGAGCATCGGTTCGAACCGATCGCCCACGACAATGAATCTCGACCTGGGAGTTTACTACCCGATCAGAGTTGGTGAAGGTAAAGAGTTGCGACTGACTGGAGACTGGTTCAACGTCTTCAATAGCCAGCGCGCGGTAACTCTGGACCAGACCTTCTCGATCAACAGCGGTGTGACGGGAGTTCCGCCAGTGCTCAATCCGTTCTACGGTTCGGCGCTGCTGGTCCAGGCTCCTTCGGCGTTCAGGTTTGGCGCCAAGTTCACCTTCTAAACAATAACTTCCGCCATTTGGCGAAAGCCATTGCGGGTGACGGGGAGAGGCGCCATACGGCCCTCTCCCCGATTGTTTTATAGGTGTCGTTCTTCTCTGTGCAACCTCTGTGTGCTCTGTGTCTCCGTGGTTATTTTTTTTCTAAGATATAGGAAACCACAGAGACACAGAGGACACAGAGGTTGCACAGGAGAGATTCCGATCACTTTGCACTTGATCTTCGCGCAGTACGGGAGTTAAATCTGAATCATCCAGGACAGTTTTAGGGAGGTTTCCATGCCAGGTACTTCATTCCTCCGCATTTGCTCTACTCGTTTTCTATTCATCCTTTTTGGCATGCTTCTCTTGTCCCCCAGCGTGAACGCGCAGGGAAGCGGCAGATCATCAACCGGTACCGGTGGCATTCATGTCATTCAGGGATACATTTTCTTTCCTTCCGGACGAAGAGCCGACATTGGCTCTATCGTGGTTAAACTCCAGTCTCTGCAATATGCTGAATTGCAGGTAATACCGGATTCGAGCGGCGCCTTCACTTTTTCTCAGCTTGCGCCCGGAAGCTACACAGTCGTTATTAATGCCGGAAATGAGTATGAGCTTTATAGCGACAGTGTCTTTATCGAGAGTGACTTGAACCTCTCGCGAATGGGCGTGCGGCTTCCGCCGAATCCACAACGGCATACGGTGATGGCGCATCTTCAGTTGAAAACCAAAGCCGGCGTCAAACCGGGAGTATTGAATGCTGCGCTTGCAGCCGTTCCGGATAAGGCGCGCAAGCTCTACGAGCGAGGCCTGGAAGAATCTCGCAACGAGAATCCAGCCAAGGCAGCGAACACTCTGAAGGAAGCGGTTACGCTTTATCCCAATTTCCCACTCGCTCTCAACGAGCTCGGCGTCCAATATCTGAAGCTGCGACAGATCAGTAAGGCAGTAGAGGTTCTCAAAGAAGCCTGCAAGCTGAACCCTGACGCCGCGCCCGCGCGATTGAACCTCGGCATCGCTTTGCTGGAGACAAGGCAGTTCGCACCGGCGGAGGAGCACTTACGTGAATCGTTGAAACTAAACAACAGCTCCGCGACGGCACACATGTATCTCGGCCTCGCATTGTTGCGCCAGGCTAAATTCGATGAGGCCGAGAAGGAATTGCTGGTGGCCACACAAGCGAATGCGTCGCAGCTCGGCATGGCCAACTATTATCTCGGTGGGCTCTACTGGCGGAAGAAGGACTATAATCGGGCGGTCGAGCAATTGGAGAAGTATCTGGCGTCCACGCCGAACGCTCCCGACGCCGAGCGCGTACGTGCCACGATTCAGGAATTTCGCAGTCGCATCACTCCCAATAATTAATAAAGAAAGGACAGCAATTCATTCATGAGTGCAAACAGGTTACCCCATCTGATTTTGACGGCAGCGCTGATCGTGTCGTCCGCACTGGTTGCAAAAGCACAGGCGCCGGGCAGTTCACGCAACGGCGGATTGCCGACCGGCGAAGGCAACATCATGCTCCAGGGCCGGATTTATTTTCCGTCCGGACAGAGTGCCAGTGGTAAAACTATCAGAGTAAATCTTGAAAGTGTCAGCGCGTTTGGCGGCGGGAATACGACGGTTCCGGACCAGGATGGCGTTTTTCGTTTCAATGGTCTTGTGCCAGGCGACTACACCGTAGTAGTCGATGCCGGGCCGGAATTTGAAAAGGCGCGCGAACCCGTAGGCATCTATTCGGGAACGAGCGGCAAAGTCGTCCAGGTTACGATTCAACTACAGCCGAAGATTAGTTCCTCGAATCCGCTTTTTGCAGGAGTGCCTTCGAACGCCCTCAATCTCTATCAAAAAGGCATGGCTGCGGCAAAGAAGAATGATTCGAAGGCAGCAGTCGAATCGCTCAGTGCAGCCGTAGCAGCGCATCCTACTTTCGCTATTGCGCTAAACGACCTTGCTACTCAGTACATGCACCTGAAACAGTGGGATAAAGCAGGTGAAACGTATGACGCCCTGATCAAACTCAAGCCCAACGACCCGGTGGCGCATCTCAATTTCGGTATCGTCGCTTTCAACCAGAAGAAAATGGAAGATGCGGAGTCGCATCTGCGCAAGGCCATTGAGTTGAAGAGTGCTGGCCCATCGGCGCACTATTATCTGGGATTGATTATGATCAGTACGAAGCGCTATGCGGACGCGGTGCCTGAGTTTGAGGCTGCTATCGCGAACGGCGGTGAGAACCTCGCACTCGCGCACAAGTATCTCGGCGGCTTGTGGATGAATGCGAAGCCCCAGGAGGCCGCGGACGAGTTAGAGAAATATTTGAAACTCGATCCGAAAGCGCCCGATGCCGACAAGATCAAAGGGACGATTAAGGACTTGAGAAGTAAGAAGCAGTAGTAATATTAAGGAAAGAACAAGTCAGGAAGAGGGGCTTGCCCCCGCTGTTACTTCGGTTCGATGAGCGGGGGCAAGCCCCTCGTCCTGACTTGTTCTTTCCAAGTGAGTGATCTGCGGCTTAACTTTTTTTGAGCTCGAGCAAATGCCCGA
>DATFDT010000034.1:0-19615 GCA_035251975.1 Pyrinomonadaceae bacterium | reverse complement strand
AAAAAATTCGGCCCCCGCTTTTCGTTGTTGGGCTACGTGAGCGGGGGCCATCGAGCACACCGTCAGATGAGAGGGGTTCCATCCACGGTGCTGTACGGACGCCAAAGGGAGTGTGCGCCCGGATGTCAAAGAATCTGCGCGAACAGTTCCAGCCTATGAACAGGAGTCAATCGGCAAATGCTCGCCAGCATGTCTTCAATCTCAAAGGGTTTGGCGAAAAAGCCGTCTGCGCCTGCGTTGACGCACGCCTTTCGCACTTCCGGGTCAGTGTTCGAACTCATGATCAAAACCTTCGAGTTCGAGAGGTGACCTTTGATGTACTCAATCAACCGCAGACCCATGGCGGGCGAGTCTTTCTCGGGAGGCATTTGCAAGTCCAATATCGAGATATCGGGCTTGTAAAAGGTCGCCCGCCGGATCGCGGTCTGCATATCGTTGGCGGTCACCACGTCGTACTCATCACACAGCGTCCAATAGAGCTGCTGTGTGATCTGTGAATCGTCATCAACTATCAAAATCCTGGGCTTCATTACGCGGCTCCTCTTGGCAAAGTCCGTACCGTAGAAAATATGAGGAATTCCGACAAAGTATGTAGACGATTGGACACACTGGGGCGAGTGAGGCGTGACCAAGAGTGGACTTATTAACCACGGACGACACGGATAAAAATCCGGATTTCGTCCGTGTAATCTGTGGTTATGGTTTCTTCGCAGGAGGAGGTGGCTCGTCGTCTTCCCCGACTTCGTCAACGACCTTCAACTCCGCTCCAAACTTCTGATAGTTTCGGAAGCGAATGTCGTTACGACTCTGAACCACGACCTGCGGGTTGACGGTCGTCAGAAGAATCTCGGAATGCGTCGGCAAGAGATACTTACGCTCGTTGATGCTGACCCAATCGTAATCAATCATGCTGGTGGCGGCGGTGATCGGAAAGTCAGGCGGAATCTCAGTCGCGATCTGCTCGAACCGCAGCACGCGATCCAACTCGCGATCGATCCAGACGCGGCCACGTGAGCCCACCAACGCTTTCGCATTAGTGTCGGAAAGACCCAGCGTCAGTTGTGAGTTGTCTTTCTTGACCACGTATTCATAAACGACCGTTCGTCTGGTCTGAATCAGGTCCGTATCGACCATCCGAAACTCGGTTTTCGTCTCCGGCTTGAAAATATCCGCGAGCGCCGAGATGTATTCCACGCCGCTCGACGATGCGCCCTTCGGGACATACTTGTTCTTACTGAAATCCTTGCTTGCTTCCGCATCCTCACCGGGCGGCGGCGCCATACCATTCACGGTCAGAACTTTGTACTCCTCGCCGACATTCGCACGATAACCAACAGCGATCGTCAAATTGTCCCGTAGTTGCCAGTTGGACGTGTTGCCGTAAGCGACCGAGCGCTTGATGATTTGCTTCACGAGGAAGTCGGGCATGGCATTCGCGGCCATGAGTGTGACGTTGCGTGTGCGTTCGAGAAGCTCGCGTCCTTCGTTTTCAGGAGGCAGTGTGGACGCGGCCGGGTTAACGCGGCGGCGCTCCGCTTCTTCGAGCGTGCGTCGCAGCAGTGAGTCGTTACCACTTTTCGTGGCGACGAGCGAGCGCATGCCGTCGGTGAGCGGAAAACCGATACCACGCTGCCTGATTTGTTCGATGAGATCGTCGCGTGTGTCGGGGCTGCGTTGGAGTTGATAAAGCAGCTTGACGAATTCCTGGTTGGTGAGTGGCTTTTGATCCTGGGCTGAGAGCGGGACACACAAGCACAAAAGAAGAACTGCTAAAAGAGCTTTATTAATGCGGAACCTCCCGATGGACATTGACCTTCCGATGGACTTTCTACTGACGCGGTTGCCTCAACAAAGTTCGTGGATGGATTGTCGCAGAACCTCGGCGCAACGCTCAAGCTCGCTCACCGGCACAAACTCGCCTGTCCGATGTGCTTCGCGAATGTCGCCGGGGCCGATGACGACGGCTTCACTCCCGAGCAGCTTCATTTGGGCAGCTTCTGTTCCGAACGCCACTGTGCCGGATTTGTTGCCCGTCGCCTTTTCCAGAAGCTGAACCAGTGGTGAGTCAGGAGAGGTCTCGAAGCCGGTGTCCTGGCGGTTCGCATCAACAATACACTGAAAATCCGGATCAGACTTCATCTCCTCGGCGATCGCCGCGTGGAAAAGATCGAGCAGGTGTTCTGAAGGCTGTGTCGGGATCGGCCGCCATTCGAGTGTGAACCGGCATTCTCCAGCCAGGACATTCTTCGCCGAGCCACCATGAATCAAGCCGATGTTGAGAGTTGTGAATGGTGGATCGAATGCGGCGTACTGGTCTTGTTTGAGTTGTGTGGCCACAGATTCGAGGCGGTTAATCAGACGCGCGGCACGGAAGACTGCGGATGCGCCGAGTGCAGGATAAGCACTGTGTGCTTCGCGTCCTTTCACGATTACTTCGGCGAGTGAGTAACCTTTGCCGGCGCGAATGGGCCGTAGTGAGGTGGGTTCGCCGACGATGCTGTAACGAACGCGTAGCGGCTTCGCCTGGGCCAACTTCTTCGCGCCCAGCAATCCGACTTCTTCATCGGCTGTAAATATCAGTGCCAACGGTTTCTTTGCTTTGACGTTCTCAACCGCCGTGAGCGCGGCGGCAATAAACCCCTTCGTGTCGCACGCGCCACGACCGTAGAGTTTGCCATCACGTTCGGTAAGGTTTGTGGCTTCGGACCAGTTTGGATCGTAAGGCACCGTATCCGTATGGCCCACCAACGCGAGCTCAACTTCCTGCACATCATGCGTCAACGCGATCAAATTGATCTTCTCAACACCACGTTCATCCGCGTACGGAAAGCGCCGCGTAATCAAACCCAACGCCTCACACCGTCGCTCGAGATGCGCCACAATCTCCGCATTCGATCTCGTCGAGACCGAATCAATCCGAACCAAATCCGCGAGAATCTGCTTTATCATCCGTCTAATCCGTGTTTCACGATTTGCTTGCCACCAACAACCACGTCGCGAATAGCTGTTCTTGAAAGTGAAAAAACTATATTTGCGAGTAGATCTTCAACAGCGCATTCCGCAATCGAAGGATCATTGAGATCAATGGTGAAAAAATCCGCCGGCGCGCCCACTTCGAGTTTTCCTCCATCGAAACCGATACTCTCCGCACCATTGATCGTCGCGCATTCGAATAATCGTCGTGCAAGTGACGAGCTCGAATCGTCATCTACTGGCGCGAGCACGTTGCGCGCAGTCTTCTGCAAGCGCAGGTGATACTCGAGCTCACGCGCGTCTTCTAATAGATCAATTTGGATTTGACTGTCACTTCCGAGCGACACGCGCACCCCCGCATCAAAATACGCATCAACCGGCACCACACCATCGCCAAGGTTTCGTTCAGTCGTCGGACATGCACACACGATTGCGCCTGCGCGCGCCATCGACGCGATCGCTTTCGGTGTCACGTGAATCGCATGAACTGCCGTGAAGCGTTTGCTCAACAGCCCTTCCGTATCGAGCAACGCCACGGGTGAGCGACCGTATTCCTGAATGCATGCACTTACTTCTGCCGGTTGCTCCGCGACGTGCATGTGAACCGGAAGACCACGCTCATTCGCGAAGCCCACGATCGTCTTGAGGTAATCGAGCGGCACAGCGCGAACACTATGCGGCGCGACGCCGGCCCATGCCATGTCGCTTTTCAACTCAGGCGCGTCGAGCAGTTGTTCGAAGTGTTGTAGAAACGTGTCTGGAGATTGCTCGATAAAACGGATCTGCTGTGGATTTGCTTCGAGTCCGAATCCCGATCGTCCATAAGCCACGCGCAGTAAAGCGATGCGAATACCGACGTCGTGAGCGGCGCGAATCACTTCACGCGCGAGCAGGTTTGGATCATCGTAAGTGGACCCGTCAGGTGCGTGATGAATGTAATGAAACTCGCCGACCGCGGTGATGCCCGTCAACGCCATCTCGAGAAACGCGAGGCGTGATGCCTTGTATATCTCTTCCGGGCCAAGGCGGTTCGCAGCAGCGTACATCTGATCGCGCCACGTCCAGAAGCTGTCAGTCGTGTGATGTGAACGATGCTCCGTGCGCCCGCGAATGATTCGTTGGAATGCGTGTGAATGCGCGTTGACCATGCCGGGCAGTAGCGCACGATTCTTCAAGCGAATCCCGTCATCACGCTTTCCAATCTCCAGAATCTTTCCTGATTCATCGCACACGAGGGCTAGATCAGACTGAAAGCGTCCGTTCACATAGATCAAATCCGGCAACCACACTCGATCCATCATCGCTAAACTTTTATGGCTAACACCTCGCGCGCAGCAGTTCTATCACCAGTGCAACTGATCCTTCTCGGAGCATCCAAATAACTCAAGTGAAACCCATGGTCCGTATACAACTCGATAATTCGCGGCGTCGCCTGGTTCGATATCACGACCGGCCCTCTATGCGCCGCCAGAAACTTCGCCGTGCGCACCTGATCATCCCATGAAAACCCGCCCGCACTGTACGTCGTGAACTCTACATCATAAGGCGGATCGGCATACACAAAATCTCCCGCCCGCAACGAGAGCGCTTCGATATCGACATTACTGAATTTCCACTGCCGAAATACCGCGGAGTAATTTGAAAAATCGCTCGCGTAGTTGATCGCGTTGTAGGTCCCGAAGGGCACATTGAAATCGCCGCCTTTGTTGAAACGACAAAGGCCATTGAAGCACGTGCGGTTGAGATAGTAGAACAACTGCGCGCCTTCCTCAGTGTGCGCCTTGCCACGCCGAATCAAACGATTGAAGCGCTCGCGATGCCGATAGAACAACTCCTCTTCGTTTCGCATTCGCACGCGCATCCGCAAACCATCTTGTACGTGACGATAGAAGTTGATCAGGTGCGGATTGACGTCGTTGAGCAGCGCTTGCTTTGGTTGTAGGCCCAACACGACAGCTAATCCACCGCAAAACGGTTCGACGTATCGACGTTCTGTGTTCGACTCCCAAATAGGTTTGAGATGTGAGACGAGCCAACGCTTTCCGCCGGCCCACTTCAAAGGCGGCTTATACATCGCGAACACCTGTGAGTTTGCGCCAGAGCGCGGTGCTGTAGACTTTCGAGAGTCTCAGCGGACGATACGCGTAGTAGAGCGAGTGCAGTGATGCGGGTAGCGCGAGTGATTGCCAGTCAGGCAAGGTTGGGACAAAGATCGAGCGCAACGCGGAGACGAGCGCGTCGCGTTTGCGGTCCATGATGCGCAGGTTGTAGAGATTGGTTTCAGTCGATTCGGCTGGACCAAAGGTGGTGAATAGCTGCGCGCGGATCTGCCCCGCCATGCGTTGCATCGTTTTGTCCGGATCGACTAATGCGAACACGTCGGATGGAACGGGCACGTCTGAAAACTCTTCGACGAGTCGCAAGCCAAGCGCGAAGATGCGTGTTGCGTGCGCGCTTGCTGCGCGATCGACGAGCGTGTCCCAGTCAATCGCGGTTGTGGCGCGTACTGACTCCGCGAGACACGAGATCCATTCCAAACGTCGCCAGAGATGTTTCGCGCCGTGCATTGACTGGTATAGCAAGAGATCCTCGGCGCCGAAAGTCTCGACGGTGGTGCCTGCGAGCGAGACTGATTGCAGTCGCGACATTACGTCTTCTGCTTTGAGTCCGAAGACAAAGCTGCGGGGCGCGAGATCCCAGTGCAGATCGACAACTGTGAGCCATTCATCGCGCGTGAACTGTATCTCGCAATGATTGTTCAGGTGTGACGATAGCTGCGCGGGCGTCAGTTGCGGCGTCATTTCGTAGCCGAGCGATTCGAGCAGTAGACGCGCCTGGACGAAGTCGCCTCGGGTTATTAGCAGGTCAATGTCGCCGGCCTGGCGCAAAGACATCTCGCCGTAAGCCATTTGGGAGAGGAGTGGGCCTTTAAAGATCGCGACCGGAACGTTGTTCTCTTTGAAGAGCTTGTAAACGCGAAGCTGTTTGCCGGTGAGATGCAGTACGTTCTGTGAATTCGCTACTGACTCGCGTTTAAGGCGCGAAAGGATTTGAGCGGGGACGAGATCCGTGGCCATGTGTTTGTGTAACAGGGGGAGGAGTCCGTGGGCGTAGGCGACCGCGATCAGATAGTCCCAATCCAGATCGTGTTTTATGAGAGTACGCAGGTGATCGGGATCCGTATCGCGACGTGTGATGTAGAGGAGCAAATTGTTAGCCACGGATTGCACGGATTTTTATACGGATTTGGCGTAAGCGTTCGAGAGCGTTTGGCGTGACCAGGATTGTGCGTACAGGCCGTTCTGATCGAGTAATCGTTGATGAGTGCCTGATTCGACGATTCGACCGCGATCCATTACGTGGATCATGTCGGCATGCATCGCGGTTGTGAAGCGATGCGTGATGATGATCGACGTTCGGCCAAAGGCGAGTTCGCGAAAACGTTCGAGCCAGTCTGCTTCAGCCCACGGATCGAGCGCACTGGTGGGCTCGTCGAGAATGATAATCGGTGACTGCCGCAGAAACGCGCGTGCGAGTGCGATGCGCTGCCACTCGCCGACGCTGAGCTCCGTTCCGCCTGCGAACCAGCGACCCAGCAGCGTTTGCTCTTGGCGCGGGAGACGCGAAACGATCTGTTCGGCGCCCGCCGCGCGAAGAGCAGCTTTGATCTCAGCGTCTGTCGCGTCGAGTTTGAGATCGCCGTAAAGGATGTTATCGCGCACCGTGCTGTTGTAGTGAAACGGTTGTTGAAATAGGACGGTGATTAGGCGTCGCAGATCATCGACTGGGAAATCTTTCAGATCTTTGCCGTCGATTGCGATCGAGCCTGAGTCCGGATCGTAGAAGCGACACAATAGCTTTAGCAACGTGCTTTTGCCTGCGCCGTTCGGGCCGACAATCGCGACGATCTTTCCGCGAGGGATGGTCATGGTGAAATTATCCAGGGCGTTGCTCGTCGCGTCGGGATAGGTGAAGGAGACATTATCAAAAATAATGGAGCGTCGAATGTCACGAACGGGTGGCCACGGCGGGCCACCCCTACAGTTGTTGCCGAGGGATAAAAATTCAAATAGGTTGCCGAGGAAGAGGCTGTTGCCGTAGAGCTGGCCTGCGTTTTCGAGAAGCGTGCGCATCAGACCCTGGCCTTGATTGAAGGCGGCGTAGATTAGCGCGAGTTCGCCGAGCGTGACGAGGCCGCGTGAGGCTTTCATTACCATTAAGCCGAGAGCGCTGCCCATGATTACCAGAGCGATCAGGCTTGCGGCGAGTTCTGCGAAGCCTTGACGGCGTGTTAGGTGAAGACGCTCGTTGCGCAATCGGGTTCGTAAGGCTTTGTGCAGTGATTGAAAGTGCTGGCCGAGACCGAAGAGCCGGATCTCCGCGGCTGCTTCAGCGGTGGTCATGACGAGATCGTAGTACCACGCGCGTCGATCGTCAGCAGTGGTGCGTTGCCGCCATTGATACTCAGCGAGTGCGTAATGAACGACAACGTAAAACGCCGGGAGGGTGCTGAGCAGGAGCGCGAGCGCCAGCCATGGTCCAAGCGGAATCAGGATTGCACCCATCGCGACGAGCGTGATGCTGTTTTGCAGCAACGCGCCGAGATTGCCGAGCAGCGCCACCGGACGATATCGCGCTTCTGCACGCGCGCGATGCAGATGATCGTAATAATCAGATAGTTCGTAGAACGCGAGATCGACTGAAACTGACTTCTCGTGAATCAACGAAGTGATGTGATCCTGCAACAACTCAGCCTGTACCGTACGCACCCAGTTGATCGCGTTGCGTACGACTTCCATCAACAACAACACGACACCGAGCAGCAACAACGGCCACAACACGGGTCGCGAGTTTCCATTACGCAGTGCGACAACAACACCATCGACGACCAGTTTCGTTAGATAAACAGTCGCCGCGGGCAAGAGCCCCTGCATGATCAGCAGCGCGATCCACGCAGTGGTCCACCGTCGCGCCACTGCCCAAACGAGCTTCAGCGCGCGCGGCAGGTAAGGCAATTGCGCGAGCGCCTTGCGCAGTTTCGAGCTGAGGATTTTGGCTGAGCTGAACATTTATCTAAGTTGCGCCGTCGAGAGCGGCACGCCGTAGAACGTCGACTGTTTGAAACTCACTTTTTGATCGATGAAATCCGTGTCCCAGCGCCAAACATAATTGTCCTGTACAAAATCCGCCGCGAGTCGCAACTCAATGCGATCGTTTTCAGAGACTTCCACCGGCTGAGAAAAAGGAAAGAAGCCCTGGCCGTATATCATGCGCGGCGCCGACGGATGGTTTGAAAAGCCGATATCCCCGTTATCATCGCCCAGCTCTGAATCAAACCAGACGGCGAACCCGTGCGCCGTTCCGTTTCGTGCTGCGCGCCACGAGATCTCAGCACGTACGTCACGACTCTCAACTTCGTGATAATCAATCGTGTGCCAGCACACGGGTTCAGCTAAAAACTGTTCCGGGTTGATATGCGTCTTCCGCCAGTTGTTCGTGATGAAGCGTGTTCCGGTGGAGAGATCGAGCTCAAACTGGTTTTGCCATGGACTAACGAGCTCCGTGTATTGCTCGGGCGCCTCCACAACTGCGGCCCACAGAATATCGCGACGCGGGATCAGCACGCCGCCAGGCGCCAGTAGTCTTTTGCGCGCGTCAATGATCGACGAAATGTTTTGTTCGAACCACGGCAACACACCGCGGAGATCAGAAACGATGATGGTCGCAGGCTCGGGCAGCGAGATCTCGGTCGATAACTTTTCGAAGAACACCATTCTATCGACAAAGCCGTTGGCGACGGCGGCTTCACGCGCGAGACCAATCACATTATCCGGTTCGACAGCGTAAACACGTCGCGCTCCAAGCTTGCATGCGAGTAATGCTAAAACACCCGGACCACAACCGAGATCCATCACGACTGAATCGCGATTAACTGTCCGACGCAGCGCTGCCGCATACGCATTCATACGCGAAGCATCAGCGATCATTTGGCCGTAAAAGTGAAGAGAATACATAGCCACGGATAACACGGATTTAAAATCCGGATTTAAAATCCGTCAAAATCCGTGTACACAGTTCCGGAATGAGCTCTACGTCTGAGTGTGGTGTTACTCGTCGCACGGGCACGCTGCTCAAGACGCGCGTCAACAATTCAAACTCACGCGCGCGCATGTGTTTGTCCATCAGCTTCGTCGCGTATGTATTTGCCACGAGCGACATCAACCCTGCCGCACGATCGAGTGATTGAACGAAAGGCGCCGTCGCATCGTGGCGCCGCTCGCTGAGATGATAGATCGCCGCCAGACGTAACGGCTCACGCTGAAAGTTGTCGTTTAAATCGAGGTAGCACTTGTCCCAGTTTGGCGTGAGCTTCGGCAAGTGCGTCTCCGATCCATAAAGCGCCTTGACCGCCGCGGGCCACAAACGAATACACGGATAACCCGGCCGCACGAGAAAATGATCGCCGCGATCGTCCAACGTCACCACATCCTCCGCAAGAATGCTGTAACCGCGCTCGGCAAACGCTGCCGCCGTAGTCGACTTACCTGATCCTGCCGGACCGAGCAACGCGATCGCTTCATCTCCAACAGCGACCGCACTGGCGTGTAAACAAACAACGCCGCGCAGCAGCATCACAAATCCCATCACTGGACCAAGCAGGTACGTCGTCGTGTCTTCGAGCGTCAACGGCGCACGCCACGCAGCCCACACCTCCGTGCCTGCTTTGTCGATCACAAACTCCGTCTCGTCGGCGTAACAGAACCTGTAATACTCGCCGTCGCGCATGCGAAACACGCGCAAGGCAGGTTCACCGCATTCACTTTTGTAATCTGCGACGTAGGAGGTCTCAACCTGCATGGCAGTTACTTCATCGAGCCAGGCAGGAAGTGAGCCGAAGGATATGCGAACGTCTTCCGATGCTATTGTTGAAGGAGAAACGCCGGGAATCGCTCTGTTGGAGATAACCCCAAGACCATAGATCGAGCACCGGTAATGCATGACTGGGATCAGGTTCCGGTTTTGGGCCCGGCTGCGGCGCCACCGCCTCCATCTTCAGCGCCCTTCGGACCAGCGTTCCTCGTGATCTCGCGAATGTTTCCGTAAACGATGACTTCCGGCTTGTGATATGGCTTTTTGGTTTCGTGTTCCTGGGTGGTGGGGCTGGGTTTACGTTCCATGCATCATCTCCATCTTCATCCAGTTTAAGCGTTTGAGATCTTTGTTGCCGCCACTTTAGTTACCTGCGTTTGCGACGTTCGTCGAATACCGGGCTGGGAGTTAGCAAGCCAGTAGTTCAACGCGAAGATTCGGAGATTGGCCCAGAGGCCGTCGGATGTCTCTTCATCCGCCACTGATCGTCGACGATCCAGGTTAACAAAAGTCCTGAGCTGCGGACTGACCTCAAAACTATCAAGGCATCTTACACTACCGCGCCGTACCAATTGAAGAGCCGGACTACCTGCGAGTGGTGTTTTTGGTCGATTGAGTACGGCGGACGGTAGTTTATCTTTCATCGCCACGCGCAGAATATGTTTATTAATAAGCCAGGGACGCACGGGGATCGACGACAGAAACTCAACAAGACGCACATCCATGAACGGATGCCGCACTTCGAGATTTAATTTCGTAGAGCTCGGATCATAACCTTCAAACAGCGCCGTCCAGATCGGATTTAACGGACTCGCCTGATTGATCGACGGTCTTTCCCACCGCTCAAGCAGATGCGTCCGTTTCGCGAATTCTTCATCGAGCCAACTGTAGGGGCGGCCCTCCGTGGCCGCCCGTTTCCTGGGAACAAAACGCCTAATCCTTTTCTTGACGCTTCCGAGACGCGACGGTTGTGGCACATTCATAAACGCGTCGCCGTCGTAACCGGTGAGCATTATTGGGCTAAACTTCGCAGCTAGTCTCAGAAGATCGTTGAACTGTCCCGTTAGCGCCGATATTAGAAAAGGCTCGGGTTGATCCATTTCGCCCGGCATCTGCGCGTCAAATAACGAATATCGATCGGCACTCAAATGCGTAACTGGAATGCCCAGATGTTGCGCGGCGAGCGTCGAGTAATGACGTTCCTCGTCCGGGATCAGGCTGTCGTAAACAACCGCGAAGCCGTGAACGTCTTTGCCTTGCTCGCGCGCAAGCGCGGCCAGGCTCGTCGAGTCGAGACCGCCACTCATCGAGATTGCGACACTATCTTCTGTTAGACGATCTTTAACTGCGCGTGATAACAGCTCTGAGAAATGTTCGACGTACGACGACGGATCTCGATAGCGCACTTCGGTTGACGGTTTGGGTGTCCAATAAGGCTTTATGGTGATCGAACCCTTCGCGACTGTGAGTGTATGGCCGGGCGGCAGCCGCTGAATGTCTTTGAAGATCGTCGTCGATAGATCCTGGTTTACCCCAAACAGCAGATAATCGCCGACTGCGATCTCATTGAGTGTGTTTGAGACGAGTGGCCGGAGCTGGTTGAGGCTGCTGCTAAACGCGAATTCGTTATCAATATATGTGTAGTAAAAAGGCTTCACACCGAAATGATCGCGCGCGCAGAAATACCGTTGTCGACGCTCGTCCCAGATCGCGAAAGCAAAGTCGCCGACGAGGTGTTTGACGCAGTCGTCGCCCCATTTCTCGTATGCGTCGAGGATCGGTAAGTCATTAGCCACGGATTTAACGGATTAGGTACGGATTAAGAGGCCCTGGTCGACAAGGTTCTCGACGAGAGCGAGGAGATCGGAGCGTAAAACTTGGGGATCGACGTCGTATTCGCTGCGCAGCCGATCGTAGGCGGTCGCGATCGAGTCTGAAGATGTGAGGGCTGATAGAAAGCGCGTGCCAACGTCGTCGAGACCGTAGTAGCGTTCGCTGTCGAGATTCAGGATTACCGACTCTTCCTGAAGCTGCGAGATCAGGACGTCGTCAGGGACCGTCACGCGATCCGAGAATGAAATTGTCATGGCTGCGCATTCTAACACGCTCTGTTATTCTGTCGCGGCAAAAGGAGCCTACGCACATGCGAGCATTAACGAAGCTTCTTGCTGTTTTACTCGCAAGTTCTCTGACGGTCTCAGCACAAACTGATCTCACCAAAGATCCGACGCTGTACGTCGTTGCGTACGCGCATCTCGATACGCAGTGGCGCTGGGAATATCCGCGTGTCATCAACGACTACATTCCCAAGACGTTGCACGACAACTTCGCGCTTATCGACAAGTATCCGCACTACATCTTCAACTTCAGCGGCGCGAATCGTTATCGCATGATGCGGGAATACTGGCCTGCCGATTACGCGCGCCTGAAGCAGTACGTCGCCGCCGGTAGATGGTTTCCGGCAGGCTCGTCGATGGAAGAAGGCGACGTCAACGCTCCGTCAGCGGAGTCGATCTTTCGCCAGATACTTTACGGCAATCGATTTTTTCAACGTGAGTTTGGCAAGACGAGCGCTGAGTACATGCTGCCTGACTGTTTTGGTTTTCCCGCGTCGCTGCCGAGCATTCTCGCGCACGCCGGATTGAAAGGTTTCTCGACGCAAAAGCTGACGTGGAATTCGGCAGCGCCCGTCGGTGGCCGCGGCTCGATCGAAGAAACGCCGCGCGGTATTCCTTTCAACGTCGGTTACTGGGTTGGACCAGACGGGCGTGGCATTGTCGCAGCGCTGAATCCCGGCAGTTACGGCGGACAGATCAGAGAAGACATCAGCAAGAGTCCTGCTACGCCCGGCAACAATGCGGTCGATTGGCCACGTCGCGTCGAGCGAAACGGAAAAGCAAGCGGGCTTTTTACTGACTATCACTATTACGGCACCGGCGATACTGGCGGAAGCCCACGCGAAGATTCCGTGCGCATGATGGAAGCGATCGTCACGCGCAATAATGCGCTCGTCGAAGCGCAGACTGCGGTTGGTGATGGACCACTGAAAGTCGTTTCAGCGACAGCGGAGCAGATGTTTCTCAACATTCGTCCGGAACACATCGCTCGACTGCCGCGCTATGAAGGTGATCTGCTGTTAACGGATCACTCCGCGGGTTCGATCACCTCGCAGGCTTATCAGAAACGTTGGAACCGTAAGAACGAACTGCTTGCTGACGCGGCGGAGAAAGCGTCGGTCGGCGCGGCGTGGCTTGGTGTACGCGCTTATCCGCTGGAGCGGTTGAACAACGCGTGGACGCTTGTGATGGGCGGCCAGTTTCACGACATTCTGCCCGGCACCGCGACACCGAAGGCTTTTAACTTTTCGTGGAACGACGACGTGATCGCGATGAATCAGTTTGCGGGTGTACTGACGAGCGCGACGGAAGGAATTGCGTCGCAATTGGACACGCGCGCTGTGGGAACGCCGATCGTTGTCTACAACCCGTTGAACGTCGAGCGCGAAGATGTGGTTGAGACAGATTTCGGAGTAGCTGTTTCGCCAGTGCGTGTGATTGGTCCGGATGGTCGCGACGTTCCCTCTCAAACCATTGGTGCCAGGAGGTTCGTGTTTTTAGCCACTGTGCCGCCGCTTGGTTATGCGGTTTACGATATTCAGCCGGGCTTTTCTAAGTCGATTGCGCCGCTGAAAGTTACGCCCACGTCACTCGAGAATCACCGCTATCGCATCACGTTGAATATGGACGGAGATATCTCGAGTATTTTTGATAAGCAGCTCAATCGCGAGTTGCTCGCGGCGCCGATTCGCCTCGCGATCAAGAACGATACGCCCGCGCAGTGGCCGGCGTGGAACATGGATTGGACCGACCAGCAGAAGCAGCCGCGTGCTTATGTGGGTGGCCGGGCGCAGGTGAGTGTAGTTGAGGAAGGACCAGTACGCGTGGCGGTTGAGGTTGTGCGCGAAACGGAGGGTTCGAAGTTTCGCCAGACTATTCGCTTATCGGCAGGAGATGCTGGAAATCGAGTCGAGTTCAGCGACGTGATTGAGTGGAAGACCGCGAATGCAAATCTCAAAGCGACGTTTCCGCTCACGGCAGCTAATGGGAAGGCGACTTACAACTGGGACATCGGCACCATCGAGCGTGGCAACAATGACGAGCGGAAGTTTGAAGTGCCGTCGCACCAGTGGTTCGATCTGACTGATCGCAGTGGTACGTTTGGCGTCACGATCCTTTCTGACTGCAAGTACGGTTCTGACAAGCCTGACGACAACACACTTCGTTTGACTCTGCTGCGCACGCCCGGGATAGCTGCGCGCGCCGGTTACGCCGATCAATCAACACAGGATTGGGGACGACACGAGATCGTTTACGGACTCGCGTCGCACGCCGGCGATTATCGACGCGCACAGACTGACTGGCACGCGCAGCGTTTGAACCAGCCGCTGATCGCGTTTGAGAGCTCGAAGCATCCAGGAGCGCTCGGCAAGACGTTTTCGATCTTGCGAACAAACAGTAGTCGCGTTCGTGTGCTCGCGCTGAAGAAAGCAGAAGACACAGATGAATTGATCGTGCGGATCGTTGAGCTTGACGGACGCGAACAACCTGACGTGCGTCTCGGGTTTGCAGCGCCGGTGATTGCGGCGCGCGAAGTCAACAGTCAGGAATTGCCGATCGGCAAGGCTTCGATCAGCAAAGGCGAGCTAATGACGAGTCTCGGACGATTTCAACCGCGCACGTTTGCGGTAAACCTTGCGCCACGATCAGCGAAGCTCAATCCTCCGCAATCGACGCCGATCACTTTGCCATACGATCTCGCCGGCGCAGATCGCGACGGCGAGCGAATGAAGGCCGGCTTCGACGGTGAAGGTTACGCGCTACCTGCTGAAATGCTTCCGCATGAGCTTTCTTACGGCGGCATAACTTTCCGTCTCGGCCCGCCAGATAGAGCAAATGCATTGATCGCGCGAGGACAAGCGATCTCGTTACCAGCGGGCGTGCAAAGATTGTACGTGCTTGCAGCGTCCGTCGGCGGGGATCAGGACGTCGCTTTTCGTGTTGGCAGTGAAGAAGTAAAGTTGACGATTCAGGATTGGAGTGGATTCATCGGACAGTGGGACGATCGACAGTGGAAACAGACTGAAGTGCGTTTACAGCCACGCACCCCACCACCGGACATCCCGCCTGACGTCGCCGCGCTGTTGCAAAAATCGCGAACAAGATTGGATCCGTATGGCGAGATGCTGGGCATCACACCCGGCTTCATAAAGCGTGCGCCCGTCGGTTGGTTCGCCTCTCATCGCCACACACCTGCGGGCGCCAACGAAGCGTACGCCTATTCTTACTTGTTCGTTTACACACTCGACGTGCCCGTGAACGCGCGAACGCTAACACTCCCAACCAACGATCGCGTACGCATCCTGGCTATCACGGCCTCCAACGAACGCGACGGTGTAAGGCCCGCTCACGCGCTGTACGACACCCTGGAGCGCTGAAATTATTTGCCTGGAGGATTTTGAACGATAAGCAAAGAACAAGTCAGGAAGAGGGGCTTGCCCCCCGCCGTGGCTTGGATTGGAAGAGCGGGGGCAAGCCCCTCTTCCTGACTTGTTCTAATTTAAGGTTCTTAATTCTTGAAAGATCCTAATTTTGAAAGAATGATTGCGCTCAAGCTATCAAAAATCTCCAAGTCTTTTGGTCCAACAGTGGCGCTTGATGGCGTCGATCTCGATTTGCGCGAAGGCGAGGTTCACGCACTGATCGGCGAGAACGGCGCGGGCAAGAGCACACTCATGAACATCATCGCCGGCTCGCTGCATCCGGATCAAGGCACGATGGAGATACACGGCAAACCGTACGCTCCCTCAAACCCACTCGACGCACGCACGCACGGCATCGCACTGATCCATCAGGAGCTTTCACTCTGCCCACACCTGAGCGTCGCTGAAAACGTGATGATGGGCATCGAGTCGTCGCAGCGTTTATCACACCTGGGCTGGCTCGATCGCGACCAGCTCATTGCGCGCACAAACGACGTTCTCAAAACATTTCATCACGCAGACATTCGTCCGGAAAAACGCGTCGGCGATCTCTCCGTCGCTGCGCGCCAGATCGTCGAGATCTCACGCGCGCTCGCCGCTCACGCACGCATCATCCTCATGGACGAGCCAACGAGCAGTCTGCAACGCGAAGACGTGGCCCATCTCTTCACGCTCATTCGCAAGTTGAGCGCTGAAGGAATCTCGGTGATCTACATCAGTCATTTTCTTGAAGAAGTGCGCCAGATCTCCGATCGCTTCACAGTGCTGCGCGATGGTCGCAGCGTTGCGACTGGAGAGATCGCGAGTGTCACTGACAACGAACTGATCGCGAAGATGGTCGGTCGTGCGCAACAAAATCTCTTCCCCGTACGTTCTCGAGCAACAGGCGAAAGACAAACGATACTCGACGTCCAAAATCTTGCATCGCCTCCATTATTAAAGAGTGCATCGTTTGAGTTGCGTCGCGGCGAGATACTCGGCATCGCGGGGTTGATGGGCTCCGGACGCACGCCGCTGTTGCGCACGATCTTCGGACTAGAGCGTCCTGAAAGTGGAACGATCAGGGTTAATAAAAAGAGTTTGCGACCCGGAAGCAGCACGCCGGCGATGCGTCTAATCGAAGGTCTCGGATATCTGAGCGAAGATCGCAAAGGCGAGGGCTTGACGTTGAACCAGTCGATCGCCGACAACGTTACCGTCACAAGATTCAATTCGTGCTCGCGTTGGGGCTGGCTCGATCTCGGCGCGCAACGCAAACAGACTGAGAAGCTTGTCAACGCTTTAAAGATCAGGACGCGCGGAGTACAACAGAGCGTTGAATCATTGTCGGGCGGCAACCAGCAGAAGGTGATCGTCGCACGTTTGCTGCACCAGGACGCAGACGTGCTTCTGCTCGACGAGCCGACACGCGGCATCGACATCGGCAGCAAGGCGCAGGTTTACGAAACGATTGCTGCGCTGGCGGCGCAGAACAAAGCGGTATTGATGGTAAGCTCGTATTTGCCGGAGTTGTTTGGGATGTGTGATCGACTGGCGGTGATGAGCCGCGGCAGGCTTTCCGAAGTGAAGCCGATCGATCAATGGACTCCGGAATCTGTCTTACAAGCGGCCATTGCCGCCGCTGATTTACACGGATGAGGGTACGATTATGAAATACATTTCTGTAATTATTATCTGTTTGGTCGTGGCCATGTCTGCACGAGGACAGTCAGCGTTGCAGGACATGGTGAAAACTGAGCAGGCATTTTCGAAGATGGCCGAGGAGCAGAATGCGCGCGATGCGTTTGTAGCGTTCATCGCCGACGATGGTTTGTTGTTTCGACCCGGTGCTGTGAACGGCAAGCAGTGGATGCAGGAACATCCGGTACCGCCGTCAGACAAGAATCCGTTACTCGCGTGGCAACCTGCGTTTGCCGGCATGTCGGTGTCAGGCGACCTGGGTTTCACGACTGGACCATGGGAGCTCAAAGCGGATCGGAGCGATCAGAATCCGTCCGGCTATGGCCACTTTGTAACTGTCTGGAAAAAGCAGGCGGATGGCACGTGGAAGTTCGTGGTCGATCTCGGGATCAGCCATCCGCAGTCAGGTGGACCACAAACGTTGTGGCAACCGCCAGCGCCTGATCCGAACAAGAAGACGTCGTTCAAGCCGGTCGATGAGGCAACGGCGCGAGAGGCATTGCTGGAGCGCGATCGAAACTATGCCAGCGCACAACGGAAGCAAGCACTTGCTGCGGTCTTTCCCGTTTATGCCGGGCGTGACGTCCGGCTTTATCGTCCGGACAACCTTCCATACGTCGGCGTTCAGGCCGCGACTCAGGCGTTGGCAACACCTAAGGGCCGGATTAGGTGGAAGCCAATCGGCGGCGGCGTCTCGCTCGCCGGTGACCTCGGTTACACGCATGGGACGTATGAAGTGATCGACGACACGAAGAATGTGATCGAGAAGGGCAGCTACGTGCGGATCTGGAAGAAGCGAAATGGCATGTGGCGGATCGTAATGGATGTCGCGAATCCCCATTAGCCACAAAGAAGCACAGAAATTTTAGCCACAAAAAGGCACAGAAAGCGCCAAACAAATAAGCAAATCATTTTTGTGTTTTGTGCCTTTTGTGGCCAACTAAGTCTTGAGGCATGCGTACGTTCAGGGCTCCGGGAAGAGTGAATCTGATCGGCGAGCACACCGATTACAATGACGGGTTTGTAATGCCCGCCGCGCTCGACTTCTTTACGTGGGTTCGCCTCACGCCGCTCGATCAACTCAAACTGCAAATTCACTCCGAAAACTTCGACGAAGAAGTCGAGGTCGATCTCGACGATCCGAATCTCGCGGCGCGTGGACACTGGAGCGATTATCCGATCGGTGTCGCGGTTGTGATCGAGCGTGCGGGTTATCGTCTGCGCGGCGCGTCGTTGCGAATTCGCGGCGAAGTTCCGATCGGATCGGGACTTAGCTCGTCGGCCGCGATCGAGGTCGCGACAGCGTGTGCCCTTACGGCGCATTCCGGCCTGGATATCGACGCGCGCGAGCTTGCGTTGCTTTGTCAGCGTGCGGAAAACGAGTTTGTTGGCGCGCGTGTTGGTATCATGGACCAGTTTGTTTCGTTGTTTGGGCAGGCGCAACACGCACTGCTGCTCGATTGTCGTTCACTGGAATTCAAGCTGTTGCCGCTGCCCGACAACGTTCGGTTGATAATTTGCAACACGATGGTGAAGCACGAGCTGGCGTCGAGCGCTTACAATGAGCGGCGGGCGCAGTGTGAAGCTGGTGTGCGATTGCTGGCGCAGTTTTATCCGAATATCCGAGCGCTTCGTGATGTAACTTTTGGGCAACTCGAACAGCACCGCAGTGAAATGCCCGAAGTGGTTTATCGACGTTGCCGGCACGTGATCACGGAGAATGCGCGTGTGATTGAAGCGGGCGAGGCGTTGGCGCAGCAAGATTTGTGGCGCTTTGGGAAATTGATGGGCGAGTCGCACGTGAGCTTGCGTGATGACTACGAGGTCAGTTCTGATGAGCTCGATCTGATGGTGGAGCTCGCACAGAAGATTGACGGCGTTTATGGCGCGCGCATGACTGGCGGTGGTTTTGGTGGATCGACGGTTAATCTCGTGAGAGAAGAGAATGCTGATGAGTTTCGTGCGCGCGTAGCGGAGGGTTATGAGCGCGTGACCAAATTAAAACCTGAGATCTATATTTGCACCGCGGGGAATGGAGCGGAAGAAGTTTGAGTAACAACATATGAAGCTGATTATCTTAGCGGCGGGTTACGCGACGCGCCTTTATCCACTAACACTCAATCAACCGAAGCCGCTGCTGCCCGTTGCGGGTAAGCCGATGCTCGAGCACGTGCTCGACAACATCTCCACCATTCGCGATATCGATCAGGCTTACATCGTCACGAATGCAAAGTTTGTCACGCACTTCGAAAAGTGGGCGGAGAATTATCGTCCCGATCTCCATTTCCGCTTCACAATCGTCAACGACAAGAGCACCGACGATTCAAATAAACTCGGCGCCATCGGCGACATGCATCTTGTTTTGAGCGAGCACCAGATTAAAGACGATATCATCGTCGTTGGCGGCGATAATC
This sequence comes from Pyrinomonadaceae bacterium, assembly GCA_035251975.1. Classification (GTDB taxonomy): domain Bacteria; phylum Acidobacteriota; class Blastocatellia; order Pyrinomonadales; family Pyrinomonadaceae; genus PSRF01. The sequence goes on along the minus strand of DATFDT010000034.1, from coordinate 139 downwards.
TCTTCAGCGAAGACCTCGCCGAGTTTGGTGATTACTGCAAACAAAAAGACGCGCCTGTGACTGGCGTGTACGACGTCGGCGATCTCGAACAGATCAAGAAATACAACGCGATCGTGATCGACGAGAACAATCGCATCAC
>DATFDT010000033.1:0-23796 GCA_035251975.1 Pyrinomonadaceae bacterium | reverse complement strand
AGCGCATGCCCGGAGGCAAGATGTGGGTGTTGCCTGTGCGCTCTGCCGAGGGCGGTAGTTCGGCTTCAGAATCGGCTACCGCTCTCACCCTTAAGGTAACTTGCCCACAAACTGTCACACGTATATGAGTATCGCCGGCATTAGCTTAGGCGAGGTTTCTAGCTCATCTTCGTAAGACGCGAGGTTAGCGCGAGGATTTTCGGTTGGCAATATCCTTCTCCGCATAGACCTTGTCGTCTTCGGACGTGGTCTATACTACACGCAAAACACACCAGCTATGCAAGTCAACATCACTGACTTGCTCTATGAAATTACGCACGTTTTCTCTATGGAATTACGCATGTTTTATCTTGTAAGTTAACATCACGCAACCACTCGACAACTGCTTGCACTCTTTCAACTCAAGATCGATCTGTCGCGACATCTCATAGAACAGAGGAATACCTGAACCAAGCAACACTGGATGAATGTTGAAACCGATCTCATCAATCACGTCTGCTTCAAACAACGACTTCGCAAGCACACCACCACCCATCACACAAATGTCTTTACCTTCTTCCTCTTCTTTCAATCGACGCACGTATGCAGCAGCATCTTCGTTGACGAAGAATATTTTTTTGCTGTTTGGTTTTTTGATCGTTCGTGAGAAGACGTAAGTCTTCACACCTGGATAACCACCACTGCCGCCGCCCATACGTTGCGCGACTTCATAAGTCTTGCGGCCCATCACGACGGTGTCGATGTTTTCCCACATGTCCCTCATTATCTTTTCCACGTCTTTGCTGAAGAGCAGCCAGTCGACTGCATCGTCTTTCCGAGCGATGAAATTGTCTAAGCTATTGGCTCCTCCAAAAATGACTTTGCGCATGGTGTCCTCCTAAAAATTTTATTTTTGAGAACTTTACTCACACTTCATGACACCTCCTGTCATATTTGTAGGATAAAATCTGCGCGTTCTGAGGAGGTCTAAACCTGTGCGCGCCGATCGTCTACTCTCGATAGTTTTGCTCCTGCAGGCCAATCACCAGATGACTTCAAGAGATCTCGCATCGCGTTTGGAAGTTTCAGAACGAACGATTCATCGCGATATGGAAGCGTTGAGTGGCGCCGGGATTCCGGTGACTGCGGCGCGTGGTTTGGGTGGTGGCTGGTCCTTGCTCGGCGACTATCGCACCAGTCTCACTGGTCTTAATGAAGCGGAGATTCAATCGTTGTTTCTGACGAAGCCAACAAAGGTGCTGGCCGATTTGCATCTTGAAAAAGCTGCAGATGGTGCGATGTTGAAGTTGTTGGCTTCATTGCCGTCGACGTTTCGACAGGGAGCGGAGCGTGCGCGGCAGCGAATATTAGTTGATGTCAGCGGTTGGTCCAGGCGTGAAGAAGCGGTACCGTTCCTTCCTGTTTTGCAGGAAGCGCTTTGGATGGAACGCAGGCTCATGATCACTTATGAGCGTGGCGAGAATTCTGAGCCAGTCGAGCGTGTGATCAGCCCGATGGGGTTGGTGGCCAAAGGCAGTGTGTGGTATCTCGTCGGAGCTGTTGATGGACATGTGCGCACGTATCGCGTGTCGCGCATTTCCAACGTGGAAGTGCTGGACGAGGCGGCGCCGATTCCGGTCGATTTTAATCTTGCCGAGTATTGGGAACAGTCAGCATCGACGTTCAAATCGAATGCGCCGAAGTATCTCGCATCGTTTTGGGTTTCGCCGTCGGTGGTGTTGCGACTGAGTTTTGCGGGACGGTTTGCACGCGTGATGGAAACGGATGAAGCTGATGCGCGTGGTTGGAAGAAGGTGCAGGTTGGGTTTGATGTTGAAGAGATGGCGTGTGAATATGCAGTATCGTTTGGTCCAAATTTAGAGGTTATTGAGCCATTAACGCTTCGTGAGAAAGTCATCGCGATGACAAAAGCAACGTTAGAGTTTTACACGTCTCGTCAACAACTGTAGGGGTGGCCCTCGGTGGCCACCCGTTCGTCATGAATAATATATGTCCGAACAACGGGCGGCCACGGAGGGCCGCCCCTACAGTTGTTTCCGACAACGCCCATGATCCTTAAATCAAACACGTCGACAAGTCAGTCACTGTGGCCGCGGGTGTATGTGATTGCTGTTGTTTACTTCACATTACACCTCGCAACCTCCACTCGCTACGGCTACTTTCGTGATGGTCTGTATTACCTCGCGTGTGCAGAGCATCTCGCGTTCGGTTATGTCGATCAGCCGCCATTGATCGCAGTGCTTGGTTGGATTGCCAGACATACGTTCGGCACTTCGCTACCGGCATTGTTGTTGTGGCCCGCACTTGCTGGAGCATTGCGAATAATTCTGACTGCCGCATTCGCGCGTGAGCTTGGCGCGCAGCGTTTTGGAGTCGTGCTGGCAGCGGTGTTGGCAGCGACACCGGGCGTGTGGTGGGTGATCGATCATCAGTTTGCGATGAATGCTTTCGAGCCGTTGTTCTGGGGCGGGCTCGCGTTCGTGGTCCTGCGCATCATTAAGACGCGCAACACAAAACTCTGGCTCGTGTTCGGCGCGATTGCCGGCGTCGGACTATTAAACAAATACTCACTGGTTTTTTTCGCGTCAGCATTAATCGCAGGTGTTCTGTTGAGTCGTGATCGCAGCATCCTGTTCACGCCTTGGATCGTTGCCGGTGGCGCAATCGCATTCCTGATCTTCCTGCCAAACCTTATTTGGAATATTCAGCACGGCTGGCCTTTCCTCGAGCTGATGCACAATATACGCGCGACTGGAAAGGACGTGGTCCTGCCACCTGGCAAGTACCTGTTGCAACAGATCTTGATGTTGAATCCGGTGAGTTTTCCTTTTTGGTTAGGCGGTTTGTTGTTTTATCTGTTTTCGCGCGAAGCAAAGAGCTATCGCAGTTTCGGCTTCGCATTCGTGATCACGATTTTGTTCTTCATGATCACGCATGGAAAGGATTATTACTCAGCATCTGCTTACGTGATGTTGTTTGCAGCAGGTGCGGTTGCGACGGAACGTTTGTTGGCGATGCGTCCACGGGTACAGATGTTTCTGAAGCCGGCTTGTTTCATCTGGTTGATGCTTGGAGTACTGCCGCTACTGCCGCTCGTGTTGCCAGTGTTGCCGATCGAAACTTTTCTGCGTTACCAGTCGCACTTACCTTTCGAAGTGCCAAAGACTGAGCGAAGTTTTGTTGGCGAGACGTTGCCGCAGTATTACGCTGATGAGTTTCCGTGGCCGGGAATGGTAGCGGCTGTCGCGCGCGTCTATCAATCCCTCACGCCGGAGGAGCAACAGCGCACTGCGATCTTCGGCAGCAATTATGGTCAGGCCGCAGCGATTGATTTCTTCGGACCGCAGTATCGATTGCCGAAAGCGATCAGTGGACATCAAAACTACTTCCTCTGGGGACCGCGACACTACAATGGCGACATCGTGATCCTGCTTGGCGGTTTGGAAAGTGAAGCTCGCGAGCAGTTCGACTCAGTGACCGTTGCCGCCACTCTCAACAATCCTTACGCATACCGCTATGAAAACCGCCCGATCCTGTTGTGTAGAGGTTTGAAGTGGAACTTGCAAGCAGAGTGGAACAGGGTAAAGAACTGGCGCTGATTGTACGTCATGGGACGGACAGAAAGTCGGTCGCCAGTTAGCCCCCAAAAGGCACAAGGATACTAAAAGTGAACTTGACGCTCGCTACGACATCGTAAAGAATCTCGGCCATGAATCTCTCCGATATTCAGCAACTTTTAACTTACACCGAATGGGCTAACGATCTAGCAATGGAAGCGGCGGCCAAACTGCCGGAGGACGGTTTGCACCGCGACTTTGGCATCAGTCACAAGTCGATCTTTGGGACTCTGGTGCACATGGCGGGGGCTGAGTGGATCTGGCTGGAACGCTGGAACGGAAATTCACCGACGAAAGCTGAGGCATGGTCACGTTGGTCCATCGAAGCGTGTAACAATCTCACTGCCTTGAAAGCTCACTGGACCGAGCTCGTCAACCAGCGCACGCAATGTGTTTCACAGTTGGACGAACCGAAACTTGCTACCGAGCTATCGTTCAAACTATTGAGCGGAGATCCGAGCTCGATGCCATTGATCAATCAAATGCAGCACGTTGTAAATCACGCTACGATGCATCGCGGTCAGGTGGTCGGAATGATTCGTCAACTGGGTATCGAGCCACCTTCTACTGATTTACTCTTCTACCTGCGCCGGGAGATTTCACCGAAATAAACTCTGCGTAACGTGTCGTGGCCTGCGCAACAGCTACGCTTTCAGCTTTCTTTAACGTCCTCGTAAGTTTCACTTCGACTGACTTCTTGTTCCACGTGCCCGCTGCTATTCCGTTGACAATAATTGCGGGACCAAGAGAGTCCCACGTGGACTTTCCGTCTTGGGACCCAAAAACGCTCTGCCGATCCTTATACGCAACGAGATACTCGTCATAAACAGGCAGCAGGTGAGCCGTAGTCGAGGAACCTGCCTGAGACTCACTGGTTCGAAGACGCCAATACACTTTATCTCTAACTGTCAGTCTCTCAAGACCGCGCCCGACTACTTCCAGACCACGTTTCGCATCGGCGATACTCAACCCCGACCACCACACGAAATCCTGTAACGTAGCTGGTCCGTGACTGCGGAAATACAGTCGAGCGAGCTTCGCGAGCGCCTCATCGCGATCGATCGTCTTCGTTGCGGGAACACGTTCGTCAAAGAGCGCGTAGGTTAACTGTTTGCCCACCCGTGGACCACTGCAAACCACACGATCCAACTCCGCGCGAATGAGTATATGCCCCATCCTGACTGTGTCGTTTGCCGGCACTCCTGACTCATTCAACTTCCGCCGCAGTTCCGCTCGCGATAGATGGTTCCCATGTTTCAAAGCTCGCTCCAAAATCTTGTGCGAGCGTTTGAAGACCGCATCGTCGAGCTCGAACATGCGATAGCCTGAACCACACCTGACGTTTACACCGGGCGCCGTCAACTCCAACAGCCAACGAATGTCGTCGCGAGCAACAAAGTGCCAAGTCGGACGCATAACATGCGTGCGCAGTATTATGCCGCGATTGAAATTCTCCTCAATCGCGGCATTCGTTGCACTTCGCATTCGTAGTGCAAGTGCCCACTTGGCAGCTTCAAAATCCTGCGCCTGTACACCGCCAAACCACCGCACAACATCAACCGCTTTTCGAAACTCCGGCGCAGACAGCCCTTGGTTTTGAAGTCGTTGGGAAACCAGATCTGCTCTGTTCATCCGAATAGGTACACAAAAGGGCGCAAACGAGTAAATACACAAAAGCCTGGTCTCATTTTATGTGACTTTTGTGCTTTTTCGTGGCTAAGAATTGTTTTGCGGCCAGGCAGCAACCGTCACAGCAGTTCCGTTGAACGCTGCGGTTCCGCAAAGGGCATCGACGGCTTGCTGATCCGTTAGATCGTTGATGCTCGCGCCAGCGTGCTGTTGGGCCACTGCTTGTTGATTGCCCGCACGATCGTGTCCCCAACCGTGAGGAATACTAACAACGCCTCGCATGATCTCCTCTGATATCTCAACTGGCAACACGATCGATCCCACCCTCGAACGCACAACCACATTCTGACCATCCAGCAGGTCGCGATTAGCAGCATCCGTCGGATGCATGAGGACTGTGCATTGAGGCTTTGCCGGATTTCCTTTCACAAGCCTTTCACTGTTGTGGAGCCACGAATTATTGCTGCGCAGTTGTCGCCGCCCAATCAACAGGAGATGACCATTTGAATTGTACGGCGCTTCATTTAGAAATCTTGACTTCACACGTTCGACGTCTTTAACCAAAACTTCCGGCGTCAGGTCGATCTTTTTGTCAGTAGTTTTAAGTCGGTCGGGCAAGCACGGAGTCAAGGGGCCGAGATCAATTCCATGTACGGCTTTTTGGACTTTTCGGAAGGTCAGTCCTTTCGAAAACGGATTCAAACGCGCGCCGTATGGTCCAAAACGCAAACCCAAATCCAGTATCCGCTCGGGCGTAAAGAATTGTTTGCCGAGCTTACGCTTTACGCTGCCAACGAATCCATCGTGCTTCATGCGAGTTTCGAGCTCGAGCAGGATCTCCCAGTCGTGTCGCGATTCGGCGCTTCGCTCAAACAGAGGAGGTGAAAACTTCGCCGTGTTACGCACGGCGAGCAGGTGAAACGCGAGATCGTAGTGCCCACGTTCAAGCGGTGAGGTTGGCGGCAGGATGATGTGCGCGTGGCGCGTTGTCTCGTTGATATAGCAATCGATCGACACCATGAATTCGAGGCTCGCAAGCGCGCGATCCAGCTCGCGACCATTCGGCGTTGACAGCACAGGATTGCCTGCGAGTGTCACGAACGCCTTCACTTGCCCGTCACCTTCAGTCAGGATCTCTTCAGCAAGTGCTGCGACCGGCAACTCTCCGGAAAACTCAGGCAGCTTGCGTACGCGACTGTGAAAGCGTGCAAAACTTCCGCGCGCTGCTAACGATTCCGGCGCCGATACGGGATCGAAGGCCGGAAGTGTAAACATCGCACCACCGGGCCGATCGAGATTTGCGGTGACAATGTTCAGAACGTTGATTAGCCACTGGCAAACGCCGCCGAACTCCTGCGTGCTCAAACCGATTCTTCCGTAGCAAACCGCCGATTCAGCGGCAGCGAATTCTCTCGCGAGCGCGCGTATTTGATCCGACTCGATGCCCGTGATCGAAGCCACGCGTTCCGGCGGAAACTCGGTCACAAGACTCGCCACCGTCTCCATACCTTTCGCAAATGGCGCGGGCTGCGTTAGCTTCTCCTCGAAAACAACGTGAAGCAACGCGAGTAGCAGGAGAACATCAGTGCCCGGACGGATGAAGAGATGTCGATCGGCGAAGCGTGCAGTTTCGTTGTGACGCGGATCGATGAGTACGACTTTTCCGCCGCCCTTACGAATCTCCTCTAACCTGCGATTCATACCAGGAGCAGTCATCAGGCTTCCGTTCGACACCGCGGGATTCGCGCCAAGGATTAGAAAAAACTTCGTGCGGTCTACATCAGGAATAGGAATGAGGAGTTGGTGACCAAACATCAGAAACGATGCGAGGTGATGAGCAAGTTGGTCCACCGAAGTTGCAGAGAATTTGTTTCGCGTGCGCAGGCTTCGCAAAAACGACGGCGCGAATAGAAGCGCGCCGTAGTTGTGAACAGTCGGATTCCCGAGATACGTCGCGATGGAATTCCTGCCCTGCTGGGCGCGAATACGTTTTAGGTTCTTCGCTACTTCATTGAAAGCTTCGTTCCAACTGATGCGTTCCCACCCGCGCGTGGTCCGGCGAACAGGGTGCTTGAGGCGATCTTTATCGTAATGAAAATCCTGAAGGGCGACGGCCTTCGGACAGATGTACCCACGACTGAACGGATCGTCTTTGTCACCGCGGATGTTTAGATGTTGGTCGCCCGCGCTCGTGATCTCGATTCCACAGATCGCCTCACAGAGATTGCAGCTACGATAATGGACCGAATCATTCATGGCGCCTCACCGTTGCGAGCGTTGACCGTTTGTTGAGGAGCAGAAGCTTAACACAATTCAACCGACTTGTAGCGCGATGCGAGGAGGCCGGTGGCCAGACGGATGTCGATGTCCATAACCAGCAAACCTTCTTTCCCGTAAGGCTGCTGCGCGAGTAACGTTCCGTCGGGTTGGACCACTGCTGAAGTCGTCGGCGATCCAGCTCCGGCGTAGTACACAGTTGTAATCTTTGTGACTTAGGCGGCTTGCCTCAAACTCAGTAGTCGACCTTGGACCGGGTCAGTATCACTGACCCGGTCCAACAATGATTTCTAACGTTCGACGCATGGCCGACTCAAACCAGTTTTGCCGTCATACTGATCGGCGTACTCGCGAGCGCCTTCGACAACGGACAGTTTTCTTTAGCGCCCTGCGCATATTGTTGAAACGCTGCATCATCGATACCAGGGATCTCAGCCTCTGTCTCAAGCTCGATCTGCGTAATCGTGAATGCCTCGCCGACCTTTTCGAGTTTGACTCGCGCTTCCGTGTGAATTCGTTTCGCCTTGATGCCGGCGCGTGAAAGCGCCGCCGTAATCGCCATCGTGAAACAACCAGCGTGCGCTGCACCCAGCAACTCCTCCGGGTTAGTCGCGGCTTCACCTTCTTCAAACCGTGATTTGAACGAGTACGGACCTTCGAAGGCGCCGCTTCCCACCTTCAACCTTCCGCCACCCTCGGCAAGATTTCCTTCCCATTCAGCTTCTGCTTTTCGTGTTGGCATACTGTCCTTTCATTTGTCTGTTGGATTGCGAATTTTTATTGTTCAGGATTTGAACCGATCATGCAAACTGATTGACACCACGTTCCAAACGCCTCATACTGCATCGACCCAGCGCCCAGTTTGTCTCACATAAACGCCCAGAATACGCGAGCTCAGACAAAGGACTCCCATACGTGTACCAAGGAGTCGATTGTTGCAGCCACTGAAGCAGCTTGCTATACGAAACCGGATTCTGGATGCTCTTCCTGACGAAGAGTTTGGTCGTATTGCGCCGCATTTAACTCCCGTCAAATTTGAGAAAGACGAAACCATCTATCTAAGCGAAGACCCGATCGAGTTCGTATACTTACCCGAGAGTGGTTTAATCTCCTTACTTTCGACTACCGAAACAGGTTCCACGATCGAGGTTGCGATGCTGGGCAAAGAAGGCGTCGTCGGACTTCCGATCATCTTAAAGAATCGTATCATCCCTTACGATGTTAAAGTCCGCTCCCGCAGCGAGGCTTTAAAGATCAAAGCCGAAATCTTTCAGGAAGAGTTTGACAAAGGCCAGGCTCTTCACGAATTCGTACTGCGTTATCTCAACGTCATGATCATGCAAATTTCGCAATCGTCCATATGCAATCGCTTTCACACCATTGAAGCAACACTCAGCCGCTGGTTACTCACAGTGCAAGATCAAACTGACTCAAACACTCTTCAACTTACACAGCAAGTTATTTCTCAGGCGCTCGGAGTTCCTCGAACCGGCGTGACGGTCGCAGCAGGAGCGCTGCAAACGGATGGGGCCATTCGTTACAGCCGCGGAAAGATCGTGATTCTCGATCGAATGCGACTCGAGTCTCATTCCTGTGAGTGCTACCGGCTCATTCGCGCTGAGTTGGACCACTTTCTGAACAACTAATTATCGATTACCAAACACCATCACGAGAATCGCGATCACGATCGATATCGTTGCTACTAACAGCGCAATCTTCCAGAAGCTATATGGCCGTTCGCCTTGTATCTCGCCGGTGCGGCCGTTGACCAGAATCTGAAATAGCTTTGCGTTATATCGATAAGCTCCTGCGTACACCGGCAGCAACAAGTGCTTGAACGTGATCTCGGAATACTCAGTTGAAAGACTCTCGATCCTTTGCTCGTCACCGCCAATGTCATTACTTACGGCGTTTTCGATCGCAGGCGCGATGACTTGCTTCACCAGCTCGAAGCCCTGCTTGAGGTCGACCTGATAACGCTGCGCCTTAAACCCCGCCAGAAATGCCGGATCGTATGGTCTCAACTGCGGATAATCCCACGGCTCCAACGCTGCAAGACGATCGGAAGGCAGAGACGTTGTCGCCGGAATCAAAACGTCGTCGAACGATCCGGTAACCGTGCCTGATGCCGGATACCAGCGCGTGTGTCGCACCTGTCTCGTGCGCTGCACCTGCCGGCCTTGCGCGTCGCGGTCGTAATAAGTTTCAGTGACGTAGTAATACTCGCCGCGCTGGCCGGTGTAGTCGGTCGTGGTGTTGGTGTCGTACGTCCAGAAGGGAAGATAGATCCCGTGAATGGCTTCGGGTTCTGCGAAACGTTTGAGATCGTTGGGCGCAAACCATCTCGATGAAAGCCATTGCCTGAGACTCGAGCTGGCTTGTTGTTGTGTGATCGAAAACGGCAGCACTCCGCCCGGAGTGAGAATCGGATCCGCAGACTTTGGCTGGGCCACGATCTGCACGCCACAGAATTCGCATCTTCCCGCGACCTGTGGTGGCATGAAGATCGACTTCGCGCCACAGCTCTGACATTGCACTTCGAGCGCGTTGTCTGCGAGCTTCTCCATCTGCTCCGGACGAATCCAGAAGTGCTGTTGATAAGATTGCTCCTCAACCAGCTCTGAACTTTCCGGAATCGCTTCCTTGTGCCCACAGTAAGGGCACGTCAGAAACCCATCGCGCGGCTCAAAAACGAGATCCGCCCCACACGACGCGCACGGATAATGATGTATCTCATTGGCCTCGACGCTCATTCAACGGATTCTATTTGATGCTGCGGAATTCAGGTAGGTCTTTGCGCTTTTTTGCGGCTAAACTGCTCTGCGTAATCTCTGCGTGCTCTGCGCCTCCGGGTAAAAGAAGACGAAAAAGCATGTAAACCGCAGAGGCGCAGAGCACGCAGAGATTACGCGGAGTTGGAATCAGGGTACCATCTAACTCGTCTCGCCTGTCACATTCACTGAATTTCACGTATGATTCAGCGCATCTCTTCCTCTGGAGTACAAACATGAGTGATCGGAAATATCGTCACCGCGGTTACATGGATAACGATCGGGAGCCGCAGCGACCGCAGGGACAGCGACCGAAGCAACAGTCGAAACCTGTCGATCGGGAAGGACCACGCTCGCCGAAGATGATGGCCTTTGGCGAAACCGTGAAGTGCTCATCATGCGCGGCAAAGGCGCCGACCAACATCACTCTCGAGAGTACGTGCCCTAACTGCCGAGGCGATCTTCACACGTGTCGCCAGTGCACGTATTTCGATCCGAGCGCCCGCTTCCAATGCAGTAAATCGATACCTGCACGCATCGTCAACAAGAACGCGCGCAATACGTGCGAACTGTTCGTGCCACGAACAGTGGTCGAGCGACAGACCTCATCAGGCGCACCAACCGATGCTCGCCAGGCGTTCGCAAACCTGTTCAAGAAGTGAGCCACGAAAAGGCACAAAAGTAATAAGCAGAAGCGAAATTGTTTTAGCTCCTGCCCCCGCTCCGACGAATAACGTCACCGCTTCGGCCCATGAAGCATGGTGAAGCAACTGTAGGGGTGGCCCTCCGTGGCCACCCGTCGCTTCCATCTCTCGGAACGGGCGGCCACGGAGAGCTGCCCTATAGTTGTTATCAACGTGCAAGTTCTATTCGCTGCCGCTTTTCATTCCAAACACGCGATCGAAGAACGCCGCAACCGCCCCGTCAACTTTCACGAGGTTCGCGTGCCGCATGAAATGATGCGTGTCGTCAGGTATTACTAACTCCTCGTACGACACGCCCGCTTTCTCCAAACGCCTCACGAGATCCGTCGTCTGACTGAAACGCACGTTGCGATCGTCGTCGCCGTGAATCAACAACACCGGCGACTTCCAACTCGCGATCGACGAGACCGGCGACGACTGCCACGCCACGTCGAGCGCCTGCTGAACGTCCGGTATCTTCTCGTAACGATTCTCGAGTAACCCCGCTGCTCGTTCCGCGGTCCAGTTGTGTACGCCGTGTATATCAACTCCCGCCGCGAAGAGCTGCGAATCACGCGCAAGCGCGAGCGCCGTTAGAAACCCGCCGTACGATCCGCCATAAATCCCGATTCGCTTCGCATCAACCTGCGACAGCCGCTGCAAATACTCAGCGCCCGCCTTCACATCCTGATACTCCGACGCGCCCTGCGCACCCGCATTCGGCGGGCGATGAAAGTCATGCCCGTAACCAATCCCCAAACGATAGTTGACTGACAGCACCACGTACCCGCGGCTTGCGAGATACTGGTTCACCGCGTACGCATTTGTGTAGTAATCAGAATAGTGCCAACCGACGAGCATCTGTCGCGGTGGACCACCATGAACGTAAACGATCGCCGGCTTCTTCGACGCGCCGCCCGCCGCTTCAAACAACTGCCCGTGAACTTCAACACCATCGGGCGCCTTGTAGCTCACCTTCTTCGGCACGACCAGTTGAGACGCTGGAAAATCACTCGGAATCCGATCTTCCGCGAGCGTCATCGGCTTACCACCGCCCGACGCAGGCAACACAGCCGGCATCGGTGGACGTTGCGCGGTCGCGCCGATGTACGCGATGTATTTGCCGTCGCCGGTCACGAATGGCGTCCACTCGAGTCCTTTGCCGGGAGTAATCACGACGGGTTCGGCGCGATCGACGGGAACCTTCACGAGGTGACGGCGATCGATATCATCAGCGTCAGTGCCCATGTTTCCGGCGAAGACGAGATAACGTCGATCGTTGCTGATCGAGATGTACTCGGCCATGTAGTTGCCTGGCGTAAGCAACATCGGCTCGCCGCCGTTTTCAGAAATTGAGTAGAGATGCGGCCAGCCGTCGAGGTACGAGAGAAACACGATGCGACCGGCGGCGGCCCAGTGCAGGTTAGTCCCGCCTTCCGTGCTTGGCGGAGAGCCGCGCAACGTGAATGGGCTCTTCCAGAGTTGTTGCCCATCGCCGGTAGTCGCGTCAGCAGTCCAGATGGACCATGCCTGCGGGCGTTGTTCGAGAACCGCTTCTGGCGCGCCGCCATTGCCGGGACGTCGTACAAACGCGATTCGTTTTCCATCCGGTGACCAGCGCGGGCTCGAGTCACGCGAAGTTGATGGTGATAGATAGACGATTGGTATTGACTCGTTTGTATAGACGCCGACGAATGAATGGTCACCGCGGTTGGAAACGAATCCGAGCCTACTACCGTCAGGCGACCACTGGGGCGAGCCACATTCGCCACGAGCGAAGAAGAGTCGTTTGGCTGGTGTTGAGCCGTCGAGCGGCGCAATCCACAATCCGCGATCCTTTGTGAACACCACGCGATCGCTCTTCGGTGATATCACCGGCTCGTCGCCTTCGCCCAGAAGCTTCGGCTCGCCACCACCGAACGGCGCGCTCCAAATCTGAACCTTCATCTGAGTTGGACCAATCGCGGGATTGACACCAACCGAGCTGTCGAAATTCGATCCGTGATCTCCGCCACGAACATAGACGACATACTTACCATCGGCGGAAATCGAAAGACTCGTCAGTTCCTGCCCGTCGTCATTTTCATAGTTAGTCAATCGTCGCGCTTTAAAATCAGGACCTTCGGCCACCCAAACATTCCTTGCCCCGCGCTCATTGAACGCCCACGCGATCCGCGCTCCGGTTGCCGATGCAGTCAACTCATTCGGAAACGGATAACTCTTGATCTGTTCGATCGTGAACGAGTTTGACGCAGCATATTGTGCGGGCGCGACCATCACCACAGCAACGATCGTCAACGCAAGTATTGCGCGGCGCATTTGCATAACTATCCTCACATTTTTTCTGGAGTAAAAAGCAGCCACGGATAACACGATCAGATCCGCAGTGTAATCCGTGTTCATCCGTGGCACAATCGCGCACCGACATGAACCAGAACACGATCAGGTTGTTGAGAAGTATTCGAAGCGCCGGGCTGGTGGCGCTGGGGCCGGTCGATTATGCCGTGCGCGCACTGAACTGCAAGGCGGATTTGCCGCCGCTGCATTTGCGCAGGTATGTGGGGCCGCTCGGGAGTTTTGAGTCGTCGGGTGCGGAGTTTATGGGTTACCTCCGTTCGCTTGCAGGGTTGCGGCCGGATGAACGTGTGCTTGATATCGGCTGTGGATGTGGGCAGATGGCGCTGCACCTGAAGAACTATCTTGATGAAAACGGCAGCTACGTCGGAGTAGACATACATCGACCATCGATCAATTGGTGCCAGCAGAAGATCGCGCGTCGTCATAAGAATTTCCAGTTCGCACACATTGACGTGCGCAATCTCGCCTACAATCCAAATGCAGCGCAGCGCGCCGAAGCGTACGCGTTTCCATTCGCAGATCGATCATTCGATCTGATCCTTTTGAAATCAGTCTTCACACATATGCGCCCAACTGAAGTTAGTAATTACCTCAGTGAAGTCGCGCGTCTGTTGAAGAGCGATGGACGTTGCCTTGCGACGTTCTTTCTTCTCAATGATGAGCAAGCCGCGTTGCCGAACGAGCTGGCCTTTAACTATGGTGAAGGTGAATGGCGCTACGTACACGAACACAGTCCCGAGAGCGCCGCCGCTTACGATGAGAGTTTCGTGATGCAACTGCTCGAGAAATACGGGCTGGTAGTTGAGAAGAAGATCTATGGAAGTTGGTCTGGACGCGATGACGGTCTGTCCTACCAGGACATCATGATCACCAAAGGCACAAAACAGATCACAAGAAGCACAAGATAAAAGCAATCTCTATGAGCTTTGTGGTTCGTGTGTCGGGATCTATTTTGTGCCTTTTTGTGATCTCAGTATTGCGTGCAGTTGGCGCAGACCTTCGGTGAGCGCGGCGGGGCCGGGTTGGAGGATGTAGGCTGATTTGATCTCGTAAATCTGATCGTTGCGAACGGCGCTAATGCCAGACCAACCTTCGCGCGCTCGAATCAGATCTTTCTTGACTTGCCGCCCGCACCACGAACCGATGATCACCTGTGGGTCGCGATCGATCACGATGGCCGGATCCACGATCCGATCTTTCGCACTCTGGCATTCACGCAGCTCTGTAAAGATCGGTTCGCCGCCGGCAACTTCGATCAACTCGTCGACCCAGCGAATTCCGGAGATGAGCGGGTCGTACCACTCTTCAAACAACACACGTGGACGATAGGGAAAACGCGAGGCCGATTGCGCAGTCGCATCCATTTCAGCTTGTAGCGTTGCTACCAGTTGCTCCGCCTTTTCCGCACTACCGACAATGCGGCCGATCGTCAGAATCATCTCCATGATCTCGACGATGCTACGTTGGTTGAATGTAAAGACAGTGACGCCGCGTCGAATCAACTCAGCGGCGATGTCAGCTTGCAGATCGGAGAAGGCGAAGACGAGATCGGGTTTGAGCGAAAGGATCTTATCGAACTTCGCATTGATATACGCGGAGACTTTGGGTTTCTGGCGCGCTTCAGGTGGACGCACAGTGTAGCCTGACACGCCGACGATGCGATCCTGTTCGCCAAGAAGATACAGCGTCTCAGTAGTTTCTTCCGTGAGGCAGATGATCCGGCGAGGAAAGTTCGTAATGTTATTCATCGCTCTTCACAAATCCATACGGACAATTGCGACAACCCTGTTCGCAACAGTAACCACGACGCAAGAGATACCGAGCGGTGAGGACCATCAATCCATCTTCGAAGTAATAGTCCTCGCCCTCTTTAAGCGGTTCCGGCTTTTCACTCTTTTCTGCACAAGAATTCATTTTGTGCTTTTGTGCCTTTTTGTGGCTAAAAAACGAACGTCGCGCCTGCCCTTCCGGTCCTGCCCGGCGTCCGAAATCCACTCTCAAAATATTCTTGATCGAAAAGATTGTCTACATATCCAAAGAACCGCAGTTGCCTCCGGTCATCACCCAATGGCAACGAATAGCTCGCACCGAGATCAGCTTTCGCGAGTCCTCTAAATCTAAACCCGCGGCTCGTAAACGTCGTCGGATCGATAACCGCACCGAGGTAATTGCTCGATGCCGAGAAGTCGAAATTGATCAGCACGCGGCGCCCGACATGCTGTGTCGCAACGATCGAGAACTGATGATCGGGAATCACGAGCGAGCGTATTGTCCCCGGCACTTGCGGCGTGCGCTGCTGTGCTTTCGTGAAGGTATAAGCAGCCGTGAGATTCAAGGTCCGGAACGGAGTCGCCCTCAGCTCGACTTCAGCGCCGCGCGCGATGCCACCATCAGTGTTGAGATAACCACCAAACCGTCCGAACGGATCGGTCGTGAAATCGATCAAACCCGAGAAGTCAAAGATGATAATGCGGCGCAACTCTGTGTAGAAGTAAGTCGCAGACAGCCGCACCCGATTGTCAGCAAACGTCTGATCAATTCCAGCGTCGAAAGCGATTGAGTGTTCCGGCTTCAGACGTGGATCGCCAAAGATCGAGTAACCAAAGAAACTGTCGAAGGCGGTGCCGAAACGTTCAAACAACGACGGCGCGCGATAGCCGTTGCCGACGTGCCCGCGCAGCTTGGTACCCGTCGATTGGAATGTGTAAGCGATCGAGCCGTCGCCGGTATATGCCGTGGGCGGCGATTGAAATGTTAGCCCCAAGTAAGGCGCCGACGCTGTTGGCGTAAACTGCGGTTCCTGCAAACGGAACAACTGTGTGCGGAAAGCAGCGGCGATCTGTAAACGATCGTCGAGAAAGCGCAGTTGGTCCTGAACAAAGAAGGCATGACTTCGTTGCGCGACGTCGACGTCTGAGTTGTCGGCAGGATTGACCTGAAACGACGGGTTAGCAAAACTCTCGTTCTCAAACTCGTAACCGCCGGTAATGTAGTTGAAATGGCCGGCGCGCAGATCGACACGCGCGTTAAGAGTGTGAACACGCGCGTCGAAATCGGATCGCGTCGAGCCGCCAAACGGTTGAAAGCCAACGCCGAGTGGTCCATTGATACCGCTGCGGTTTGTGACGAGGCCCTGGTAATTGATCGTGTAGCCGAAAGCTTCAGTGGGACGTTGCGTGAACGTGACCGCGCCGTCGAAGAAGTTCGCTTTGCGCACGTTGTCAGGATCATTGACACCGGGAACGAAAGTCGTAAATGGAATCGCTTCGATGATGCCCGTTGCCGGAAGAATGCCGACGGCTTCGGGGTTGTTGTTCAACTGCAGTCGCGAGTTTGCGGTGTAAATGCGTCCCGTAAGTGTTGAAGTCGGTGTGAGACGAAACAGAATTCTTCCCTGGCCGCTCGTGGTGCGTGCCTCGTCTTCATCGTCAATGCCGCGACTCACATTAAAAAAAGAGAAGCCGCCACTATAAACGACGCGATTGTTTCGCGCGCCACCAGAGAGTTGCGCCCGCGTTCGAAACAGGCCAAGGCTGCCGCCTTCACCGAGCACGCTGCCGTGAAGTGGACCACCACCTTCATTCGTTACGATATTTACCACACCACCGACGGCGTTTGAGCCGTACAAAGAAGAACCCGAGCCGCGCAATACTTCAACACGACTGACATCGGTGACGATCAAGTCTTCCAAAAAACCCGAGGCGTCACCCTGCGGCGCGGCGGCGTCGCGAAAGCGTATGCCGTCGATCAAGACAGCCGTGTCTTCACTTGGCAGCCCGCGCGTTTTGATCGAAGTGAGAGAGCCTGGACCACCGAGTTGCTGCACGCGTAAGCCGGGCACGATTCGAAGCGCCTCAGGAATTGCGAGCTCATCGCGTTCATCAATCTCCTGATCCGCGACGACGGTCAATGCTTTCGAAACTTCATCGACTGTTTGCGGTGTGTCGGACGCAGTGATGACAACGGCGCTGCGTAAACCTGAGAGCTCGAGTTTGACGTCGTGTGTGGTCGTCTTACCGCGTTCCACATCGATCGTTTGTGCCGGCGCAAGAGAAAACCCACTTGCTTCAGCTTCGACGAGATATTCGCCCGGAGCTAGATTCTTGAAGCTGTACGCACCGTTCGAATCAGTGACCGTAACCAGGCTGAAGCTTCGCTCGCGCCCGTAAAGCCTGACCGTCGCACCCGGCACATTCGCGCCTTGCGGATCCTTTATATACCCACTGATTGCGGCGGTCTGTGAATGCGCTGCGCCACTCACTACCAATGTAATCAATATCGAAACGATGACTCTTCTCATAGCTTTTGACTCTCTCTTTCACGCAAACAATTTTGTGCTTTTTGTGCCTTTTCGTGGCTAAACAAAAACGCCCTCGATCTCCGTTGGAAGATCGAGGGCGTCTAAAACTCGATAGTTCTATCTCTTACTCTGACGCCACTGGCCCTTTCCCGGAGCTGTTGTGGTCGCTTCCGTTGCAGCAGGCAAGGTTTCCTGACTTCCGGCTCGAGCGCGTAGCTTCACGGTCTTCCCAATCTCGCGTGGAGATCAGTGACGTATGTGGAAGCTATGCAATTGCCGGTACACAGTGGCGGGAACCGTCTGGGCATTTCACCCAACTTCCCTTGTCGCCCTCATGGGCACCTGCGACGGTCCAACCCGACGACGTCGAGTTGAATTAGCGATTGTTAACGTGCAAAGAACAATTGTGACGAGGCGACAAACATATGCCTCGACACGTACGCGTGTCAAGACGCGAACATTGAATTGATGGTCCGGTAGTCAACAGTCTCATCCGCAAAAGCAAACGACCCATGTTCGCGTATGTCACGTGCAGCACGAAGAAAAGCACCGAGCGCGCAGCGTGCGAGACCGCTGCCGACGCTAATGCGCTTCGCACCGATCGCAGACACGTCATCGACTGTTAGGTTCACGCCTTTCAAACCCATCAACAGGTTTACCGGACGATCGACTGCGCTGATCAAAGTCGCAATCTCGTCTTTGCTCGTGAGACCCGGTGCGTAGAGCACGTCAGCACCGGCTTCCTGGTACATCTGCAATCGCTCGATCGTGGCTTTCAAGTCGGGCCTACCCACGAGATAGTTTTCCGCTCGCGCAGTTAACATGAACGGAAACGGAAGATTGCGTACCACTTCAGCCGCGGCTTTGATCCGCTCGACTGCAAGTGCGCGCTCGTACAGCGGATCCTGAGCGCGCCCGGTTGCATCTTCGATCGATCCGCCCACAGCGCCCGTACCTGCCGCCAACCGGATCGTCTCCGCCACGATCTCAGGCGTATCACCAAAACCATTCTCCAGATCGATACTGACCGGCAGATCTGTCGCCGCCGCAACCGCCGCCGCGTGGGCCAACATCGCCTCACGACCGACAGCATTATCCGGCTTGCCGATCGAAAACGCATAGCCGGCACTGCTCGTCGCGAGTGCTTCGAAACCGAGATGGGCCAACAGTCGCGCGCTGCCTACGTCCCATGGATTCGGAATAATAAATGTCCGCGCGCGCTTGTGTAGCTCGGCGAAAGCCGCGCCCTTTTCAGCTTGGGTTAACATGAAATGTCCCCTCAACTACGTGCACAAAATTTCTCTCCTCGCGGAGAATGATACGTTTGTTTTCCGCCATCTCGAAGTTTGCCACTGCTTCTGAATCCGACCGCAAGCGCGCCCGGTATGTCTCATAAGCGGCGAGACTATCAAATGCGATCAAACCCCAGGCGACATCATTCGTGCCTTCGTGAGGGAGGAAGTAACCAACAAGGTGACCACCGCATCGTGGAATGATGCGTCCCCAGTTCTCAGCGTAAGTTTTGAACACGTCTCGTTGAAAAGGATCGATCTGATAACGAATCACACAGGTGATCATTTTGCTGTCCTCCACTCTTTCATCTGGTGCCCTAATTCAACTCTGCGTGATCTCTGCGTCTCTGCGGTGAACTTGTCCGCAAAAACAATTAAACCGCAGAGAACGCAGAGATCACGCAGAGATTAAAACCGAACACCAATCTTTCATCTTTTACCATTGTCACAGCAGCGACGATTCGCTTATCATCAAAATGTGAATGTAGAACAACTGGATGAAGTTGCGGTGGCCAGGATCGCAGGGGCCATCGGCGAGCCGGCGCGCGCGCGCATGCTGTTTTGTCTGATGGACGGTCACGCGCGCACGAGCACCGAGCTCGCTATCGTCGCTGATGTTGCCACCTCAACTGCCAGCGCACACCTGAATCGACTGAAGGCCGAGCACCTCGTTAAAGTTATTACGCAGGGCAAGCACAGGTTCTATAGTCTCGAGGGACCAAAGGTCGCGCGAGTGCTGGAAGGCCTAAGCGTATTAGTAGACGAGCCGCGCCCGAAGTTTATTCCGAACACGCCAACGCGATTGCGCGCGGCGCGAGTTTGTTACGATCACATGGCCGGTCATTTGGGTGTGTTGTTACACGACCGGTTCAATCAGCTCAAATGGTTGTCGCGCTCTGCAAACGATGTTTATGACTTAACGAACGAGGGCGTGAATGCTATCGAGGCGCTCGGCATCGACGTTGACGAGACACGAAAGTTGCGCCGGCGGTTTGCGTATCCATGTCTTGACTGGAGTGAAAGGCGCCCGCACATCGGTGGCGCTTTGGGCGCAGCGCTATTAAAGCTTGCGATGAAAAGAAAATGGGTAGCTCAGGATCTCGATAGTAGAGCAATACGTGTAACGAATACCGGACGCCGCGAGCTGTCGGCCAGGTTTGGCATCGAACTTTAACTATTAATTCATACGCGGCGCTGTCTTCAAAAAAAGGAGGACAATTTATCGATGAAGAAAATCTCGAGGCGGACGTTTGCAAAACTCGCGGGCGGAGCAGCGCTCGTTTCTACTGCGGAGCTGCCTTCGCTCGGATCTAACCACGCGATTCAAAATCAGCCCAATACCGGCCGCGAGTTTCCGCAAGGTTTTATCTGGGGCACGGCAACCGCCTCGTATCAGGTCGAGGGCGCCGTCAAGGAAGACGGTCGTGGTCCATCCATCTGGGACACCTTTTCGCACACGCCGGGCAAAGTGAACAGCAACTCAAACGGCGACGTCGCAAACGATCACTACCATCTTTACAAGAGCGACGTGCAGTTGATGAAGGCGCTGGGCGTGAAGGCTTATCGCTTCTCGATCGCATGGCCGCGCGTGTTTCCGAACGGTGATGGCCCAGCGAATCCAAAAGGACTCGATTTCTATAATCGCCTCGTCGATGAGTTGCTCGCGAACGGCATACAGCCTTACGCGACTCTCTATCACTGGGACTTGCCACAGTCGTTGCAGGATCGTTTTGGTGGTTGGGAAGGACGCGACACTTCAAAAGCTTTTGGCGACTATGCCGGCTACGTCGCAGCGCGTTTGACCGATCGTGTTAAGCATATCTTCACGATCAATGAGTTTGGCGCGTTCCTCGAGGTTGGTTATCGCTGGGGCATACATGCGCCGGGATTGAAACTCACCGGACTGCGACTGAACACGACGCGCCATCATGCAGTGCTCGGTCACGGGCTTGCAGTGCAGGCGATTCGTGCGAGTGCGAAGAGTGGGACGAAGGTCGGTCTCGCTGAAAACATCACGATTCCTGTGCCGGTGATTGAAACCTTGCCGAACATTCTTGCCGCAGAGCGTGCGATGCGCGAGATGAACGCGCCGTATCTCACCGTGATCATGGAAGGAAAGTACACTGACGGGTATTTGAAAACGGAAGGCGAGAATGCGCCGAAGTTCACGCCCGAAGATTTGAAGATCATTTCGAGCCCGCTCGACTTCGTTGGTATCAATGTTTACTCGGGACAGTTTGTGCGCGCTGATGAATCTTCGCCGGCCGGATTCATGCACGTTCAGCATGCGAAGTCGCATCCGCACGCGCCGTCGTTCTGGCTGCTGGTAGTGCCGGATTCGCTTTACTGGGGACCGCGGCATGTCGCGAAGCTTTGGGGTGCGAAAGAGATCTACATCACCGAGAATGGATGTTCGGCTGCTGATGAGGTGAATCCGGACGGGCGCGTCTACGACACGGATCGGGTGACGTACCTGCGAAGCTATCTCTCGCAGTTGCGTCGTGCGACGGCAGATGGTGTGCCGGTGAAGGGATATTTTCTGTGGAGTTTGATGGACAACTTTGAGTGGGCCGACGGCTACACGAACCGTTTCGGAATTCATTACGTTGACTACGCCACGCAGAAGCGAACACCGAAGCTAAGCGCCGATTTCTACCGCGAGGTTATCGCGCGCAACGCCGTCGTATAATGGATTCACGGGCGTAGAATAGAACAAGTCAGGGAGATGGGCTTGTCCCCGCCGCGGCTTGGATTGGACGAGCGGGGGCAAGCCCCTCTTCCTGACTTGTTCTTTGTTAACGGTCCTTGTTCTATTGTTGTGGCGCTTGCCAGGGGTGTATACTCCTCGCCCCCGAACTCTGAACACACAACAAAAACTCATGAAACCGAAAACTGTCGCAGACCCTGTAGGCAAGTTTTACACAAATCACCCTTATCCACCGCCGCTCGAAAATCTCGATCGCGTGCGTGAGATATGGCAGGACCAGAACGTCCATCGCGCCGAGTATCATCTGCTCTGGCCCCACAAGGAATATCGCGCCGATTTTGATGTTCTCATTGCCGGATGCGGCACGTGGCAGGCGGCAAAGTTCGCGCTCTGTCATCCTGCGGCGCGCGTTGTCGCGATCGATATCAGCAAGACGAGTCTCAATCACACTGAATCGCTGAAGAAGAAATACGACTTGTCGAATCTCGAAACGCGACAGATGCCCATCGAGAGCGTCAGCGACCTGGACCAGCGCTTCGATCACATCATCTCTACCGGCGTGTTGCATCACCTCGCCGATCCCGATGCAGGTTTACGCGCGCTCAAATCTGTGTTGGCTGATGACGGCGTCCTGTACCTGATGCTGTATGCGCCGTACGGTCGCACTGGCGTCTACATGTTTCAGGATTACTGCCGTCGACTCGGTGTCGGAACAACGCCGCAAGAGATCGATGATCTCACGATGACGCTGAGACACCTGTCGCAACATCATCCACTCGTGTTGATGATGCGAGGCTCGAGGGAGGGTTTAGACGCGAATGCCCTGGTCGATGCAGTGCTGAACCCGCGTGACCGAACATACTCGGTACCGCAGTTGTTCGAGTTTGTCGAACGCAACGGGTTGAAATTTGCGCGCTGGAACTGGCAGGCGCCTTACCTGCCGCAGTGTGGTGCGATTGCAGATACGCCTCATGTCTCGAGGTTGGCCGCGCTTTCCGAACTCGATCAGTATACGCAGATGGAGTTGTTTCGCGGCTTGATGACTAACCACGATTTCATCGTGCAGCAAGGCGACGTGAAGAACCCCAGCTTCGACGGCGAGCAGTATCTGCAGTATGTGCCGATCCGTCGTACATGGACCATGTGCGTGCAGGACGACCTTCCACCAGGCGCTGCGGGTGTGCTGTTGAACCGAACACACCTGTTCGACGATCTGTTTCTTCCGATTAACGAACAGGAGAAACAGATGTATGAAGCGATCGACGGGCAGCGCAATATTTCGGAAATCGTTGAGATGGTGAAATACTCGTCACCATTAGCGCGGGATTTTTTCGAGAAGCTGTGGTGGTATGACCAGGTGGTGTTTGATATGAGCCGCGGATGATCAGTGTTCATCCGCGGCCCAGGTTCTAGTTTGCTACTTGCTGCTGCTTGGTTTGAAAATTGTTCCAGTACTCTTTGACAAAGTCTCTCTGCTTTCCGTGACCGAAGCCCGAGCCGAACTCGTATTGATCCATTTCGGCCAGGACCTGATCCAGATTCCACTTATCGTGAGTGAACCGATACACTGCACCCACTACTCCCGTGCGGTGACGTCCACCCGCGCAGTGTACGAAAAACTTTCCCGTAGCCGGATCGTCAATCACTTTCAAAAACTGGTTGATCTGCTCGATGTTGGGTGTGCTCTTATCTTCCATCGGAATGTTGATATAGCGCAGTCCCGCAGCCTCGACGGCAGGTTGCTCGTACTCTTTTGAGTTGTCGGTCAAATCGATGATGGTTTGAACGCCGAGCGCCGCGAGGGCCGGGTAATCTTCTTCATCCGGGCGTGCGCCACGGAAAAACCGATCGTCCATTTGACCGAAATTCTTGATTTTAACGTTCGGGAATTTGACATTTTTGCTCTTCCCGAAGGCGAGCGCGGAAAATGAAAAGATGAGTGCGAAGGCAGCGATAAGGGCAGGGGAAAACTTTCTTATATTTCTCATTTAAATCTCCTCAAAATAACTAAAAATAAGCTGCCGGGGGTGACCAAATCCGAAAGTGAGATTCGCTCTTTAGTCCTATAGTTGCATGAGTTTATGCGTGCTATTTCCGGCTTGAGTGCGCCATTTCGGGGCCGTAGTCGAGAGCCCAACTCTGCGTAGTCTCTGCGTCCTCTG
>DATFDT010000032.1:0-8978 GCA_035251975.1 Pyrinomonadaceae bacterium | reverse complement strand
TAGAGCAACTGGCTTTTAACCAGTGGGTCGCAGGTTCGAGTCCTGCTCGGCTCAAATCCCGTCGAAGATTAAACAAAATTCAGCGTGTGGGTCTGTCAGGCAAAAAAGGGCGCTGCTGAGACCTGTCTACTCAGCAACGCCCACGGCCTCACCCTCCCTGGGAGGTGGCGTGAGGCTAGTCAGGATAGCGGCTTTGTTATATCTGCCGCCCAACGATCATCGCAAGACCCAAACGATGCAAGATTTTCTAATGAATTTAAGAAACACTCCTACTTACTCCCGCCCTCCCCGCACAGAAGCAGGCCTGGTCACAGCACGCGGAACGACGGTCTAGTAACGAATCAGGCTAATTATCGTCAGGATCATGGTCGTCGTCGTCGAAATGCTGGTTGTTGAGGTTGTTTGGTCCTTCGGTGGCGGTTCTGCCTTGCCGGGTGCATGTATCGTCCCCGCAAACGCAGAAACAGCAAGGGTTAAACTCAGAGTCACTATTGCGCCCGTTCGGCGTAATTTGTTCACGTGTCGGTGCCTCCTAAGGTGATTCAGGTTTTGCATTGAGTACAGAGAGCGATGCAAAATTTTCTAAAACAACCTAGACCACTGCAACTTTTCTTGCAAGAGTGGGCAGGAGTGGTTAAGATTTGGGGCGCAGTGCTGATCTGAACTTTTTGTTCTCACATGACTTTACGGGCCTCACTCTTTCGCGAATTGGTAAAGCCAAACCTCAGTGTGGTGGGCCGTGCGGAGCTGTGCTGTGAGCTCGCCCGAGAGTTTGAGAACCGCGGCGAGTACGAAGAAGCCTGTGAAGTGCTGTCTGTGTTTTGGCCGCGCATTGGTGAACATCCCAAACTCGAAGGCCTGGAACGATACACAGCCGCTGAGGTGTTATTGCGTGCCGGAGTGTTGACTGGGATCGTCGGGAGTGGTCGTCAGATCCCGGACGCACAGGAAACAGCTAAAGATCTAATCAGTCAAAGCCTCACGATATTTCAATCGCAACGATACAAGAACAAGTTAGCGGAAGCGCAGATAGAACTCGCGCTGTGTTACTGGCGCACGGGCGAGTACAACAACGCATCCGATCTTCTCAAAGTTGCACTCGAACAATCGAGTATTGACTGCGATTTGAAAGCGAAAGCAATAATTCGCATTGCCATCGTAGAGGTTGATTCCGGCCGTCTTACTGAAGCGTTGCAATGCCTGAGCGACAACGCTCTTCTGTTTCAAAAGATTAGCAATTACACCCTCAAGGGCTGTTACCACATAACACTCGGAGACGTACTCAAGGATCTTTGGGAATCGGGCGCGCAGGGAGACTACCTCGATCGCGCCTTAGTCGAATATGCCGCGGCGAGTTATCACTTTGAATTAGCGGATCACAGACGTTACCGGGCTACTGTAGCCAATAATCTCGGTCTCATCTATTTCCAGATCAACCGGTGCAAAGAAGCACATGAGCACCTGGATCGCTCCCGGCGCATGTTTACCAGCCTCAAAGATAAGAATGCAGTGGCCCAAGTGGATGAAACGCGCGCGCGCGTGTTGCTGAAAGAAAGACGATTTGATGAGGCGGAAAAACTCGCGCGTTTTTCAGTGCACACTTTAGAAAAGAGCGAAATGCAGTTGCCTCTAGTAGAGTCACTCACAACCTACGGCACGGCTCTGGCGCGGCTTGGAAATTACGG
Source organism: Pyrinomonadaceae bacterium (assembly GCA_035251975.1). Classification (GTDB taxonomy): domain Bacteria; phylum Acidobacteriota; class Blastocatellia; order Pyrinomonadales; family Pyrinomonadaceae; genus PSRF01. Next base: position 7,293 of record DATFDT010000032.1, on the reverse strand, counting down.
CGCTGCGCTTTCCACCTTCCGTCGCGCCATCGACGGATCTCAGCAGATCGGCTCTCTCAATCGTGCCGGACAAGTCGCGCTCACTGTTTTTCAGGAAATGGGGGAACGGTTAGCAGTACACGACAAAGGAATTTTTGTTTCCGGGCGAAGTTTCAGCGAAGAGATAAAATCACTCGAAAGTGACCTGATAAAACACTCACTTGAGACTAATGAGGGCAGTGTCACTCGCGCTGCTAACAATCTCGGTATCTCGTATCAGGAGTTGAATTACATGCTCGAAACACGGCACCGTGACCTGGTTCACCTCCGCACTCCAGCGCGCCGCCGCCCGCGGAAAGAGTAGTGGCGCATCAGGGCACACGAAAGATTATTCTTCAAGGATGGATAGATACGCCTTCCATGGTCCAACCGCTTCACTGTACTGCTTCGACATCACGCGGACGATTTGCCTGATGTGACCGAGATCGTGGACCAGCCAGGTTGATAACAATTGCTTCAACGTCACTACACCCAGCTCCGGATGGCGGCCGCGCTTGCCCAACAAGTCCGGTGTCAGATTCATGGATCGTAATTCGTCGAGGTTTTTAGCACGCAATTGTGCGAAGGTGTCGAGCAGCTCGACGATGGACTTTCCTTGTGACTCGTCAAACATTGCCACACGATCGAACGGCTCGAAAGCCCGCGTCTCACCATGCTGGAGAATGATCCGCGCACGTGGAATCCAGTCGGTTTCCTCGCCGTGAATCAAATGACCAATCACATCGTACGGACTCCACGTCAATGGTCCCTCATTCTGCACCAGCCATTGCTCGGGAAGGTCGCGCAACAGTGAATTTAAGGTGGCCGGCGTGCGCTGAAGGACCGCGATTGCTTGTGTAAGTTCAAATTCCATGATCAATACACCGTGAGATTGAGATGCTGCGAGGCGGAGGCTTTTCTGGTGCGATCGGTGACGGTGAGTTCGAGGATGTAGCTGCCGGGAGACAGGGCGCTTAGGGGAAACTCCAAGGTGTAAGGACTGTTTGCAGGGTTACTGATCTTATCCGGCCCGACTGTGATCTCAGGCGGCGTGAGCACCGCCTGTTTGCCGCGCAGTATTTTAAGCTGCAAACCCAATTGTACCGGCGTCGCAGCGTTGTAAATATTCGTCGTAAAACGCAGTCGTGAGCTGCGCGCGAAACGCCGGCTTGCGTTGACGCCAATCTGCGCCGCGCCACCAGCCGCCGTGATCTCGCCGACAAACAAACTGCTAATTGAAAACGTCCCTTCTTTAACCTTCGGAATCTCGATCCACTCCATCACACCAGTCAGGTGATTAGTACCTCTTTCAGCCGCGATCACACGCACCTGATACAGCCCCGGCGGCACGTCAACCTGATGATTCACATTCGTGTAGATCGGTGGCTCATTCGCGCGAGTCCGCGTTACCTCCACACGTTGCCTGAAACTGCCCACCGCCTTCCCATTACTGTCGTACACTGCACCCAAAACGTTGACGACGATCGTTCCCGTACTGTCGCCGAGCGATTGCGCACTCACCTGGGCCGTCGAAGTGAGCTGCATGTTCGCGCCTGAAGTTCTTTTGTAACCGAGCGCGACTGCAGCACGAAGCTCTTCAGACGACGACTCAGTCACACCAAGCACGTCTGTAGTCTCGACGCTGGTGGGCTGCACGGTTGCCTTGCTCTTTTCAGGTGGCGCACCGAGATATCCGCGTCGCAACTGCACCTTCAGATCAGGTCGATCTGTAATCTTGACCTTGATCTTCGAAAAGTTTGACGCGCGTTGCGCATCGTTCTCAGGCCGCCAGCCAAGCAGATAGTAACGCGAGGTTTCATCGAGTGCCCGCGCGATGCCACCTGCGAGATCATTCGAATTTAGCAACGCACGACCGCCTGTGTCGGCTGCGAGTGCGTACAGTGGTTCCTGCATGAAAGTTCGCTCGCCGCTCAGACGATTTTGCATAATGCCGCTCGGATCAAAACCACTGCCATTGCTGGCATCAAACATACTGTCAGTAGAAAGCCCACGCGCATCTATCGAATAGATCACGACACTGCTGCGATTCGCAATAGTGGTTGCACGCTCAATCATGGTAGTGAAGTCTGAGCCCGTCAAATTTCCCATGAAACCATCAGAAATGAAAAACACTAACTTGCGCCCCGGCAGCTTTGCAGTCGAACGCATGAGATTAACAAGCGAGGAAAGCGAGTTCTTAACAACCGCGTCTGACTGGATAAGAATCGTGCGTGTGCGCTGTTCAACCATACTCGCCGCGATAGGCCGGTCATCCGGGTCCCGCATACTATTCGCTTTCAGTGTCTGATCGACAAAAGCATTGAAGAGCTCGCGGTCGTGGCGTTCCACTATCAGATACGCTGCGAAAGGACTGATGTAAGGCCGTTGTGAATCGGAAGCTACACCCGGAACAATTTTTATACGGTCGAGTGCGGCTTTTAGAACCGCAGGGTTGTTGGTCAGTTGTTGTAGAAAACCGATCCGGCCACTCGCGGAAGTGATCGCAACCTGGTCGTTTGGACCAAGCATGTTATCGATAAAGTTTGTGATCGTTTTGTATGTTCGTGCGATACTGCCGGGCTCGAGATGCAGATCGTTTACAAAGAACAAGACCGTGCGCCCGACCTCCGAAGTCGACTCGGCTGCGACAGGCTGTGACGACTTCTTCCCACCCGCGGCCCGCAGCATTCTTTCCTCAGCTTTGCCGCCAGTTACTACGCTTTCGAAGAAATTGATCGGCTGTGGCTTGTTATCAACGAGCAACTCAAACTGTTCCGGCTTTAAGCCACTTACAAATTTTCCATCTTTGTCGAAGACCATCACGTCTGTCTGCACGAGCTCGGTGCTTATGCGCACGACGTCGTCCAGCTCGACGGGAGTTGGTGTTGGTGTAGGTGTAGGTTTCTTCTGCTGCGCGTGTGCGTTGAGGGAGAGAAGAGCCAAGCACACAACAGCTATCAGGGCAGTAGTTCTACGCATAATGAGTTTAACTTCGAAACAGGCTCAGTTCTGCGAACCGGACTTAAGTGTAAGTATCACTATCTCCGGCGGCAAGCCAAAACGAACCGGGACGATGCTCGTGCCGATTCCGGTCGTCACAAACAGGTGATGATTGTCTGTAAAGACGTGACCGTGAACCCAGCCATACTTTGACGACTCGACCACCGGCCCGATTATAGGAAATCTGACTTGCCCGCCGTGAGTGTGACCCGCTAATAGTAGCGGCACGCGCTGGGGCACGTTGGGCAGGATATCGGGATTGTGGGTGAGCGCAATCAGCGGCTGTCCTTCGGGAACGGTGGCAACAGTGTCAGCAATCCTCTGCGGGCGCGTCCAAAGATCGGCGAGCCCGACGAGCCAGAACGTCGTGCCGCGCGCGTCAACTTTCGCGGACCCGTTTTCGAGAACTTTGATTCCATTTTGTTCCAGAGCCTTGCGGACCTTCGCGCCGTTGTACCACCAATCGTGATTGCCAAGCACGGAGTAGACGCCGAGCGGCGCACGCAAATCTTTAAACACCGGAGCAAAGACTTCCGGATCGACGCGGGCCGTGTCCCGCTCATGGCCGGTCATGTAATCACCGAGAATCACGATCAACTCTGGTTGTAGTTGATTAGTGCGCTCGACGATCGTGTGCAGTTTTTTGCCAGTGATGAACCTATTGTCGACGTGAATGTCAGAAAGTACAGCGATGCGCAGACCGTCGAGCGGCTGCGGCCAATTATCGAGTTGGATCGTCTGCTCGCGGATTACAAGGCGACCCGGTTCGATCAGAAATCCCCAGAAGACAGCGCCCGCAAGAAACAAGACGATCGCAGCCAACGCAATTCGCAGCCCTTTGGTCCAACGTGGGACGCGGCCCCATTTCGCTGGTCCAGGCGAGCGCCGCACTTCGTTGTAAAGAAACAACAGCAGCCCGAGCAGAACAGCGATGGCGACGACGAATGCGACGGTCATGCTTAACAATCCAGCAGGTTCTGATATCTTATGCGCCGCCGGGAACACACCCGGAGGAGCCAAAACCAATGAAAACCATCTTAACCTTTGTCCTGCTCTTCTCCGCGACGAATGTATTCGCGCAAACTGCTGATCGCCAGTTCATTCGCACGGATGCGAAGGTAATCGCGCTCGCGCATGTGCGTGTGATCGACGGCACGGGCGCTGCGGCCAAAGACGATCAGACGATCATCATCAGTGATGGAAAGATCCAATCCATTGAATCCGCAGCGACTGGGAAAATACCGGCCAACGCGCAGACGCTCGATCTCAACGGCTACACCGTGCTGCCAGGTCTCGTCGGAATGCACAACCACATGTTCTTTCCGATGGGCGGGTCGCCGCCGATGTATTCAAACATGGGTATCAGCTTTCCGCGGCTCTATCTCGCACTCGGCGTTACGACGATCCGCACCACGGGCAGCGTTGCTCCTTACTCCGATCTCGAAATCAAAAAGCTGATCGACGCGGGCCGGATGATTGGTCCGAAGATGCACATCACCGCGCCGTACCTCGAAGGCCGTGGCTCGTTCACGCCCGTGATGCACACGCTTACCGGGCCTGAAGATGCTCGCAAGCTGGTGAATTACTGGGCCGACCTCGGCGCGACTTCGTTCAAAGCGTACATGAATATCTCGCGCGCTGAGTTGCGCACAGTGGTTGAGGAAGCGCACAAACGTGGACTCAAAGTCACGGGTCATCTCTGTTCGATCGGATACAAAGAAGCGGCCGAGATCGGTATCGACAATCTCGAGCACGGACTGTTTGCGGATTCTGAGTTTGTTCCTAACAAAGAGCCGGACAAGTGTCCGGGCGGCGCAGTCTCGAACAGTCTGCGGCAGCTTGATCTTAATAGTGCAGCGATGCAGGAGACGATTCGCACGCTCGTCGCAAAGAACGTCGCGGTTACGTCGACGTTGCCGGTTTTCGAGGCTGGTGGCGCGCCATTGGCCCAATCAGGTATCGGAGCGAGCAGTGCGTTGTTGAATCAACGTGTTTTGAATGTGATGTCGACAGATGCGCGCGTTCGTTACCTGCAGGCACGCGCGCGCGTCTCGCCGGAAGCGAATTTCATCCCGCTGATGCGCAAGGCGATGGAGTTCGAGCGTGCGTTCGTGAAAGCGGGTGGGCTGTTAATCGCCGGACTCGATCCGACCGGAAACGGCGGCATCGTTGCGGGTTTTGGCGATCTGCGGGAAGTCGAGCTGCTGGTCGAAGCGGGATTCACACCACTCGAAGCGATCTCGATCGCGTCACTCAACGGCGCGAAGTTTCTTGGTGAAGACGCGCGTATCGGTTCCATCGCGCGGGGCAAACAAGCAGACTTGATGGTGGTGAAAGGCAATCCCGCCATGACGATCGGCGACATTGAAAACGTCGAGATCGTTTTCAAAGACGGTGTCGGTTACGACTCCGAGAAACTGATCCAGTCAGTCCAGGGCCTCGTCGGCATCAGATAGAGGTACACAAAAGGCACAAAAAGCACAAAATCTCTTTGCGCATTTTGTGCCTTTTTGTGGCTAATTCTTCGTCATCTTGAGGCCGCTGACGATCGCTTCGGTGTTGTGTGCGAAGCGAATGCCGTAAATGCCGTCAGTTGATTTGAGCTTGCCTTCCGACACGACATCCGATTTGTTGTAACTTGCCACGACCTTGTTGTTGATCGCGCACTCAACTTTGTCGCCCTTCACAGACAGTGCGATCTCCTGCGTTACAGGCTGGCCCTTGTCCGCGGCCTTATTGACTGCCGGATCAGCAGCACCACGTGGTCCATTCAACTGGAATGGCGCTGGTCCAAAACCGCGCACAATGAAGTTACCATTTCCATAAGCCGCGCAGTAAAGGTAACTCTGCGTGTCGGTTCCGAGATCGTTACCCGCAATAACAATTCCGTAAGGATGCGGGTGGTTATTGAGATTCATGTACTTCGGTTCGGTGAACGTCGCTTTAACAGTGTAATCACCGGTCGCTTTGTTCTTCGGGTCCCAGTATGTAACCGCGGGACCAGTGATGACGTGCAGGCCGTTACTGTCTTTTTCGAGCTTGGCGCTATTGAGCGTCATTCCCGCAGCTTCCTCTTTGGCATCGATCTTCCCGGTCCAACCCGGCACAGAGATCCCACCACCAGCGACCCCCCTGGAACTTTCCATCTGACCACCCTGCGAAAAATTTCTACTCGGAACCGCTACAACAGCGAGCAGAGCGAGGGCAAGAGCAGTAAGGTAACGCATTGTGCAATCCTCCTAAACTACAAATTGTGAAAAGGAATTTGGCAGACGAGACCATACTCACCAAACATCCACAAGGCAAGGGCAAATGACCAACGTAGAGAGACAACCACCAATCAGCGTAGAGGGACAATCAGCGTAGAGAGGACAATCAGCGTAGAGGGACAATCAGCGTAGAGAGGACAATCAGCGTAGAGAGGACAATCAGCGTAGAGAGGACAATCAGCGTAGAGAGGACAATCAGCGTAGAGAGGACAATCAGCGTAGACTGGTCGATCAGCGTTAGGTGACGCACCAGGCTCATCTAACGCCGAAGGCGTTCGCTAATTTCAGCCCAGGGTTCGAGGAACGAGAACCCTGGGATCGCCCAGTAATTTCGTTATTAACCCTGAAAGGGTTTCTATCGCTACGGACCATGCTAAAATCCATCCCGATCTTAAACTCAATAGGAGGCCACCTCACAATGGCTCAATCTCTCTCGCGTCTATGGACGCACCTCATCTTCTCAACAAAAGATCGTTTCCCGTTTCTTACCGACACCGTGCTTCGTCGGGAGATGCACGCCTACCTCGCCGAAATGCTTCGTAATCAGGGTTGCGAAACGCTCGTCGTCGGCGGGGTTGCGGACCACACACATTCTTTGTTTGCGCTTTCGCGCACATACGCAATCGCACGCGTCGTCAAAGAAATGAAGCGAACATCATCCGGATGGATCAAAGGAGCTTCGCGTAAGCTCTCGAAGTTTCATTGGCAAGGTGGATACGCAGCATTTTCAGTGAGTCAATCGAATCTTGCGAACGTTATCCGTTACATTGAAAACCAGGAGGAGCACCACAGGCGGGTGACATTTCAGGACGAGTACCGGGCTTTTCTCAACGCGTATGAAATCAAATTTGACGAACGCTACATTTGGGATTAGGCCACAATAGAAACCCTTACAGGGTTTCAAATCTTTTTCTTTGTATACCCAGGGTTCTCGTTCCTCGAACCCTGGGTTTTACGCCTAACAGAATTCAAACCCTGAAAGGGTTAGGCGGTTGGCGAACCCTTA
>DATFDT010000031.1:0-22611 GCA_035251975.1 Pyrinomonadaceae bacterium | reverse complement strand
GGCGGTTTCACCGCCATAAGGAGGAGTCATGCCTGAATACCTTGCTCCGGGAGTTTACGTCGAGGAGACATCGTTTCGGTCAAAGTCGATCGAAGGAGTTAGCACGACCACGACGGGTTTCATCGGCCCGGCTCGATACGGCCCGCTCGATTTGGAACCCGAGGTCATTACCAGTTTGGGAGAATTCGAGCGCACCTACGGAGACCGGCAACAGTTGAACTTCTCCGACGCTGCCGGAATGGATAACTACCTGTGGCACGCGGCGCGGGCGTTCTTTGAAGAGGGCGGCAAACGTCTCTACGTCTCGCGCGTGTTCCGCGCCGGTGCCGATGATGGGCGCGCCAGTGGCTCTTTGCCGGATGGCGGCGGAGCCGGCGCCGTTACGATCAGCGCGCGCTTTCCAGGTGAAGCGGGAAACATGCGCGTTCGTTTCGATCTGCTGGTGGGCCAGAACGTTCTGGGCACTGACGAAAACGGTAATGCTCGTGTCGCCGGTGTGTTGGACGGAGACGTCGTTTGGATGGGCGATACTGCCAGCCCGATCGCGAGCCCGCTCGGCACGGGACAGCTTCATCGCGCGTCGTTCAATTCGGTGACTGGAGTTTGGAGTTTTCGCTCGTCAGGAAGTCCTGAAGAAGTATTGAATCTCGATCAGTTGGATCCGAATGGCGGCGACGTGATTCGTACGATCACCGTCAGCGTTACCGTGATTCCGAATGACCCGGCCAGTTTTCCGGAAACATGGGCCGCGTTGCCGGTCGATCCAGGTCACTTGCAAGCCGGCATGCCTGACTCAATGTCAGCGAAATTTGCGGCGCAGCCAAGCAATCTCGCGCAGGCGCGCTCGTTGCCGATCGTAATTGAGCTCGGAAGCGACGTCGTGACGGGCGCTGACGTACTCAGGGCACTGTTCAACATTAATCCGCTTGACTTCGCGAATCCTGATGAGCCGCTGTTTGTTGAAGTCGCGTTGACTGGCGGTAACGACGGACAACGTCCCACCGCGACTGAATACGAAGGCGTCGAAGAGCCTGGCAAAACCGGTCTTAAGATCTTCGAAGATATCGAAGACATCTCGATCGTTGCGGCGCCTGGTTCGACGTTCGGTTACGAAGGCTCCTATCGCAGCGATGCAAATACGATCATCAACCTGCTAATCAGTCACGCGAGTCGGATGCGTTATCGCATCGCCGTGCTCGACAGTGGCCAGGGGCAAAGCATTTCACAGGTGCGAGCACAGCGTGCTCGATTTGATTCGACTTATGCGGCGCTCTATTACCCGTGGGTCCGCGTGCTCGATCCGGTCACGCGCAAGGAGATCAATCTGCCGCCGAGTGGATTTGTCGCCGGTATCTACGCGCGCAACGACATCAATCGCGCGGTCTACAAAGCGCCGGCGAACGAGGTCGTGAATCTCGCGCTCGGTTTTGAGAAGCTACTCAACAAGTCGCAGCAGGACGTTCTAAATCCTGAAGGCGTCAACTGTTTCCGCTTCTTCGAAGGCCGCGGTTTCAGGCTGTGGGGCGCCCGCACGATCAGTTCCGATCCCGAGTGGAAATATGTGAACCTGCGTCGCTACTTCGCTTACCTCGAACACTCGATCGACAAAGGCACGCAATGGGCGGTCTTCGAGCCGAATGGAGAACAGCTCTGGGGCAACGTGCGACGGACGATCGAGGATTTCATGCTCAACGAGTGGCAGATGGGTGCGCTGCTGGGCGACAAGCCGGAGAAAGCGTTTTTCGTGAAGTGTGATCGATCGACGATGACGCAGAACGATCTCGATAACGGAAGGCTCGTTTGCCTCATCGGCCTCGCGCCGCTGCGACCAGCGGAATTTGTGATCTTCCGCATCGGCCAGTGGACTGCAGACCGAAAGGTTTAGCAGCCGGATTTCTCTGTGCAATCTCTGTGTTCTCTGTGTCTCTGTGGTTAGAGATTCAGCATCACCACAGAGACACAGAGGACACAGAGGCTTCACAGAGAAGCAACTCAAGATTTTAAGGAGGAAATTATGGCAGTTCTACGCGATCGCCCTTACGTTCAATTCAACTTTCTCGTCGACCTCGGCACGGGCAACACTGATGGTCCAGAGGCGGGCTTCCAGGAGATCAGCAACATCGGTATGGAAGTCACGGTTTCCGAGTATCGCAACGGCAACTCGAAAGAGAACAGCGTGCGCAAGATCACCGGCCTGAACAAAGCCACCGACGTCACGATGAAACGCGGAGTCATCGGTTCACTCAATCTCTACCAGTGGCTCAACGACATTCGCAACGGAAATCAGAACGCCGAGCGCACCGTCACGATCCATTTGCAAAATGAGGATCACACGGCCGTGGTCCAAACCTGGAAACTGCTGCGTGCGCGCATCATCAAGCACGTCAGTGGCCCGGTTAACGCCAAGGGAACTGACGTCGCGATGGAAGAGCTCACACTCGCCTACGAACGACTCGAAATGGAGTAGGTAAATGAGTGCGCGCGCGCCGAGGAGATTGCCCGGGTTTCGCTTCGAAACTCAGGCGCCACCATTGCCCGAGGTTCTGCCTCGCATGGATATCGCCGTGTTTGTCGGGTTCGCTGCGTCCGGACCATTGCAAACACCGGTGGCCGTCGAGTCGGAACCGCAGTTCACGGCAATCTTCGGTGACGACGCGCCACTTGCATGGGACCTCGTGCGCGGTGAAGAGATTCACGCACACCTTGGACCAGCAGTGCGCGCGTTCTTCCGTAATGGTGGACAGCGCTGTTGGATCATTCGCGTTGCACGACAAAGCACGAGTGAGTCTCAACCGCTGAATCGCGCGCGCTACAACTACTTTCCGGTTCCATATCTCGCTCGTGCTGAGTTCAATCCGAACGGACAGATCGCAAGCATTACTCCGGCGTTTGCGCGTGGAAGGGCAGAAGGCAGTTGGTCTGATGCGCTGCGTGTGAGCACGGCGTTGTTGTCGCGACCGATTCAGATCAATGGCGCTTTGCAACAGGATGGCGTTGGGTATGCGATGTCGATCGTGCGCGATCCGTCGAATCCGCTTGCGGCGGGCGACATGATCCGTCTGACATACGAGAGTGCGGGTGTTTCGGTGTTGCTCGCGTTACAGACGATCACGAACGTGTTGTCGAGTCCGCCCGCGACGCCGTTAGTAAACACAACTGTGAGCCGTGCTGTTTGGCTGTTGTCGATGTCGGACGATCCGAGTGCGCCGGCGCCGGACACACCTGTGACAGCGGCTGTATTCACACGCGAAGAACTCAGCTCACCGCCGAATACCGAAGACGAGATCGATGCGTTTGAGATCGTCTACGACGCGGTGTTCGTTAACAATCAGATCACGGTGAAGTTGCTCGACTGCCCACTCGCCGATGCGCCACAGCCTGGCTCGATCATCAGGATCGATCAGGCTGGCAATCAATGGTGGATGACGGTCGATAGTCTCGACTTCACGAGTGGCGACGAAGGCGTGCCGGTGTTATCAGGCAGCGCGTCACGCGTCATCGATCCGCCGAATCCATTGCCTGTCGCAACTCCGGCCGGCGAGCGTCTCAGCTTCGAGATCTGGGTTCGACAAGCCGAAGAGTATTCGATCAGCCTGAGCGATCTCGGGCTCGCGCCGGATCACGAACGGTTCTGGGCACAGTTGCCGACGGACGAAGAAGTCTACCGCCCGACTGACACGCCCACGACTGAGAACCCGGCAACGTTGCTCTGGAAGCAGGTCGGCGATCTGTTTCGTTTCCCACTCGCCGGACTTGGCTCAGCAGACGAGATCTACTTTCCGCTTTTGATGCCGGGCCTGGCTGAGAACTATCTCGGTCCGGTAGCGCTGCCTGGCAGCGAGAGAGAACGCGACGGGCTCGCAGAGTTCGATGCGGCGCTGTTTTTGGATCGCGATCTCGTTGAGATCGGCGCCACGAATCTCGCGGCCACTGCCGACTTCCTTCAGTATCTTTCACCGAGTCCACGACGTCTTACCGGCATGCACGCGGCGTTTCCACTGGAGGAAGCGACGATCATCGCCGTGCCTGATGCGGTCCACGGTGGTTGGGTGCAGCATCAGCGTGAACCACTCGTAGATCCAGAGCCGTCGCCACCGCCGCTACGTCCCGAATGGTGGCACTTCCTCGATTGCAATCCAGCGCCGAAGAAAACACCCGCGCTTAGCAGTTGCGATCCCGAGCCGCCCGAGCCGTCGCCCATCAAAGCGGTGCACGAACCCGAGTGGGGCAACTTCCTGAACTGCTCGATCCAGATCATCGAGCCGCCGCAGTTGTTTGCATTCCCGCAGTTCAGCAGCGACGGCAACTTATCATTGCGCTGGGAGCTCTCGCCGCCACAAGAAGCAGAATACGTGCTCGAAGAATCATCGCAGCCAAACTTCTCCGATGCGGTTACCGTCTTCGAAGGCACGACGAGCAGCTTCACGCTTTACGGATGTCGCGCCGGCGATTACTACTATCGCGTCCGCGCAATCATCGGCGCGGATACAAGCGACTGGTCCAACGGCGTTGCCGTTCGCGTTGAAGATGAAGAGTCGCGCTGGATCGTCGACACTAAAGACTACGTGCCTGACGTCCTGCTTGCCGTGCAACGATCGTTATTAAGATTTTGTGCAGCACGAGGAGACATGTTCGGCGTGTTGTCGCTGCCCGAGCACTATCGCGAAGACAAAGCGATCGAACACACGAGCCTGCTGCGCGCGACGCCGAACGTTGCGCCCCCAACCGAAGGCGTTTCGGCGATCAGCTTTGGCGAAGTCAACGTCTTCAGTTACGCCGCGGTCTATCACCCGTGGCTGCTCGGTCGCGAAACCCACCACGATACAGTGATCTCGATGCCGCCGTGTGGCGCAGTCAGTGGCTCGATAGCCGAGTCAGCTTTAACTCGCGGCGCATGGATCGCGCCTGCCAATCGCCCATTGCGTGGCGTCGTTGCACTCAAACCAACGCTGCTGCCCGAAAGACGTCTCGCACTTCAGGACGCGCTCCTCAACATCGTTCGACAGGAGCCGCGCGGGTTTCTCGTGCTCGACTCTGACACGTTGAGCGCCGACGAAGACTTGCAGGAGATCGGTGTGCGACGCCTTCTGATTCTGCTGCGTCGCCAGGCTTTGAAGCTCGGCGCGACTTACGTCTTCGAGCCAAACAGCGCGCCGTTTCGTCGCGCGGTCGATCGTGGCTTCACCGAAATGCTCGATGGAATGTTTGAGCGTGGCGCATTTGCGGGCGCGAATGCGGCAACGTCGTACCAGGTCGTGACTGACAGCTCGCTGAACACGCCGCAGAGCGTCGATCTCGGACGCTTCATTATCGAGCTGCGCGTCGCGCCGTCACTGCCGATGCGCTTTCTGACGATCCGCCTGGTCCAGACCAGCGATCGAACGCAGGCACTGGAGGTGAGATAGCTCGTGGCCAATCCCGAGAAAGAACAAGTTGCCTATCCGTTCACTGCGTTTAATTTCGCGGTCGAGATCAAGGTTGACGGCGTGGCGATGCAGGTCGTCGATGCCGCGTTCTCCGAGTGCGACGGGTTGGAAATGACGATGGACGTGAAGACGATTCGCGAAGGTGGGAACAACGGCAGGCAGATCCGTCTGACTGGTCCACTCACGTTCGGACAAGTGACGATGAAGCGTGGCATGACTTCGAATCTCGAGTTGTGGGATTGGTTCAACCTGATGCTCAGCGATCAATCGCTGCGCGCGGATGCGGAGGTCGTGATCTTCGCGGCTGACGGCGAAACGGAGCGCGCGCGGTTTCAGTTGTCGCGCTGCGTGCCGGTGAAGTTGAAGTCGCCGGCGTTGAATGCCAAGGATGGTGCGGTCGCGATCGAGGAGTTGCAGATCGCTTACGAGAAGTTGACGTTGAAGAAACCGTGAGGACATGTCGATGCCTGACTCACAAAAACTGGAAAAAGCCGAGCTTCGAGAGCTCGACGCCGAGTTTAAGAACGAAATCAACACCGACAAGAAGTGTCAGGTGCAGTTCAATCCTGAGACGCTGAAGGTCAGCTTTGCGAACCAGGTGGCGACGCCGTCGGGCGCGGGCGATCAGAAAGGCACACCGGCGCGGCAGTTTGTCGGCGCGGGCACGACGAAGCTGAGTTTGCAGTTGTGGTTCGACGTCACCGCGCCGATGCCGCCGGAACAGAAGAAGGAGCAGGACGTTCGCAAGTTGACGGCGAAAGTCGCGTACTTCATCACGCCGAAGCCCGAGGGCGACAAGTTTGTGCCGCCGGCCGTGCGGTTCATCTGGGGATCGTTTCAGTTCGACGGGATCATGGAGTCGATGGAGGAGTCGCTCGAGTTCTTTTCGAGTGATGGGCGGCCGTTGCGCGCAAGTGTGACGATCAATTTGACGCAGCAGAAGATCACGGAATTCACGTTCAGGGCTACAGCTGGACCAGGCGCAACGCAGTCGCCGGGCACGCGACCGTTGACGCCCGCGCCGCAGGGTAAGTCGGTGCAGAGCATGGCCGACAGTCAGGGCAAAGGCGACAACTGGCAGGACATCGCGTCCGCCAATAACATCGAGAACCCGCGTCTGTTGCAGCCGGGACAGTTGCTGGATTTGAACGCCAGCGCCAGCGTCTCGGTCGGTGGCTCATTCCAGGCCGGAGGATCGATCAGCATTTGAAGAGGAGTTTGAGATGGCAGTTGTAGTTAATGAAGTTGAAGTTGTTCCCGCTGAGCGCGCCGCAGAGAAAGCGGAACCAGCGCAAGGTGGTGGCGAGCAAGCGCAGCCGTCGGAACACGACATCCGCCGCATGGTTGAACAACAGATGAGCCGCTGCGAGCGCGTTTGGGCCTATTAACAATGGCTGACGAGACCACAGGACTGAAAGAATCTCGACCCACGATCGTCGTTGACAACGAACTCAACGGACCGCTCGGTGGCGGGCTCCTGACGCTGATGATCGTCGAGAACACCAACGGTCTCTATCGCTGTGAAGCCAAATTCGGTAACTGGGGCGAGAAGAACAGCACCACCGATTTTCTCTACTTCGATCGCAGCGTGCTCGACTTCGGCAAAGACTTCGAGATCAAGCTTGGCAACGATTCGATCTTCAAAGGAAAGATCATGGGACTGGAAGGCAATTTTCCTGAAGGACAGTCACCGGAGATCAGCGTGCTCGCCGAAGACCGCTTTCAGGATCTGCGCATGACGCGCCGCACCAGGACCTTCACCGACGTCAGCGATGCCGACGTGATCAAACAGATCGCCACCGATCACGGCCTGACACCGGAGGTCGACGTGCCTGGTCCAACTTACAAAGTGCTCGCGCAAGTAAATCAAAGTGATCTCGCGTTCATCCGCGATCGCGCGCGCTCGATCGACGCCGAAGTTTGGATGTCAGACAAGACGCTGCACGCGAAAGCGCACACCGGCCGTAACGGCGACAAGTTGCAGATGACTTACGGCAATCAACTGCGCGAGTTCAACGTGCTCGCCGATCTCGCGATGCAGCGCACGAGCGTGGCGGTGAACGGCTGGAACATCTCGAACAAAGCCGCGATGCAGTTTGAAGCAACTGACTCCGCGATCAGCAGCGAGCTGAATGGCGACACGAGCGGCGTCAGCATCCTTCAATCAGCGCTCGGCGAACGCAAGGAAGCGCTCGCGCACACAATTCCACTGAACGATCAGGAAGCGCAACACGAAGCCGAAGCATTTTTCCGAATGAGCGCGCGGCGGTTTGTGGTCGGGCACGGTATTGCGGAGACAAACAAGTCGCTGCGCGCGGGATCACAGCTCGATTTGCAGGGACTTGGGCCACTCTTCAACGGCAAGTATTACGTCGCCGAAGTGAAGCACATCTTCGATAGCACCAAGGGTTTGCGATCGGAGTTCCGCTCGGAACGAGTCGGGATTGGAAAGTAAGCAATGGAAAAGCCACCACTCGAAATGATCCTCGATGTGCGACTTCCCAGCGGCCTTGGTGGTCGCTGGTACGGCGCGTTTCCCGCGCTCGTGACGGACATCGTCGATCCCGAAGGACTCGGGCGCGTGAAGATCGCACTGCCGTGGTCGCCCGATACCGCGGGCGCGCGCTACGAGACGTGGGCACGACTCGCGACGTTCATGGCCGGCAACAATCGCGGTAGCTGGTTCATTCCCGACGTTGATGACGAAGTGCTGATCGTGTTCGAAGGTGGCGATCCGCGCAGGCCGTACGTGATTGGCAGTCTTTGGAACGGCAAAGACAAGCCGCCTGAGTCGATGGACGGCGCGGGCAAGAACTTCAAGAAAGTTCTCCGCTCGCGGAACGGCGTGAAGCTGACGATGGACGACACTGACGGGCGCGAGCAGTTCATTCTCGAAACACCCGGCGGTCAGAAGCTGACGTTGAAAGACGGACCAGGCGCAGTCGAGATCGTCGACAGCAACGGCAACTCGATCAAGATGGAAGCAAGCGGTATCACGATCACGGCCTCAGCGAAAGTGACGATCAATGCGTCGCAAGTCGCGGTGTCGGCGGGAATGGTAACGGTTGATGCGGCGATGTCGAAGTTTAGTGGTGTCGTGCAGTGCGACACGATGATCAGCAACTCGGTGATCAGCGCGTCGTACACACCGGGCGCAGGAAACATTTGGTGAAAGCGGATCACAAAAAGCACAAGGATGAACACAAAAGGCACAAAAAGAGCCGATTGTTTTTCAGAAAGAACTTTTGTGTTTTTGTGCCTTTTTGTGGCTAAAAGAGATGGCTAAGGATCAAGTCCAATGGGCAGCACCGTCGCCACTCTGGCCCATCGCGGCCGGAGCGAGCGACATCGCTTTGCGTCGCAACGCGCTGCGCAAGCCGGTGATCCTGCGCTTCGCTGCTGACACGTTCATGGACGACTTCGTCAACTTGCTCGAAACAGATCCGTCGCGAATGCACGAGCTCGTTGCGACGCCCGAAACGTGGCGTGGACCAGCAACCGAACCCGCACCCGCGAAACCCGCGCCACTCTTCGCACGCGAACTGAGCCGGCTTGGACTCGCAGCCGCAAAGAAAAAAGGTCTCGTCCCTTCACCGAGCGGCAAAGGTGTTTCATCACTGCTGACGCTGAACACTGCCGCGCAACCAAAGAAGCTCAAGCTCTATCAACCCGCGCATCAGCGTTATTACCTCGTCGCATCCTCGCTCGTCTGTGGTCGGGCAGGTCTGCCGGATCGCGCGATCAATGCGGGCAGGCAGGAGAAGGTCGGATACGTCGTGCGCCGGATGTTTCCGCCCGGCCCACTCGACATCAACATTCCTTTGCCCGCATTCGATCCGGCGACATGGGAAGAGTACGCGTATGTTGCAACGTCGACAGGCAATCGTTGGCAGCGGATTCCGAAGCAAAACGATGGTTTATTGATCGATGGTGAAGATCAGTTACCGCTGTTCGCGATGAACTTCACGGAAGATGACGGCCGCGGTCGACGTCTGGTTGCGGGCCTCGTTCCGGTTGGAAAGCGTGAAGCTTACATGGGCGCGGGAATGAAGAAGCAGCAGGGCGATCCGGCGCCAGTGGTCGAACCGCAACCGATTTCCGATCCGCGCATGATCTTGTTCTGGTCCACCGTGACTGAGCCCTGGAAGAAGCTCCTCGAACAAGCAGCGAACGGCAGCAAGATGAATAAAGGATCGAAGATTCCCGACGATCCGAACGATGACCCGCCTGGGCCAGTAAGCCTGAACGCTGATAACACTGCCTCGACAGCACAAACCCTGCGCGAGCAGATCCAGACCGGCTCGTGGTACGTGCTGCTCGACTTCGCCAACCTGCTCGCGGAGCAAACACCGCGCGTGTGGCGCTTGCTCAACGGCCAGGGGCCACCGGCAGGCGAGCCCGCGTTCAATACCGCTGAGAATGCGCTCGCCACTGCGATCACAAATACGACCTTTACCCTCAACGCTACTCAAAAGGATGCGTTTGTCGCGAACACTGCTTACTCGACTTCCTCGATTAAGAGCTCACTAAAAGACGCACTGCTCGCAGTGAAAACAGGATCGATCGAAGCGAATCTCGAAGCAGTGAAGACGTCGTTTGATCGCAAACGAAACTCGCTCGATCCTCTATGGCCCAACTTTCTGTTTCCGCTCGCTGATCCCCTGTTGCCGAGTCCGATGACGACACCTGCTCTATTGGGCCAGGCGAAAGACAATGTTGACGCACTCGCAGTTAAGATCGAAGCTGCGCTGCCTGCGGCGCCGGTGGCCGAAGTGCCCAACAACCCGCTCGTGTCGCAGCAACCGATGGACATGCGCGAAGGTTGGTTTGTGATTCGCTGCGTGTTCACGCGGCCAGAGTGTGGGCCAATCGATCCGCCGTTGTTGAGCGAGCCGACGGCGCCGTTTCAGATGGCGGGCTTCTTCGATCCGGATGCGCCGGCGCGTCCGATCCGCATCGCGCTGCCGCTTGATACGTCGCCGGCAGGTTTGCGGAAGTTTGATAAGAACACGGCGTTCATGATCTCCGACATGCTTTGCGGGCAGATCGAGCGGGTGAAAGGACTGTCGCTCGGGGATTTGGTTTTGTCAGTGTTGCCATGGCCGCTGCACAAGGATTTGTCGGTGCCGGATGGTGGACCATGCAAGAGCGACTCGGGGATTGAATTTGGAATGATCTGTTCGCTATCGATCCCGATCATCACGATCTGCGCGTTGCTGTTGTTGATGATCATCGTCTTCTTGCTCGACCTAATTTTCCGGTGGGTACCGTTCTTTATATTTTGTTTTCCGATTCCCAAGTTGAAAGCCAAAGCATGAGTACACAAAGGGCACAAAAGAACAAAAAACACAAAAAAGCATTTATGTGTCTTTTGTGCCTTTTTGTGGCTAAAAGGATCTTATGAACGCAGGACAGATATTTGGACGAGGAATAAGTTTTCCACCGCGCGTGGGGCCGGATGGGCGTGTGACTTTCTCGGAGGGTGAGGCGAATGTGCGTGAGTCGATTCGCGTGATCCTGATGACGGAGCAGCCGGAACGACTACGAACGCCCAAGTTTGGTGGGAGTCTTGGTCGTTTCCTGTTCGAGCCAAACACCGTAAGCACACGCCGCTCGATCCAGGAACGCATCACGCGCGAGTTGGCCCAGTGGGAGCCGCGCATCCGCGTCGAATCAGTCAACGTCGATCCGGATCCGTCCGATCCACAGGCCGCTGTTGCAACGATTACTTACAAGCTGGTAGCAACACAGGCAGTTGAGCGTGTCAGTGTAGGAGTGAGTTTGGGAGCGTAACAATGCCTCTAACAATCCCATCCATCGATGATCGTCGTTACCAGGATTTGCTGAACGAAGCGCTTGCGCGCATTCCCGTTCACAATCCTGAGTGGACGAATTTCAACAAGAGCGATCCGGGCGTCACCCTCCTGGAGCTCTTCGCGTTCCTCACTGAGAACCTGCTGTATCGCTCGAACCAGATCCCCGAGCGTAACCGGCGCAAGTTTTTGCAACTGCTCGGCGTGCCGCTGCAACCTGCGTCGTCTGCGCTCGGTCTCGTGAGTTTCAATAACGATCGTGGCCCACTCGAGACGATCACGCTCAACAGTGGACTCGAAGTGCGCGCGGGCCAGGTTCCCTTCCGCACCGATCACGGCCTCGATGTGTTGCCGATCGAAACCGCTGTCTACTACAAGCAAACGATCGCTACTCCTGACACCGCCGTCACTGACTACTACAAACTCCTCTACGCTTCTTATAACGGAACACCGCCCAACGACGCCGAGATCCAGCTTTACCAGAGCGTACCGATCGACGGGCGCGAAGGAAACGAAGTCGCCATCGGCCAGGACGCGACCGATCGCTCGGCGTGGGTCGCGTTGATGGTGCGCGCGAGTGACAAGCCTTCCGACGATAGCGAAGCGGCAAAAGAAGATCTCAGAAACAAAGTGCGCGAAGCGATCGCGGGCAAGACGATCAGTCTCGGCATCGTTCCCGCAATCGAAGCTGCTACGCGTGTGCTCGCGCCCGGTGGCAGCGCGAATCCCGAAGGCGAGCCGCTGCTTCAGTACCTGATTCCGAATGTCCGCAGTGATGGTCTGTTGCCAACCGATCCGGCGCAGCGTGTGCCGCAATACAGACCGTTGGTTGCGAGCCCGCTCGGTAATGTGCTCGAGACGCCCGGCGTGGTCGAGATCACTTTGCCTTCTGCGGCGGAGTTGAGACTCTGGTCCAATCTCGATCCACTCGAACAAGGCGTCGCTGACTTTCCCCCGTCACTCGAAGACAGTCGTCTGAACGATCGCGTGATCACATGGCTGCGCATACAAGCGTCGGCCGGCGTCGGCGCGCGACTGCTTTGGATCGGCATCAACACTGTCTCCGTCACGCAACGCGCGCACATCACGAACGAGCTGCTGCCGGACGGCACTGGCGCGCCGGATCAATCCGTGGTCCTGTCGCGCAAACCGGTGATTCCGAATTCGGTGCAATTAACGGTGACTCCGCCCGCGAGTGACACGCAGACGTGGCAGGAGGTCGACGATCTGCTGTCGGCTGGTCCGGAAGTTCCGGTGCCGGATCTGCGGCTGCCGCCTGGCGCTGCGCCTGTGCCGCCGCTGCCGTCTGAAGTTTATGTAGTCGATGCGGAGTCGGGTCAGATTAAGTTTGGCGACGGTTTGCGTGGTAAGCGTCCACCGGCTGGTGCGAAGCTGCGCGCGAGTTACGACTACGGCGTTGGTTCCGCGGGCAACGTTGCCACGGGATCAATCAATTCAAGTCCGGCTTTGCCTGCTGGTATCAAGGTAGTAAATCCCGTTCGCACGTGGGGCGGCACGGAAGCGGAGCAAGTCGTTGACGGCGAGAAACAGATCGCGCGTTACCTGCAGCATCGCGATCGGCTCGTGAGTGCCGCTGATTTCGAGACGATCACGATGCGCACTCCCGGTGTTGATATCGGGCGCGTCGAGGTGTTGCCCGCGTTCAATCCCGAGCTTGTGCCGAACGAAGCGGGTGATGCGCCGGGCGCGGTGACGTTGATGATCATTCCGCGCAACGATCCGAAGCAGCCCGATGCGCCTGTTGCCGACGCGATCTTTCTCGACACGATCTGTCGCTACCTGGATCCGCGGAGATTGGTGACGACTGAGCTTTACCTGCGTGGTGCGGTTTACAAACCTGTTTGGATCTCGGCGGGCATCAACGTCGTTGCGGGTGTTGCGACTGCTGAAGTGCGTGAAGCAGTTAAACGCGCGCTGCTGGATTTTCTCGCACCGATCGTGAGCGCCACGGGGTTAACTGACAGTCTGACATCGCTCACGACGCCGGCTTACGCGTCAGCGCAGAAAGGCTGGCCGTTGTCGAAAGCCGTGACTGCACGCGAGCTGTTGGCGGTGGCGAGTCGCGTTTCCGGTGTGCTGCTTGTGAATGATGTTCTGATCGCGGAAGACACGAAACCGTCGAGCGATCAGATTCCGATGAATGGTCTCGAACTGCCGCGCGTGATGGGCATCAGCGTGAGTATAGGGGATCCGATGGACGTCGATTCATTGCGCGGACAAGCGCCGGCCGCAGCGGCTCCGACGACACGAATTGTTCCGGTTCCGGTAATTCCCGAGGAGTGTTAGCGAAGGTAAATAGATTTGAATTGTTCTCTGTGTAGCCTCTGGGTTCTCTGTGTCTCTGTGGTGATCCTTCCAAACCACTGCTTAACCACAGAGACACAGAGAACCCAGAGAACCCAGAGATTGCAAAGAGAAATCTACTAAAACAATGGACGCCAACGGCACTCGATTTCATCTCCTGCTAGGCCGCGACGACTGGGGCACGTGCACTGTCGACACGGCATCAGGAAAGAAGACTCTCAAAGAGCTTTGGGGCTTGTTGGGTTCAGAGCCGGGTTTGTTTTGGAACGAAGAGCGTAACGAGCTGACACTCGAGCCACGTTTATTCAAGTTTACTGCGGCTCCGAAAGATACTTTTCCGCTGCTCGAGAATCGACGTGGCGCTGGTCGCGATCGTTACGGCAACTGGTTCTGGATCGATGAGACGTCATTGAAGATTCGCGTGCGCTCGATCGGTTCGGGTCAGGTCACAGACTTTTGGCCGCTGGAGCAGAAGTGCAGCGCGCCCAAATCTAAGGGTGACTTCACGCCGCTCAACGATGAAGCACCAGCTACGCCGCTGAAGCTGAGCGGTCTCGCGATCACGGAAGATCATTATCTCGTCGTCGGCGTCACCGGGCCTGCCGGTCTACTGATCTTCGATCTACACACCGGCCAGGAACCGCGCCAAATACTTTGGCCCAGCAGCGTTCCCTTCGAACCATTCGACATGGCGCCGCGTTCGGGCGGCGGCGTCTTCATTCTCGATCGCTTCAACAAGAGCTACTGGGCGCTCGATCGCCACTTCAACGTGATCGGTCCGGAAGAAAACGGCGAGACGATCCTTGCGGAACCGCGCGAAGACGACTTCCAACCGATGGATGAAAGCGAAGTGCGCGGCACAAAACGTCGCGTGTTTCCGAAAAACTTTTCGCTTTTGCAATCACCGCTCGCACTCAACGATCCGATCGCGATCGAAGCTCTACCTGATGGAACTGTTCTGATTCTTGACTTCGATCCAACACAAAGATTTTCACAGATTTTTAGATACAGATTTAATCAACAATTAAGCGATCAATTAACCACTGAGGTGATTTTGTCGCTGATCGAAGAAGACGCGCAGAGTGAATTCACGCTCGTCGGATACGACTTTGCAGTGGTGACAAATCGACTCTACGTCGTTGCTGCGGATGGTAATCAGAGTTACGCGTTTCGTTTGTGCGTGCGCAATGAGAAAGTCGAGCTGCAACCCATTGCGGAGTACTTGCCGATGCGACTCTTCGGCGGCAAAGCGCTCGTGGGCACATCCGAAGGCGTGCTCTACGACTTCGCTGAAGACTGGATCCCGCTCGTGCAGCAACGCCGCCCCCGTTACGTGGCCGAAGCGACACTCGAGACGCCGCTCAAAACCGCGCTTGATAAACCTTACTTCGACAGCGGCGAGCCTGACTGTATCTGGCATCGCATCATGCTCGATGCACACATTCCGCCCGATACGTCGATCGAGATCTGGAGTCGCGCTGCGAATGAGGAGATCGATTTGCCCCTCTTGCCGTGGCAGCGCGAGCCCGCGCCTTACTTGCGCGGCGAAGGTTCCGAGATTCCGTTCCTGCGCGCGACTGTTTCAAACGCGTGTGTGGGTGTGCCGAACAAGAAGATCGGCGCAGGCACGTGGGAGCTCCTGTTTCAACGCGCGCGCGGACGCTTTCTCCAACTTCGGATTCGGTTGAAAGGCGATGAACGCAGTTCGCCGCGTCTCCGCGCCTTGCGTGCTTACTACCCGCGCTTCTCTTACCTCTCGAATTACCTGCCGGGTGTTTATCGCGAAGACACGCAGTCGGCTTCGTTTCTCGATCGTTTTCTGTCGAACGTCGAAGGTCTTTACACGTCGCTCGAAGACAAGATCGCCGCCGCGCAGATCCTGTTTGACGTGCGCAGCGCGCCGACCGAAGTGCTCGACTGGCTCGCGGGATGGTTTGGCGTGGCGCTCGATCCGAGTTGGGACGAAGCGCGTCGTCGCATGTTCATCTCACACGCGATGGACTTCTTCCAGTATCGTGGCACGATTCGCGGCTTGACGATGGCGCTGCATCTCGCGTTGGACCAGTGCGCCGACGAGAGCATCTTCGAAGCTACGAGACCACTTGAGCCGATCCGCATCGTCGAGCGCTACCGCACGCGAACACTGCCTGGCGTGATCTTCGGCGATCCGACCCAGTCAACAGGACTGCGCGCCGTCAGCACCGGCACATCGTGGCGACCGGATCAGGGACGCGCAAATCTCAATCAACGCTATCTCGACGCGCTCGGCCCGGAGGCGAATCCGCTGACGCAATACCCGCTCGTTCCGCCCACAAACGCGCAGGAAGACGCGACGTGGACGCAGTTCTCGATCACGACACTCGGATTTGTCCCATCTTCGGCTACGCCTGGCCCCAAGACGCTTCGACTCTGGCAGGACTTTCTCGCACGTCGATATCGACGCATCAAGTCGTTCAACACCGTGTACCAAACGACGTATACCGGCCTTGAATCAGTTCCGTTGCCTGACCAATTGCCGCTCGATGGCGCGCCCCTCGCCGACTGGTTTCAGTTTGAGAGCGTTGTGCTGCGCATGCAAAGCGCCGCGCATCGCTTCACCGTGTTGCTGCCGGTGCCTTTGTCGGTGGCTTTCAATCCGGAAGAACACCAGCGTCGCATGGATCTCTCGCACCGCATCGTCGAGTTGGAAAAGCCTGCACACACTGTTTTCGACGTGAAGTTTTATTGGGCCATGTTTCGCATCGGCGAGGCGCGGCTCGCGCTCGACACGCTGCTCGCCGAAGGAAGTCGTGCGCCGCAACTGTTGCCCGAGCTCGTGTTGGACCAGGGATTCGTCGGCGAGAGTTATCTCGGTGCGCCGGTTCCTGAAAACGCTTGCGATCGTTTCATCATGGGACGCGATCCACTCCAGAACTCCTAGTGAGGAGATATAAATATGAGTTGCAGTTGTTTCTCATCGCACACAAACAGCATGACGTTGGCCGAGCCGAACCCGGCCAAACATGTGAACTTCAACGTCGGCATGGTTCTCGGCGTCGACGACTTCACGCAGGAGTTTGCGTACCTATCGGGCCGCGACCAGTGGCTCGCGCGCGATCTGATCGGCTACGGCACGGTGCGCGGCTTGAATGTGCGGATCGAAGTCGATGCCATTAAAGGACCGCGCGTGGTGGTCGAGGCAGGCGTCGCTCTGAACCCGCGCGGCCAGTTGATCTGTGTGCCCGCGGCGCAGTGCGCGTATCTGAAAGACTGGGTGGCCGATCACGCTGGAGACATCACGCCGCACGTCAGTTCGCCGCCCAATTCGGATCTTCAGTTGTACGTCGTGCTTTGTTATCGCAATTGTCCGACTGACGATGTGCCGATCGCGGGTGAGCCGTGTCGCAGTGAAGACAAACTGATGGCGCCGTCGCGCTTGAGTGACGACTTCGTGCTGGAGCTGCGTCTCGAGAGACCGAATCAACGTGAAGAGGACGCGGTTCGGGATTTCATGGCGTGGTTGAAGCAGGTCCACATCAGCCAGGTCGATCCTTCGACTCCGTTGGACCAGTTTCTCCAGGCGATCCGCGATGCGGCGGCTGTGTGGCTGACGTCACCGCTGTCGTCTCCGCTCTCGTCACCACCGGGCGATTTCATGTTTGGCTCGCCGCCGGGATCTCTCGTCATCAACCTGGCGGATGCGAGTGAATACCTGCGCGCGGCGTTTCGCATTTGGGTGACGGAGCTGCGACCGCGATGGATTGAGCGCTGGCATGGTTGCGCGGCGACACATATCGAAGGCGATGCGGCGGGCGATGAGGATTGTGTGCTGCTGGCCCAACTCGACGTGCCGTTGCTGCCCCTCTCGCCGGGCACGTTTGATATCCCGAATGAAGAGATTCCGGTAAATCAGAATGAGCGGCCGTTCCTCGTGCACTTGAGAATGTTGCAGGAGTGGATGTTCGCGAGTCTCGCTATGGCGGATGGTGGATTCCAGGCGCTGTCCTTACCGGCGCAGGCGCAAAACACTATTACAAATATCGATGGTCCAGCGACGATCGATCTCAAAGAGGAGCAAGTCATCATCGCTAACAGCACGGCGGGAGTAGTGCGGTTGAACTTGCCGCCAACGAAGGAGCAGGAGGGACGCACGTTCGTCGTCAAACGCATCAGTACGGGCTCGCTGGTGCAGATTTTTGCGGGGCCGGGTGATCTGGTGGAAGGACAAGGTTCGATCCAACTGACCGCACAGAACCGGTTCGTGCACCTCGTGGCGAATCCGAAATTGAGCGCGTGGCACGTAATCGGGCAGTAATTCTGATTTCTCTGTGCAACCTCTGTGTCGTCTGTATCTCTGTGGTGACAGTAGATCAAGGAAAACCACAGAGACCACAGAGGTTGCACAGAGAAGAAAGACGAGGGCTAGAATGGATTCACAGATCAGTTTGCAACAGCCGATCCTCGATGGCGGCATCCGCTCGATCAATTTCTTCAATGGTCGCCTGCTGAGCGCGCGTGATCTGACGCGCGAGCAGTCGGCTAATCGTGAAGCGGATCGACGTTTGGGCCAGGCGGTCGGCGAGGGTATTGCTTACGGGCTTGAAGTCTCGAAGTCCCTCGCCTCGACTCAGCAATCACCTGTCGTCACTGTAGAGCCGGGTCTCGCGATTAATCGCCTCGGACAAGCACTGATGCTCAGCGCAAAGACTGAAATCGCGCTCGTCCGCAAAGCTACTCCCGGCCCGGGTAACACCGATCCGTTTAGCGAATGCGCACCGCTCCAAACAGGCACGTACGTCGCCGGCGCGGGTGTTTACCTCCTGACGATCGCGCCCGCGCAAGGCACTGAAGGCCGCGCCTCCACGCACAGTCTCGAAAGCACGAACGCATCCTGCAACACTGACACCACCGTCAACGCCGTACAGTTTCGCTTGATACAACTAGATCAGCAGATTTCGGCGACGGACATGTTGAACCAGAACAAGCTCCGCAATCTGATCGCTTACAAATGCTTCGGCGTCGACAACACGAGCAGGTTTCCTGTCGATCCATTCACTACGAATCTCGAAAAGTACGGGCTGCTCGACGACCTCCGTCCAACGTGGCTCACCGAATGTGAAGTGCCACTCGCAATTCTCTACTGGACGCTCGTCGACGGCCTTAAGTTCATCGATCTCTGGTCTGTACGTCGACGTCTCGCACGCCGGCTCACAGACAAGACGTGGTCGTTTCTCACTTCCGAGCGCACGAATCGCGAAGGCGAAGCGATCTATCTACAGTTTCAGAGTCAACTGAAAGATCTGCAGGCCTCCGGCGTCATAGCTTCACAAGTCAAAGCGAAGGACCACTTCAAATACTTGCCCGCTGCGGGTCTGTTACCAGTCGGCGGCAACGGCGGTTTCGACTACACGACTTTCTTCAACGAGATCACGATCCGCCAACCGATCTTTATCGAAGGCGCACAGCTTCGCTCGTTGTTTCAAGAATCGTTTGAGTATCCGCCTGTCGAGACAAGCAGCGAACTCGTTTTCTACCTGTACATCGTCCGCGAAAACGTGCAGTCGTCGCTCGCCGGCGCACTATCGACGCAAACCTACGTGGTCTTCGCGAGCGGCCACACGCTCTATCGCGGCGAAGCGCGTTATGACGTTCATCACTGGAACTTCGGCAACTTTTCCTAAAGGAGTATCGAGATGGCCCAACTACTTAATCACGCTCAACCCGGTGATGTGATCACGGCTGAGGACTGGAATCTTGTCGTTGATGCGATAAACGAACTGTTGCAGGCAGGCCAGACAAGCGGCATCAAAATCAACAACATTATTCCAGCCGCTTCCGCGCTCGATCCTCTCAAGATCGGTAGCCTGGTCCAGGTGATCGGGCAAAATTTTGGCTTCTCGATCGGGCAGTCGAAAGTCATCTTCGAGGCTGGTCAAACGACCGTCACTGTTCTTAGAGCACAGATGCTTTCCGGTTCGTTCGACGAGCGTTTGATGTTTATGATGCCGCCGATTCCAGGGATCACACCCGCAGGTTTGACGATGACGATGCGAGTGGACAACGGCGTCGCGAGTGATAATCGAACAGTGTTCGTGATGCCGGTGGTAATCAGCTTGATCGGTGATATTTTCGTGGGCTGGCGCGCGGACCTCATTCCGAATCCGGTTCCGAATCCAGTTGTATCCACGCAGCAGGCAGACTTCGCTTTCCGGCTCCAGAGTGGCACCAACATACCTGGCACATACGATCTCACCGCAGACATCATCAATTCGAGTGTTGCTGTTCCCGCTGGTCTTGTAGGCTCAATCCAGTTTCGCGAGAACAACGTGACAATAACAAGCAAGAAAATCGAGATGGGTAAGAGTGAGATCCGCGACATCGTTGTCAGGATTCCACAAATCCCGGTGACATTTGTTGCGGGAACAACTTTTACCTTGAAACTGACTGCGACGTCCGGAAGCGTGACCGGGACCGATCAGCGCACAATTACGGTCGGAACGGCAGTGCCGCAACAAGACCAAAATATTCAAGCCATCCAACTCCAACCACAGATCTTTAACGTCCAGACCGGAAACAACGAATCCGATCCAGCCAATGGCAGGCTTGAGGGTTCCACGATCAAACTCAAGACCGGCCGGCAAATGGTAATCGGATTCAACGTTAAGCTGCTTCAGAGCGGCGTTTACCAGGTAACAATCGCACCGAAACAGGGCACAACACTGACCGGATGGGGACCAGCGCTCGTCGATACGCAAGCTACAATTACGGTGCCGACCAACAACGATCAGACGACGAGGCTGTTGCAGTTTGGAGTCACTACGTCGACGGTCCAAACACCCAGCCCGACAGGAACAGTGATCTTTAAAATCAAGCGCGATACAGCGTCGGTAGAATTCAACAAAGAGTTTGGAGTGGAGCTTTTGCCGTAAGACATTGCTCTCAAGGGGGCTTTTGATTTCTCTGTGGAACCTCAGTGTTCTCTGTGTCTCTGTGGTTAACTAATTCTTAACATAACCCACCACAGAGACACAGAGAACACAGAGGTTGCACAGAGAAGACACATTAGCAGGCCCGTCAAACGGGCTGATAAGGAGACAGCCATGACAGTATCTATTCCCAGCGCCGGTGGCGTACCGGGCGCAAGTGGTCCGCCCGACTGGCTAAGTGGTGGCGCCGGACAAGACTTTAGATTCGACGACGTAAGGTGGCGCGGAGCCACAAAGCTTGATTTCGCCGCTGGCGCTGCACATGGAATCTTTTTCCGCGCAATACATGCCGCCAGCGGACAAGAATTCATTTACATCACCTTGCGCGCCGGGTTTGTGCCGGAGATGAACACGAGCCGCGATTTTATCTATCTCGGTCTCCAGAGACATGGCACTACCGACGCGATCGTGATCAGAATCCAGGCACACGATTCGTCGTTCTCAAATGCCGGTCCACCGTCGGCGAACCCTCCGGTCCACCCCTTCACCATTCAAGTGAACCAATCAACGGGTGGCGGTTCCTTCTCCGGCAATATTGTGGGCAATCCAAATTGGATTGATGCGAATGCAAGAGTCTGGCTACAAGACAACACCAATATCAGTGATCCGAATTTTCGTTGGGGAGTTCAGATTCGAATTCCGGTGAGTGCTGCGGGCGGCATTACAAACACTAATGGACCACAGCTCGGTACTGATTTTGACATGTGGTACCTGATTCGCGGCTCCGTAATGGGAATGGCGACGATCCTGGCCGAGTACCGCATCGACGGAAATAACACAACCGCGTTCGATCTCACCAATGGTAACTATCCTCTGCCGGCTGGTATCTGGGATGAGTTCCAGCTTACTTCCGGACCAGCGAGCTTCGGCGGCGTCACCATTCTGGGCAACGGACAGAATGACGTGGTTGTTCAGAATGGTCTCGGCACTGGCACGACGATCCAAAACGGCGCGCTGAATACGTTCATCGCCCGACCACGCAACTATAGAGGGGCCGGAAATGACATCGCGGCGGGAGATATTGCCGCAACGTTTCGCATTGCTAACTGGGGATCAGTCGCCACCGCCGCGCCGTGGGATTTTGTTGACCCCGCGATTACCACTCCGGTTGCGAGTACTGCTGTGATTCCGACGCTAGCGGCTGCCAGCAATCCACCCGCTACGAGTCCGATTGCACAACCCGTGGTGATGAATCTGCCGCCGGGCAAGAGTACTCACCAGTGCGTTCTGTGCACGTTGTCGAGCACTGGTCCAGTCATGATGTTTCTGCAGGACAGCGTCTTCAGAAACATGAACTACGATCACGCTTCGACCCTCGAGCGCGAAGCGGAGATCAATACCAGTGGCATGCCAAAAGATGATGCTCCGGATCCGCGCGACGTGTATATCGCGATCGAAAAAGTTGGCATGCTGCAAAACACGCCGGGCGCAGACGAGGGGATCTTCCTGATTAACCGCATCACGAGCGCAATGCGAAGAGGCGGTCCGCTTTCTGAGAAACTGAAGCGGGTGCTCGAGATTCTCAGAAACCTCGACCAGGAAACGAAGGATCCGAAACAACGTCTGGAGATTCTCGTCAACATATTGAACGATGCGGGATTGACCGACGACGAATTGGACCAGGTGTTTCCAACGTTCCGTGTGCACGTGTATCACGACACAGGCGAACGACTAAAAGAAAACGGTGAAGAGAAACCCGTATTGCGGGCTCAAACATCTTTCGGGCTCTACATGTATCACGAAGGCGCGCTGGAAGGATGGCAAACGAGCATACAAGGCGCGACACGTATTTCTGACAACGTTTACCAGATGCCAGTACCAAAGGACGGCAGCGGCAAGATCAAAGTGATCGTGCAGGCCGTCGAAAAGGGTCAGGATCGCATACCGGAAGATCCGATTCAGCCGCCTAAAGGCGCGGGAGAAACCGGACCACGACCTGAAGACAGGAAGGGTTGTTTGCTGGCCCTTTGGAAGTTGTTAGGTCTGAAATAAGGCGTGGTAAATGCTTGGTACGCTCAACAGTTCCACGATCCTGAGGCTGCGGGTCTTCGATCGAGAGGGCAGCGATCTTGACCCGCTCGC